>NZ_JBEPAM010000023.1:0-113942 GCF_040298605.1 Kitasatospora sp. NPDC001527 | reverse complement strand
CTCGGCCAGACCGTCGTCATGGTCACCCACGACCCGGTCGCCGCCGCCTACGCCGACCGCGTCGTCTTCCTCGCCGACGGCCGCATCGTCGACGAGCTGGTCCAGCCGACCGCCGACGCCGTCCTGGACCGCATGCGCCGCTTCGACGCCAAGGGCCGCACCAGCTGACGCCCCGCGTCCGCCGCCCGACCCTTCGTTGACCACAGGACCCCAGGACACCCCATGTATCGCACCGCACTGCGCAATGTGCTGGCCCACAAGGGCCGACTGCTGATGACGGCGCTCGCCGTCATGCTGGGCACCGCCTTCGTGGCCGGCACCATGGTCTTCTCCGACACCTTCGGCAAGGCCATGCGGGAGAACAACTCCAAGAGCTACTCGGACGTGTCGGTCCAGGTCATCGACACCGCCGCCGGCGCCACCGCGACCGCCCGGGACAAGAGCGACAAGAGCCCGGTCACCCTGACGGACGCCACCGTCCAGCAGCTCGCCGCGCTGCCCGGCTCGGCGAGCGCCCGCGGCGTGGTCAGCGGCTTCACCGGCGTCGCCGACAAGAAGGGCACCCTGATCGGCCAGCCCTGGACGGCCAGGGGCGCCAACTTCGCGCCCGGTCCGGACGGCAAGGACGCCCGCTACCCGATGGCCGAGGGCCAGGGCCCGAAGAACGGCAAGGAGATCGCCCTCGACCGGAAGACCGCCGACAAGGGCGGCTACAAGGTCGGCGACACCGTCCGGGTCGGCTCCAACGGCCCGGTCCTGGAGGCGAAGCTCACCGGCATCTTCACCACCGACGACCCGGTGGCCAACAGCGGCGGCACCCTCACCCTGTTCGACCGCGCCACCGCCCAGCAGCTGCTGCTGGAGCCCGGCCGCTACAGCAGCGTCGTGCTCGCCGCCAAGCCCGGCACCAGCCAGGACGCCCTGCTCTCCGAGGTGAACCAGAAGCTCAAGCCGGAGCAGCAGATCGAGGTCCGCACCGGTGCCGAGCTGAAGGCGGAGGACGAGCGGCTGATCGAGAGGAGCAGCGAGAGCATCCGCACCATGCTGCTCGCGTTCGCCGCGATCTCGCTCTTCGTCGGCATCTTCATCATCGCCAACACCTTCACCATGCTGGTCGCCCAGCGCACCAAGGAGCTGGCCCTGCTCCGCGCGATCGGCGCCAGCCGCAAGCAGGTCACCCGCTCGGTGCTGGTCGAGGCGCTCGCCATCGGGACCCTCTCGGCCGCGGCGGGTCTGGTCGCCGGCCTCGGCGTCGGCGCCGGGATGCAGTCCCTGATCGCCACGATGGACGACGGCATGCCGACCGCCTCGCTGGTGGTCAAGCCGATGACCGTGGCGGTCACCCTGATCGTCGGCATCCTGGTCACGGTGCTCTCCGCACTGCTGCCGGCCGTCCGCGCCGCGCGGATCGCCCCGGTCGCCGCGATGAGCAGCGGAGACCAGCCCACCAGCCAGAAGTCCCTGGTGGTCCGCAACGCCATCGGCTCGCTGCTGGCCGCCGCCGGCATCGCCCTGGTCGCCTTCGGAGCCTCGAAGGGCAACTCCGACGGCCGGATGCCGATCGCGGTCGGCGCGCTGCTCGCCGTCCTGGGCGTCTTCGTCCTGCTGCCGCTGCTCTCCCGCCCGGTGATCGCCCTGGTCGGCCCGGTCCTCGGCCGGCTGTTCGGCACCCCCGGCAAGCTGGCCCGGCAGAACGCGGTGCGCAACCCGCGCCGCACCGCCGCCACCGCCGCCGCGCTCACCATCGGCCTGACGCTGGTCAGCGGTCTGACCGTGATCGGCGCCTCGGTCGCCGACACCCTCGACCGGACGGTCACCAGCTCCATGAAGGCCGACTACCTGGTCTCCGCGGCCAACGGGATGAGCCTGTCCGACAAGGTCCCGGCCGAGGTCGCCAAGGCCCCCGGGGTGGCCGCCTCCTCGCCGCTGACCACCGTCTACTGGGAGCTCAACGGCTCCGGCCGGCAGATCACCGGTCTGAACGGGGAAAGCCTCGACAAGCTGGTCTCGGTGACGATGAAGAGCGGCTCGATGGCCGCCGCCGCCCAGGGGAAGCTGCTGGTCGACGAGGACGTCGCGAAGAAGCTGGGCATCGGGACCGGGTCCACCGTCGACGTCACCTTCGGCAACGACACCAAGGGCTCCCTGACCGTCGGCGGTGTCTACGAGAAGGGCGGCCTGCTCGGCGGGGCCCTGCTGGCCAACAGCGAGATCGTCAAGCACGAGCCGCAGCCCTACCTGAACAACGTCCTGGTCAAGGGCACCGACGGGGAGAGCGACGCGCTGAAGAAGGCGCTCAAGGACGCCACCGGCGCCAACCCGGTGATCGAGGTCAAGTCGCGCCAGGACGTCCGGGACGACTTCAGCCAGACCATCACCTTCGCGCTGAACCTCATGTACGGCCTGCTGGCGATGTCGGTGATCGTCGCGATCCTCGGTGTGATCAACACCCTGGCGATGTCGGTCTTCGAGCGCAAGCGCGAGATCGGCATGCTGCGGGCGATCGGCCTGGACCGCTCCGGCATCAAGCGGATGGTCCGTCTGGAGTCCGTGGTGATCTCGGTGTTCGGCGCCGGCATCGGCATCCTGCTCGGCTGCTTCATGGCCTGGGCGATCAACGGCACCCTGAAGTCCAGCCTGCAGGGCATGGCCACCGTGGTCCCCTTCGGCCAGCTGCTGCTCTTCCTGGCCCTGGCCGGCCTGGTCGGCCTGGTGGCCGCCTTCTGGCCCGCCCGCCGGGCCTCCAAGCTGGACATCCTGGCCAGCATCAAGACCGACTGACCGTCGGGAGTGACGAGAAGGCCCCCGCCGGAGGGTTCGGCGGGGGCCTTCTCGTTCACTTCTGTACTCCGCCCGACTCGCACAGCCGGCTGAGCACCACGGAGGTCGTGGTCCGGCAACGCTGCCGGGCGGAGGGCCTCCGACTCATGCCCCGGTGCTCCCACACCGGGGTCCGCAGTCGTTACTTGCTGGCGAGCTCCTTGTCGGCGGCCGGCTTGGCGGCCTCGACGGCGGGCTTGGTGGGGGCCGTGACCTCCTGGATCGGCTGGTACGGGTTCTCCATCTGCGACAGGCCGACCATCTCGCGCTTCAGGAAGACGGCGAGGGTCCAGTCGGTGAAGACGCGGACCTTCCGGTTGAAGGTGGGGACCATGGCGCCGTGGTACAGGCGGTGGAACCACCAGGCCGGACGGCCCTTCAGCTTGTACTTGCCGAAGAGGATCGCGACACCCTTGTGCAGGCCGAGACCGGCGACCGCACCGAGGTTCTTGTGCTTGTACTCCTGCTGCGGGAAGCCGCGCATGCCGGAGATCACGTTGTCGCCGAGGACGGCGGCCTGGCGCACGGCGTGCTGCGCGTTCGGCGGGCACCAGGCGCCCTCACCGGCGGCGAGGTCCGGCACCTGGGCGTTGTCGCCGGCGGCCCAGACGTAGTCGAAGCCCTGGACCTGCAGGGTCGGCGCGGTGTCGACGTGGCCGCGCGGGCCCAGCGGCAGGCCGAACCGGGTCAGCACCGGGTTCGGCTTCACGCCGGCCGTCCACACGATGGTGGAGGCGTCCATCTCCATGCCGTTCTTCAGCACGACGTGGCCGTCGACGCAGGAGTCCATCGAGGTCTCGATGTAGACCTCGATGTTGCGCTCCTCGAGCTTCTCCTTGGTCCACAGACCGAGGTCCGGGCCCATCTCGGGGAGGATGCGGTTGGCGGCCTCGACCACGACGAAGCGCATGTCGTCACGGCTGACGGTCTTGTAGATCTTGGAGGCGTCGCGCGCCATGTCCTCGATCTCGGCGATCGTCTCGACGCCGGCGAAGCCGCCGCCGATGATGACGAAGGTCAGCGCCTTGCGGCGGACCGCCTCGTCCGTGGTGGACTCGGCCTTGTCCAGCTGCGCCATGACGTGGTTGCGGAGGGCGATGGCCTCCTCCACGGTCTTCATGCCGATGCCGTTCTCGGCCAGACCCGGGATCGGGAAGGTGCGGGAGACCGAGCCGGTCGCGACGACCAGGTAGTCGAAGGGCAGCTCGTACGAGTCGCCGGCCGCGGGCTGGATCGTGGCGATCTTGCGCTCGTGGTCCACACCGGTGACCGCACCGGTGAGCACCTCCGCGTTCTTCAGCGCGGTGCGCAGGGGCGCGACGAGGTTGCGGGGCGCGACGTTGCCGCCGGCCGCCTCGGGGAGGAAGGGCAGGTACGTCATGTACGACCGCGGGTCGACGACCGTGACGGTCGCTTCGCCGTAACGCATCTTCTTGAGGATGCGCATCGCGGCATACAGGCCGACGTAACCACCGCCGACAATGAGGATGCGAGGACGCTCCGTGGTGCTCATATCCGAAAGTATCCAGCACCGCTCGGAGCAGCCTTCGTGAGCCCGCTCACAAGCTTCTGGACCCCCTCTGCTACACTACGCGCCCCCGTTTCGACCCCCCGCCGGGCCCCTCGCGGCCCATGCGGCCACCCGGTGGGCACGCCCGTTCGGACGGCCCCGCTGAGCAGCAACGATCCATGACCCGGGCGGGTTCCCCTACAGGATTTCGATTTTCAAACCTCTGGCGGGCCGAAACCTGCGATCCAGGGGTCGTCACGCCGAGCGAGCCTTCGGTCCCACATATCGGACGGACCGGACCGCCCGGTGCGGCGAAAGGCTGGATCGCCATGTGAAGAAATTCACGAACATTCCCGCAGCGCCCCCGGCGCGCCCCGGCCCCGGAGCCCCAGGGGGGGCGTCCGGGGCCGGACGGTAAGTCCCGCACCTGTTCAGCGGGCGATGCTCCAGGCGATTCCGTCCAGGATGTCGTGCTCGCTGACGACCACCTCGGCGGCGCCCGTCCGCTCCATGATCTCCAGCAGTTCCAGCGCGCCGGCCGCGATCACGTCCACCCGGCCCGGGTGCATCGACGGGATCGCCGCCCGCTCGGCGTGGGTGGAGTGCAGCAGCCGGTCGGCGATCTCGGCGACCCGCTCGCGGGGGATCCGCGAGTGGTGGATCGCCTCCGAGTCGTACCGGGGCAGGTCCTGGGCGATCGCCGAGATGGTGGTGACCGTGCCGGCCAGGCCGACCAGGGTGGCCGCGCCGGTCAGCGGGACGGCCTCCTCGGCCCGGTCCAGCTCGGCGCGCACGTGCGCCCGCGCCTCGGCGATCCGCTCGTCCGACGGCAGCTCGGCGCCGCCGAAGTGCCGCTCGGTCAGCCGCACGCAGCCGATGTCCACCGAGCGCGCCGCCCGGACGTCCTCGGCCCCGAGCACGAACTCGGTCGAGCCGCCGCCCAGGTCGAAGACCAGGTAGGGGGCCGGGAACTGACCACCGGTGAGCTCCTTGGTGGCGCCGACGAAGGACAGGTGCGCCTCCTCCTCGCCGCTGACCACCTCGGGCTCGACGCCCAGGGCCGCCCGCACGCCGTCGACGTACTCGGCGCTGTTCTCGGCGTCCCGGGAGGCGCTGGTGGCGACGAAGCGGATCCGCTCCGGGCCCACCCCGAAACCGGAGATCACCTCGGCGTACTCGCGGCAGGCGGCGAAGGTGCGCTCCAGCGCGTCCGGGTGCAGCCGGCCGGTGCGGTCCACGCCCTGGCCCAGCCGGTTGATGATCATCCGCCGGTCGAGGTCGGTGATCGCCCCGGTCTCCGGGTCGAGGTCGGCGACCAGCAGCCGGATCGAATTGGTGCCGCAGTCGATCGCGGCCACCCGGGTCGTGCTCACGCCCCGTCCTCCCCCGCCTCGTCCGACTCCTGCGCGGCCCGCTTGGCGGCGCGCTCGGCGGTCTTCTGCTCCTTGGCCGCGATCACGGCCGCGTGGTCCTGCTCCTTGGCCCGGTTGCGGGCCACCCGCTCGCCGGCGGCCGTGACCTCGGCGGCGGAGACGCACGGGCCCTTGGCCCACCAGTCCTCCAGCATGCCGATCGCCTCGTCGCCGAGCGGGTTGACGCCCTCGCCGGCCGCCAGCGAGTGGCCGACCAGGACGTGCAGGCACTTGACCCGGTCCGGCATGCCGCCGGCGCTCGGGAAGCCCTCCAGTACCTCGATGGCGTCCCGGCGGGCGATGTAGTCCTCGTGCGCCTTCTGGTACGCCGCGGCCAGCTCCGGGTCCTCGGCGAGCCGGGCGGTCTGCTCCTTCATCACGCCGTCCGCCTCCAGGGTGCCGATCAGCGAGGCGGCCTTGGGGCAGGTCAGGTAGTACAGCGTCGGGAACGGCGTGCCGTCCGGCAGCCGGGGGGCCGTCTCCACGACGTCCGGGTTGCCGCACGGGCAGCGGTGGGCCACGCCGCGCAGGCCGCGCGGGACCCGGCCGAGCTGTGCGGCGATCGCCGCGACGTCCTCGTCGGAGACGGTGGGGTGGTTCTCAGTGGTCATGGGAGGAGCTGTCTCCAGCGGGGGCGGGGGCGGGTGGTGAGGGAGGGGCGGACTGCCCCGGGGCGGCGGGGGCCACCGGTGCGGCGGCGGCAGCGGCGTCCACGGAGTCCCAGACGCTGGCGTACCAGGGCCGGGCAGCCTTCGCCGGACCGGCCGCCGGGCCCTGCGCGGGCGGCGGCGCGCCCAGCGCGGACTTCGCCGCGTCCTGGGCCGCCGGGTCGACCGCGATGTACGGGGTCTCCCCCGGCATCGCGTAGTGCAGCCGGGTGCGGGCCTGCGCCTTGACGTACTCCGGGTCCTGCCAGCGGGCCTTCTCCCGGCGCAGCTGCTCGACCTCCTGCCGGGCGTGCTCGGCCCGGGCGCGCTGCGCCGAGATCTCCGAGCGCTGCGAGACGAACTGCCGCGTCGGGTAGGCCAGGATCGCCACCAGTGAGCAGAGCACCAGCACGAGGACGGTCGCCCGGCTCGTGAACCGAGGCCGGGCGGCCAAGCCCGGGATCCTCCAGCCTGCCATCTGCGGTGTCCCCTCCTGGTCGCGACGGTGCCCCGCCGTCCACCCTACGGGGTGAACGGCGGGGCACCGGTCAGGCGTGCGCTACCGGGCGTCCGGCGATACCGGCCGGGCGCCGCCGGGCGGGCTCAGCCCTCGTGCTTGAACCGCGGGAAGGCGCCGCGGCCGGCGTACTCGGCGGCGTCGTCGAGGATCTCCTCGATGCGCAGCAGCTGGTTGTACTTGGCGACCCGCTCGGAGCGGGCCGGGGCGCCGGTCTTGATCTGGCCGCAGTTGGTGGCGACGGCCAGGTCGGCGATGGTGACGTCCTCGGTCTCGCCGGAGCGGTGCGACATCATGCAGCGGTAGCCGTTGCGCTGGGCCAGCTCGACGGCGTCCAGGGTCTCGGTCAGCGAGCCGATCTGGTTGACCTTCACCAGCAGCGCGTTGGCGGTGCCGGTCTCGATGCCGCGGGCCAGGCGGGCCGGGTTGGTGACGAACAGGTCGTCGCCGACCAGCTGGACCTTGTCGCCCAGCTTCTCGGTCATGGCCTTCCAGCCGTCCCAGTCCGACTCGTCCAGCGGGTCCTCGATGGAGACCAGCGGGTAGGCGGCGACCAGGCCGGCGTAGTACTCGATGAGCTCGGCGGAGGTGAGCGCCTTGCCCTCGAACTGGTAGGCGCCGTCCTCGTAGAACTCGGAGGAGGCGACGTCCAGGGCGAGCGCGACGTCCTTGCCCGGCACGTAGCCGGCCTTCTGGATGGCCTCGACGATGAGGTCCAGGGCCTCGCGGTTGGAGTCCAGGTTCGGGGCGAAGCCGCCCTCGTCGCCCAGGCCGGTCGACAGACCGCGCTCCTTCAGCACGCCCTTGAGGGTGTGGTAGACCTCGACGCCCCAGCGGACGGCCTCGGAGAAGGACTCCGCGCCGATCGGGGCGATCATGAACTCCTGGATGTCGACGTTGGAGTCCGCGTGCGAGCCGCCGTTGAGGATGTTCATCATCGGGACCGGCAGGACGTGCGCGTTCGGGCCGCCCAGGTAGCGGAACAGCGGCAGGTCGCTGGCCTCGGAGGCGGCGTGCGCGACGGCCAGCGAGACGCCCAGGATGGCGTTGGCGCCGAGCGAGGACTTGTCCGGGGTGGCGTCCAGGTCGAGCATGGCCTGGTCGATCAGGCGCTGCTCGGTGGCGTCGTAGCCGACCAGCTCCGGGCCGATCTGCTCGATGACGGCCAGGACGGCCTTCTCCACGCCCTTGCCGAAGTAGCGGTTCTTGTCGCCGTCGCGGAGCTCCAGCGCCTCGAAGGCACCGGTGGAGGCACCCGACGGGACGGCGGCACGGCCGGTGCTGCCGTCGTCGAGGCCGACCTCGACCTCGACCGTGGGGTTGCCGCGCGAGTCGAGAATCTCACGGGCTACGACGACATCGATGGACGGCACGAGGCATCTCCTAGCGGAAGCAGGTTCGGCTGACGGTGGGTGCAGTCGGCCGGACGATTGCGGAGTCGTTACGACCAGAGCCTAACCGCACGGGCTGTCCGGGCCACGTCGACCTCGGCTCCGTCTCAGCGTGTGGCCCGGCTACCCACCGGTAGTTCACCTGGTTGCCCGGCCGGAGAGGTCCGGATGCGGACGAAGGGGGCCCAATCGGCCCCCTCCGTCCGCTCGGCCGGACCTCGCCGGTCGAACGGGTGTCAGCCGAGGGTCAGGACCTGGCCGGGGACGATCAGGTTCGGGTCGGCGCCGATGGTGCCGCGGTTGCCGTCGTACAGGGCGTGCCAGCCGCCGGAGACGCCCTGGCCGGCGGCGATCCCGGCGAGGGTGTCGCCGGAGCGGACGGTGTAGCCCTGGCCGGCCGACTGCTGCGGGGCGGCGGGGGCGCTCTGGGCGGCCTGGCCGGCGTACTGCTGGTAGACGCTCTGGTGGCTGGTCCAGTACCAGGCGCCGTTGCTCTGGTACCAGTACACCTTGGCGTCGGCGTCCCAGCCGGCCTTGCCGGAGAAGGCCGGGGACTGCGGAGCCTGCTGCTGGACCTGCGGGGCCTGCTGCTTGGGCTGCGGCGTCTGCTGCTTGGGCTGCTGCTGGGCGCTCTGCGGCGCGTACTGCCGGGCCTGCGGCTTGGCGGCCTGCTGCTGCGGCTGGGCCTGCGGAGCGGCGGCCGGCTTCGGGGCGGCGGCCTTCGGGGTCTGCTGCTGCGGCTGGGCCTGCGGCTTCGGGGCGGCCGGCTTGGCGTCCGTCGAGGTGTCGACCGCCGCCGGGGCGCCGCCCTTGCTCAGGCCGGCCTTCTTGGAGCAGACCGGCCAGGCGCCCGGGCCCTGCGAGGCGAGGACCTTCTCGGCGACCGCTATCTGCTGCGCCTTCGAGGCCTGGTTGGCCTGCGGCGCGTAGGCGGCGCCGCCGTACGCCTTCCAGGTGCTGGGGGTGAACTGGAGGCCGCCGTAGAAGCCGTTGCCGGTGTTGATGCTCCAGTTGCCGCCGCTCTCGCACTGGGCGACCGCGTCCCAGGTGGAGACCGGGGCGGCGGAGGCGCCGGTGGCGCTCAGGATGGGCATGGCCAGCCCGACGCCGGCGACACCGGCGACGGCGATGGCCTTCTCGGCCTGGGTACGGCGACGGTGACGACCGGTTCCAACGAACAGCATGACGAGGTCCCTCTCCGCACGCCTGCGAGGTGAGCTGTCGGGTTCGGACCGGGAGGTGGCCCGGCCGCGCGGAGGCGGCTTCACCCCTAGCCGTGGGAGACGGCACGAAACCTGGTTCCCCCGCCCCTGCCCAGGGTTCTGGTCGGTTTCCCGTGACGCGGCGGGCAGGACTCGGCGTTCCGCGGACGGGGCCCGCAGCGGCGGGCTCCACGGAGAGTAGACAGATCTTCAGAGCAATCACAAGCTCATATCGTCGATATCACACGAACATCACGTCACGTGATGGATTGCCTACCAACCGAAGCGGTATGTCCGGATTGATGCGGGTTCAGACCCCTGTGAAACACGGTTCGGAGAGCATCCGTCAGCGTGTCGTGGGTGTCCGTCAGGCCTCGCAGGCGCCGCCGGGAACGGCCAGGTCAGGCCTTTTCTCCGGCGTGAATTCCACCGGAAGTTCACGAAGTCCACGCATGATCAGACCACCGCGCCAGCGCAGGTCCCCGGGGTCGGCGGCGAGCCGAAGGTCCGGCAGCCGGGTCAGCAGGGTGGCCAGCGCGGCCCGCCCCTCCAGCCGCGCCAGCGGCGCGCCGATGCAGTAGTGGATGCCGTGCCCGAACCCCAGGTGCGGGTTGTCCGTCCGGGCCAGGTCCAGGGTGTTCTCGTCGGCGAACCGCGCCGGGTCCCGGTCCGCCGCCGCGAGCACCACCAGCACCGGGTCGCCGACCGGGATCTCCACCCCGCCGATGGTCAGCGGACTGGCCGCGAACCGCCAGGTGGCCAGCTCCACCGGCCCGTCGTAGCGCAGCAGTTCCTCGATCCCGGTCTCCAGCAGCGCGCTCTCGCCGCGGCCGACCGACTCCTGGAGCAGGGCGCGCTGCCCCGGGTTGCGCAGCAGCGCGTACACGCCGTTGCCGATCAGGTTGACCGTCGTCTCGAAGCCGGCGAACAGCAGGATGAAGGCCATCGCCGCGGCCTCGTTCTCGGTCAGGTGCTCGCCGTGGTCGCTGGCCCGGATCAGCCCCGAGATCAGGTCGTCGCCGAGGTCCGCCCGCTTGCGGTGGATCAGCTCCGCCAGGTAGGCCCGCATCCGCTTCACCGCGCGCCCCACGCCGCCGCGCTGACCGCTGCCGTGGCCCGGTTTGGTGTGTCGCAGCATCATCCCGGCCCAGTCCCGGAAGTCGTCCTGGTCCTCGGCGGGCACCCCGAGCAGGTCGCAGATCGCGTAGATGGGGAGCGGGAACGCGAACTCGTGGATGAGGTCGGCGGACCCGCGGGCCGCGAAGCCGTCGATCAGCCGGTCGGTCAGCTGCTGCACCCGCGGCTCGAACGCCGCCACCCGGCGCGGCGTGAACGCCTTGGACACCAGCCGGCGCAGCCGGGTGTGGTCCGGCGGGTCGATGTTCAGCAGGTGCGTCATGAGGTCGGCCTGGCGCTCGCCCGGGATGCCGACCCGGCCGGTGCGGTGGGCCTGCTCGCTGTGGTGCACCGGGTTCTTGGAGAGCCGGCTGTCCGCGAGCGCCTGCCGGGCGTCCGCGTACCGGGTGACCAGCCACGCCTCCACCCCGCTCGGCAGGGTGGTCCGGTGCACCGGCTCGTGCTCGCGCAGCCACGCGTACGCGGGGTACGGATCGGCGGCGAACTCCCAGGTGAACAGGGGCGGGCGGGCGGGGTCGGGCTGAGCTGGCATGGGTCGACGGTATCCCGGGCGTGTCCGGGCCACCGCACGGCGTGCGCGCGGCCGTCGGGGCGGCCGTCGGGGCCGCGTCCGAAGCCCGTCGTGCACGGCAGGCGTGAGCCTGGTCACCTGAGGGGTAATTCCTGTTGCGGAGGGTCAGGACGTGCCTACGATCCTCCGCAAGATGTCCGTGGGCGCCGGTGCGGAGCCGCCCACAGGGAGGAGCAGGGCCATGCGGGACACCGGTTCGGTCGTCGTGATCGCCGTACTCGACGGCGGGTCGGGGGCTGACCTCGCCCGCCGGCTCACCGCCGCGGGGGCCGCCGGCGTGCTGATCGCCGACCAGCGGGTCGGGATCGCCGAGGACCTCGCCACCGAGCTCGACCGACCGGGCTGCCCGGTCGTCGGCGTCTGCGGGGACGTCCGCCGCCCCAGCGACGTCGCCGCGCTGGTCGACACCACCGAGAAGCACCTCGGCCCGATCGACCTGTTCTGCGTGGCCGGGCCGGGCGGCGAGCGGATCGTCTCGCTCTCCGACCTGCCCGACCACCTCGACCTGGAACGGCTCGCCGAGCTCGTCGCCCTGGTCGGCGAGGCGATCGGCGAGGTCGTCGTCCCGGCGCGGCGCCGTCCGCTGGAGGACGCCGCCGCCTGAGGCCCCGGCCGGCCCGCTACGGCGCGGGCTCCAGGCCCTCGGCGGCGCGCACCTCGTCCCGGTAGCCGCGCGCCGCGGCCCGCAGCGCGGCGTCCACGTCCACCCCGGCGTCGTGCGCGCGCTGCGCCACCGCGAGCAGCAGCCGGCCCGCCGACTCGGCCGTGAGCTCTCCGGGCAGCTCGTACGGCGCGTCCGGCACGCCCGTGAAGCCGGCCCGGCGCACCCGCGACACCAGCTTCGCCGCGTACGCGAGCGAGGGCAGCCCGGCCGGCACGCCGTCCAGCACCGACTCGCGCTCCGACTTCTCGGCGGCCTTGAGCGCCTCCCAGCTGGCCTCCACCTCGTCGGCGCCGCCCGCCTCGGCGTCGCCGAACACGTGCGGGTGGCGGTACATCAGCTTGTCGACGATGTCGCCCGCCACATCGTCGATCGAGAAGGCGCCGGTGGGGTGCTCCTCGGCGATCCGGGAGTGGAAGAAGACCTGCAGCAGGACGTCGCCCAGCTCCTCGCGGAGCATGTCGCGGTCCCCCTCCTCGATCGCCTCGACCAGCTCGTAGGCCTCCTCGACCAGGTACTTCACCAGGCTGGCGTGGGTCTGCTCGGCGTCCCAGGGGCAGCCGCCCGGCGAGCGGAGCCGGTCCATCACGGAGACCAGGTCCAGCAGCCGCGCGCCCGGCAGGTCGTAGGAGCCGGGCAGCACCTCGATCTCCGGCACCTCGCCGGCGTGCTCGACGGCGAGGCGGGCCAGCGCGTCGGTCAGCCCGGGGTCGCCGTCCGGGCTGCCCAGCCAGACGGTCGGACCGGCGGCCGGGTGGGCGGTGGCGGGTCGGGTGGTGGCGGGTCGGGTGGTGGCGGCGGGGCGGTCGGCCTCGGCGGGCCGGGCGGCCGGGAGGTCGGCCGGGCGGTCGGCCGGGGCCTCGGTGAGCAGCCGGGCCAGCGCGGGGGCGGAGCCGGGGGCCACGATCCGGACGTCGACGCCGGCCTGCGTCAGGGCGGGCAGCTGCGGGTGCGCCGGGTCGGCGGCGAGCACCCGTCCGGCGGACCGCAGCGCCTCCCAGGCGGGCCACGACAGCAGGCCGGGGGCCACCCGGTGGGTGGTGATGAGCAGGATCAGCTTCGCGCCCGGAGGATTCGTCGTCACACCCCGAACCTACCCGTCCGGCCCGCACCCCCGCCCCCGGGTCGTCCGGCTCGCACCAGCCGCGGGCCCGGGTGGGCGCGGGGGTGCGGACGGGGGCCGGGCGGAGGAGTCCGCATGGCTTGGCGTGGGCGTCAACCCTGACGATCGTCATGGTCCGCCCCTGTCTTTCGGGTCGGGTCCGGCCCCGGTCCGCACTCCTACCGTGCGTGGCATGACGAACACGCTCAGGAACAGAACGGCCTTCGCGGTGGTCCTGCTCGGTGCGGGAACCGGTGCGGTCGGGTGGCTGGCGCCGGGGCGCGCGGACGGGGACGGACCGGTCGAGGTGGTCACCGGCTGGTCCGCCGCCGGCTACCGCCGGGTGGCCGACACCGTCGCCGACGCACCGCCCGGGCTCGCCGACCTGCTGGAGCCCGCCACCGAGGCCGGGCTGCTGGTGCTGGGCCTGCTGCTGGTGCTCCGCTGGTGGACGGCGCGCGGGCGGCGGGCCGCCGACGCGGTCGCGGGCGTCGCGCTCACCGGCCTCGGCACCGTGCTCGCGTACGGGGCGAGCGAGCTGCTGAAGCTCGTGGTCGACGAGGAGCGGCCCTGCCGGGCGCTGGCCGCCCTGCCGTCCACCGCGCTCGCCGACTGCCCTCCGGCGGGCGACTGGTCGTTCCCCAGCAACCACGCGACCCTGGCCGTCGCGCTGGCCACCGGGCTGGTGCTGCTGCGGCCGCGCTGGGCGTGGCTGGTCATACCGGTCGGCCTCGGCACGGCCGCCCTGCGGGTCGCCGCCGGGGTGCACTACCCGCACGACGTGCTCGCCGGGGCGGCCCTGGGCGGGACGGTCACGGCGGCGGTGCTGGTCGCGCTGCTGCCGTCGGCGACGGCGGCGGTCGGCGCGCTGGGCGGGGTGCGGCTGCTCGGGCCGCTGCTGCTCCGTCCGCAGCGGCCGACGTCCGCCCCGGCGTCCGCTCCGAGGTCCGCCCCCGCGTCAGGCCGGCGGGCCGGCGGCCAGGCCGGCCTCGTGGGCGAGGACGGCGGCGGCCGCCCGGTTGGCCACCCCCAGCCGCGCCAGGACATTGCTGACGTGGGCCTTCACCGTGCCTTCCACCACCCCGATCCGGCGGGCGATCTGGCCGTTGGACAGCCCGGCGGCGACCAGCGCCAGCACGTCCCGTTCGCGGGCGGTCAGCCCGGCCACCCGGTGCTGCGCGGCGGCCCGGCGGTCGGCCGGCCCGCCGGCCCCGGTGGCGGCGAGGTGAGCCACCACCCGGGCGGCCACCCGGGGTGAGAGGTAGGCCGCGCCGCCCGCCACCGACCGGACGCCGGCGATCAGCTCCTCCGGCTCGCCGGACTTGATCAGGAACCCGTTGGCGCCCCCGCCGAGGGCCCGCAGGATGTAGTCGTCCTCACCGAAGGTGGTCAGCATGACGATCCCGGTCGCCGCCCCGGTGCGGGTGGTGACGGCGCTCCGCCGGATCTCCGCGGCGGCGGCGATGCCGTCCGTCCCGGGCATCCGGATGTCCAGCACGGCGACGTCCGGGCGGTGGCGCCGGACCAGTTCGACCGCCTCCCGGCCATCGCCGGTCTCGGCGACGATCTCGATCCCCGGGTCGGTGGCGAGCACGGCGCGCACCCCGGCCCGCACCATCGGCTCGTCGTCCGCGATGACCACCCGGATCGGGGTACGGGCCCCGTCCTCCCCTTCCACGCCGCTCACCGGGCGCTCACTGGATCAGGGCGTCCAGGGAGATCAGCACGTCGTTCCGGAAGCAGAGCCGGTACGCGTCCCCGGAACGGTCGTCGTTGAACGCCTCGGCCGTCATCGCGTAGTACTCGCACGTCACTCCCTCTCCGCTCGGTGGCGGGCTGCCCACGGACGGATGGTACGGAAACTGACGTTCCGGCAGAAATCGCTGGACGGTGGCGCGGTCCTGGCCGACGCGCAGCGCCGCGTAGTCGGCGGGGTCGAGGCGGGACCGGTCGGCCGCGTGGATCGTCCAGCTCCGCAGCACGGCGGTCAGGGCCAGGGCGACGGACAGCGGCACCAGCACCACGGCCGCCATCATCCGGCCCACCCGGCGCCGGGCGCGGCGCAGTTCCCGGGCGGGCGAGACCACGGCCGGCCGCGGCACCGGGCCGCCCACCGGGGCACCGGCGCGGGGCAGGTCGGCACGGACCTCGAATCCCCCGCCGTCGGCGCGGGGCCCGTGCCGGAAGGTGCCGCCGGCCAGCCGGACCCGCTCGGCCAGGCCGATCAGGCCGCGGCCGCCGGCCGCCGCGGCCCGGTCCGCCGGCGCCGTCGGGGACGGACCGTTGACCACCTGGACCATGGCGCCGTCCGGGGAGTACGCCACCCGCACCTCGACCGACGCCGCCGGGGCGTGCTTGGCGGCATTGGTCAGCGCCTCCTGGACCACCCGGTACGCGGCGTGCTCGGCCGCCCGCGGCATTCCCTCCGGCTCACCGGTGACGGTCAGCCGGACGTCCAGGCCCGCCGCGGCCGCCTCCGCCACCAGCTGCGGGACACCCGCGTCGGCCGGGCCCCGGGCGGCGTGCGCGTCCGTCTCGTCCCGCAGGACGCCGATCACCTCGCCGAGCCGCTCGACGGCGGCCGCGGCACCCGCCCGGATCTCCTGGGCCGCCTCCCGGTGCGGCGGGGCCAGGTCGGGCGCCAGCTTCAGCGCGCCGGCGCGCAGGGCGATCAGGCTGAGGTCGTGCCCGAGGGCGTCGTGCATGTCCTGGGCGATCCGGGCCCGCTCGCGCAGCCGCGCCTGCTCGGCCACCAGCCGCTGCTCCCGCTCGGCCCGCTCCGCACGTTCCCAGCCGGCCCGCACCAGCTCCTGCGACTGCCGCCAGAACCGGCCCACCATCCACGGCCCCATCCCGGCGCAGACCAGGACCGAGACCGCGGACGTCGCCCGCACCGACCAGGCCGGCACGACGATGGCCGCCACCGTCCCGGCCGTCACCAGGACCACCAGCAGCACGGCCGCCGACCGCACCCGCTCCATCCGCACTCCGGCCGCGAACGCCGCCGCGATCCCCGGCAGCATCCACCAGAGGGACACCTGGCTCAACCCCAGCCCTCCGGCCGCCACCACCAACAGCGCCCGCTCCACCCACCGCTCTCTCCACACCCACCCGACCCTACGGACCCCGGCCCCACCACGTATCTGCCGAAAGTCATGCCCCCGGCCACACGCAGCCGGCACACCGGACCCGAGCCCACCGGAGCGGAAAGACAGCTCCACCGACTTCCCATCCCGGTATCCCCGTCGGACGACCCCTGACCCGCCACCACCGGAAACGCGAGGACCGAACAGCGGCAGTGCCAGCCCCGCCGACCTCCCGCTCCCCCGTCCCGACCCGGGAAACGAGCGCACACCAGTCAGTGCGGGAAGCCGAGCTGGCCGACCTCCCGCGCCAACTCCGAGAACCCCCCATGGCAGCCAGCACGCCGGTGCCCCGATAGAGCGGCCCCGAGCCCACCGCCACCAGAAACCGAGGGCCGGACCCCGGCAGAGCAGGAAGGCGAGTAACGCCAGTCAGCGCACGAAGTCGAGCAAGCCGACATCAACGGACGCCCCTTGCTGCCCCAGCCCCGCGCTGGTGTACCGAATGGGCGACCCCAAGTCCGCCTCCATCAAGAATTGCGAGGCCAGCGTGGCAATGCCGGCCCTCGCCGGAGTGGGAAGTCGGACCGGCCGACTTCCTGCGCCAGGCCCGGGTGTCAGGGGGGTGGGGGCCAGGGGGTGGCGGTGGTGCGGTGGGGTTGGAGGGTGTCGAGGGTTTGGCGCAGGCGGCGGACTGTCGGGTGGTGGGGGCCCTCGCGGCGTTCGCGGTCGAAGAGGAGTTGGAGCAGCCAGGACCACGCCGCTTCCGTCTCGCCGAGCGAGGCCAGCAGGACGCCGATCCGCTCCCGGAGGTCCAGCAGCCGCTCCGGTTCGGTCTCCGGCCAGACCGCGAGCAGGGCCTGGTACTCGGCGAGCGCCTCCGCGCCGCGGCCGAGCTGTTCGAGGCACTCGGCGACGCGGTAGCGGGGTTCCAGGGCGCGGCGGCCGTGCGGGCCGCCCTCGACGGTGGCCACGAGCCGCCGGTACTCCGGGAGAGCCTCCTGGTGGCGCCGCTCCTGGAGCAGGGTGCGCGCGTAGATGGTGCGGACGGTGCGGACCATCGCCGCGCCGTCGCCTAGTTCGGAGCGACCGCGTGCCAGCAGCCGGGCGGCGAGGTCGAGCACCTCGGCGCGCCGGCCCGCGTCGACCAGGTCGGAGAGCCGGGCGCAGGCCGCCGCGAAGTCCTCCCCCGCCGCGACGGGCACTGCGACGGGCGGCACGGCGGCCATCAGGAACGGCTGCGGCGCCACCGGCGCGGGGCCCGAGGGCCGGGGCTGCGGCTGGAGCGGGTGCCGGTACGGCCGGGCCGGGTCGGGCAGCGCCCCGTACCGGGGCTGCGGCACGGGAACGGCGGCGGGCAGCAGCGGCAGCAGCAGCGCGAAGACCTCCTGCGCGTCGGCCGGACGGTCCCCGGGCCGCTTGGCGAGCAGGTCGAGGACCAGCCGCTCCAGCGGCGCCGGCACCTCCGGGCGCAGGTCGCGCAGCGGCACCGGCGGATCGTCGACGTGCCGGCGCAGCAGCCCGAGGGCGGTGGGCGCGCGGAACGGCCCCTCGCCGGTCAGCATCTCGTGCAGCAGGCAGCCGAGCGCGTACAGGTCGCTGCGCGGGTCGACGGTGGCGGACAGCGCCTGTTCCGGCGCCATGTAGGAGGGGCTGCCGATCGGGACGCCGGTGAGCGTGAGGCGGGTGGCCGTGGGGTCGATCGCGGTGGCGATGCCGAGGTCCAGCAGGACGGTCCGGCCGTCCTCCCGGACCATCACGTTGCTGGGCTTGAGGTCCCGGTGGACGACGGGCACGGCGTGGACGGCGGCCAGCGCGGCGCAGAGCTGGGCGGCCACCGAGACCGCGCGCTCGACCGGGAACGGCGCGTCCTCGGCGATGAGGTCGGCCAGGCTGACGCCGGACACGCGCTGCATGACGAGGTACAGCTCGCCGCCGTCCTCACCCGCGTCGAAGACGGTGACCAGGCCGGGGTGGTCGAGGGCTGCGGTGGTGCGGCACTCGCGCAGGAAGCGGTGGCGCAGCTCGTCGCCGTGCCGGCGGTGTCCGGCGGTGGTGGGGTCGGCGGCGCCGGTGGCGGCGAGCAGGTGGTCGGTGCGCAGCAGCTTGACCGCGACCGGGCGGGCGAGCCGTTCGTCACGGCCGGCCCAGACCTGGCCCATGCCGCCGTGGCCGATCTTCTCGGTGAGCTGGTAGCGGCCGCCGATCGTCCGGACGACGGTCACGAGCGGTCCTCACGGGCCTGACGGCGCAGCAGTTCGCCGAGTTCGCGCAGTTCGTCGGAGGTGGCGGGACCGGCACCGGCGGGAGCGGAGCCGCCCGCCCCGGGGCCGGCCGCGCGCACGGGCGGGTGGGAGATCGCCGACGGGTGGGAGTCGACGGCCGGGTACGGCGGGGCGGCCTGCGGGTACGGGGCGGCGGTCCCGTACGGCGGGGCGGACGGGTACGGCTGCACGGGCTGCGGGTACGTCCCGGCCACCTTGGCGGGCGCCGGGTAGCCGTACCCGGCCGGCGGCGGGTACGAGCCGGCCGGAACGGACGGCTGCGCGGGCCGGCCCGCCGACCAGACCACCTGGCGGTCCATCAGCAGGAAGTGCACCGGCGGGGTGAACCACATCAGCACCATCATCGTGGTGCCGATCCCGTCGGCGAGCGGGGCCTCGCCCTTGGGGTAGCTGCCGGCGATCCCGATGCAGATGAAGAAGGTGAGGAAGAGCCCGGCGTACACCACCGCGCCCAGGATGTCGTAGGCCCGGCGGCGGCGGAGCGCCAGCAGCAGCGACGGCACCATGCCGAGCAGGCCGACGGAGAGCAGCGGCGCGAGGACCACCAGGACCCGGCCGAGCACGCCGTACGGACCGGCCTGCCGTCCGGGGCCCGGTGGCGGAACGGCCATGGTCGGGGCGTAGGCCTGCGGCGCGGTACCGGGTATGCCGCCGGCCGGCGTGCCACCGGGCGGTGGGCCGAACTGCCCGGGGTACTGCCCTGACATGCGCGCTCCTGAGCGGGTGAGGACGACGGCGGTCCCGGCCACGGGACCGGTTCCGCACACCGTACCGCTCGCACCCGTCACGCTGGAGTCCTTCTGCCGCAGCCGCACCGCGCCCGAACCGCCCGCGCCCGGGCCCGCCCTTCACGCCCCGCGCGCCCGGTGCGGCGTCAGGGGGACCGCGGCGGTTCGGCGGCGCCGGCGGCGAGGGCGTCGGTGGCGGCCTGGGTGAGGGTGCGGCCGAGGGCGGCGGCGCGTTGCAGGGTCGCGTCGAAGGCGGCGAGCCGGGCGAAGGCCGCGCCGAGCCGGCGCTGCTCGGTGATCGGCAGGCGCGGCAGTTCGACCCGGCGGATGTCCAGGCGGGTGGTGGTGGAGGCGTGGCTGGCGGCCCGGCGGGCGGCGGCCGTGGAGCGCAGGTGGCCGGCCAGGAAGTCCGGGTCGAGGGCGGCCGGGTCGGGGCGCAGCAGGTGGAGCTGGCGGCCGAGCGCGGCGCCGGCGGGCGGGCCGTCCGGGCCGACGACGCGGGCGGCGGCGCCGCCGAGAGCGGGGACGAGGACGTCACCGGGCCGGGTCAGCACCCCGGTACCGGCGGCGTCGGGTGCGGCGGCGTGCCGGTCGAGGACGGCGCCGGGGGTGCTGCCGGTGATGAGGTCCTGGTCGGTGAGGACGGGGGTGCCGGTCGGATCGGCGCCGGCCGGCCGGGAGGGGACGCCCGCACCGGAGGAGTGCACCTCCAGCAGTCCGGAGCGGACCAGCTCCCCCAGCGTGGCCACGGCGACGCCGGCACCGCCGGCGCCGTCCGCCTCGCCGGCCGGCTCGGGCAGCAGCGTGCCGGGGTCGGCGAGCCCGGCCAGCAGCTCCGTCAGCCGGCCGCCGAGGTGGGAGAGTCCGGCCGCGCCGCCGGGCGGGGCGGCCGGGGGGACGTGGCGGGCGGGCGAGAGGTCGGTCTCGTCGTCGAGCAGGTCGATGGCCGCCACCGTCCGGTGCTGCCCGGGGCGGTCCGGGGGCAGCGGCAGGCCCTCGCGGGCGGCGAGGTCGAACGCCCGCCAGGCGTCGAGCACGGTGCGGCGCAGCTCGGGCCAGCGGACCTTGTCGCGACCGCCCTCGGCGACCTCGCCCGAGGTGGGCGAGGCCGAGGCGGCGTCCAGCAGCAGGACCTGGCGGAAGTCGTCGCCGGGGCGGGGGGCGCGCAGCACCCAGAGGTGGAGCGGCACCCCGTACGGCGGCGCGGCACCGGCCGGGAGCGCGACGACGGCCCGCAGCGCGCCGGAGCGCAGCAGCTCGGCGCGGACCCGGCGACCGGCCCGGCGGGCGGCGACGGTCGGCGGGAGCAGCAGCGCGGCGAGCCCGCCGGGGCGGGTGCGGGCGAGGCAGTGCAGCACCCAGGCGAGTTCGGACTCGCCGCGCGGCGGGACGAGGCCGCCGGGCCAGCGCCGGTCGAACTGCAGCTCGTCGTGGCCCCAGTCGCGCTCGTTGTAGGGGGGCTGGCAGAGCACCGCGTCGAAGGTGTGGCCGGTGTAGGCGTCGGCGCGCAGGGCGTCGCCGGGGCGCAGGTCGAGCGGGAGCGGGGCGGGGTCGGCGGCGGGCGCGCGCAGGGCGAGCCGGAGCCGGGCGAGCGCGGTGGTGACCGGATCGGCGTCCTGGCCGTAGCGGTCGGTGGTGGGCGGCAGGGCGAGCAGCAGCGCGCCGAGGCCGGTCGCGGGGTCGAGCACGGTGGCGGGGACGCCGGCGACGGCGGCGAGCAGTTCGGCGGCCTCCGGCGGGGTGGGGCTGAGCTGGCGGGTGTTGGCCTCGGCGTAGCGGGTGAGCAACTGTTCGAAGGCGTCGGCCGGACCGGCCGCGGCGGCGAGTTCGGCGAGCAGGCGGGCGAGGTCCAGTTCGGTGGAGCCGAGCAGGCCGGGCTGCCGCAGGCCGGCGGCGCCGTCGGGGCCGAGCACGGTGCGGGCGGTGTCGGCGAGGGCGCGCGGCAGGCCGGTGGCGAGCCTGGTGTCGGGCTGGTCGGCGAGCGCGCTCCAGTGCTCCGGCGCGCGGTGGTGCAGCAGCAGGACGGCGCCGGCCTGGACCAGCGGGGCGGCCGGGTGACCGGCCGGGTCGCGCAGGGTCTCGACGATCCGCCAGACCCGTTCCAGCAGCGGCAGTTCGGCGATCTTCCCCTGGGCGCGGAGCCAGGACTCCACCTCGGTGAGCGCGAAGGTCGGGCTGCTGTCGGTGCCGCCGACCGGGCGGGGGAAGTCGGGGTGCCGGCGGCGCCAGTTGCTGACGGCGGCACGGCCCACCCCGGCGAGGCGGGCGATCTCGACGGCGGTCACCTCGGGACGGTCCGGCATGGGGCTCCTTCGGCGGCGATCGGCGGCGGCGGAAGAACTGATGTGACCACACAGCATAGCCAGCACCGTCCGGCGCGGAGTTCACACGTGAACAGAGACATTTCACAAATGCCTGTTGACGTCGTTCACACCTCATGGTGTGATCTCTCCTGTCGACAGCACGACGGCACAGCAACACGCCGGGTCGGCACCGAGAACCGCAGAGACAGCCCCGCAGAGACAGCAGAGACAGAGGAGACAGCCATGTCCGTCACCACCCGCCGCACCCGCCGCACCGCCGCCCTGCTGGTCGGCGCCGCGCTCGTCGCCCTCACCGCGACGGCCTGCGACTCCACCGGGGGCACGTCCGTCTCCACCGAGCCCAAGCAGACCGCCGCCGCCTCGGCCCCGGCGGCCGGCGACAGCGGCGCGGCGGCCAAGCCCGCCGACGGCAAGCCCGCCGACGGCAAGCCGTCCGAGGCGGCCAAGGCCCCGGCCAAGATCGGCGACACCATCGCCCTCAAGGGCACCCTGGAGAAGGGCAACACCGCCGACGTCACCGCCGTGAAGGTGGTCGACCCGGCGGAGAGCACCAACGAGTACCTCACCGCGGCGGACGGCAAGCACTACGTCGCCGTGCAGTTCCAGATCAAGGTGACCGGCTCCAAGGCGTACAGCGAGGCCCCGTGGAGCAGCGCCAAGGTGATTGACGGCCAGGGCCAGGCCTATGGCCCGACGCTCGCCGACACCAAGGCCGGCCCGTCCTTCCAGACCCCGACCAACATCGCCAGTGGCGAGACGGGCAAGGGCTTCGTGGTCTTCGAGGTGCCCGACGGCACCAAGCTGGACAAGGTCCAGTTCTCCCTGGACAACGGCTTCGCCGACCAGGTCGGCCAGTGGAAGATCGGCTGACGGCCCTGTTCACAGCCCCGGGCACGCCACGCCCCGGCCCGCATGCCGGCCCGCCGGCCCGCCGGCCCGAACGACAACGGCGGCCTCGGGCTCACCGCCCGAGACCGCCGCACCCGGCGGGGCCGGTTACTTCCTGGCCCCCGCCAGGTCGTCGAACATCGTCGACAGGAACTCCCGGCACCACGCCAGCAGCTCCCGCCCGACCAGCGGCTTGCCGCCGATCCGCCCGGTGGACGGACGCGGCACCAGCAGCTGCTGGGCCGCCGCCTTCACCTGGCTGCGCGGGTAGAGCCGGTTCAGCCGCAGCTGCTGCGACTCCCGCAGCTCGACCGGCCCGAACCGCACGTTGGAGCCCTGCAGGGTGATGTCCGCGATGCCGCACCGCCGCGCGTACAGCCGCAGCGCCGCCACCATCAGCAGGTTCTCCACCGGCTCGGGCAGCTTGCCGTAACGGTCGACCAGCTCGTCCCGGACCTGCGTGATGTCCTCCTCCGAGTTGACCGCCGCGATCGAGCGGTAGGCCTGGAGCCGCAGCCGCTCCCCCGGCGCGTAGTCGTGCGGCACATGGGCGTCGACCGGCAGCTCGATCTTCACCTCCAGCGGCTCCTCCTCCGGCTCGCCGCCGCCCGCCAGCGACTCCCGGAACTCGGCCACCGCCTCGCCGACCATCCGCATGTAGAGGTCGAAGCCGACGCCCGCGATGTGCCCGGACTGCTCGCCGCCGAGCAGGTTGCCCGCGCCGCGGATCTCCAGGTCCTTCATCGCCACGTACATGCCGGCGCCCATCTCGGTGTGCTGGGCGATGGTGGCCAGCCGCTCGTGCGCGGTCTCGGTCAGCGGCTTCTCCGGCGGGTACAGCATGTAGGCGTACCCGCGCTCCCGCCCTCGGCCCACCCGGCCGCGCAGCTGGTGCAGCTGGGAGAGGCCGAAGGTGTCGCCGCGCTCGACGATGAGGGTGTTGGCGTTGGAGATGTCGATGCCGGACTCCACGATCGTGGTCGACACCAGGACGTCGAACTCCTTCTCCCAGAAGTCGACGACCACCTTCTCCAGCTGGGTCTCGCCCATCTGTCCGTGCGCGGTGGCGATCCGCGCCTCGGGCACCAGGTCCTTCAGCCGGGCGGCCGCCTTGTCGATCGACTCGACCCGGTTGTGGATGTAGAACACCTGTCCCTCGCGCAGGAGTTCACGCCGGATCGCCGCCGAGATCTGCTTCTCGTCGTACGGCCCGACGAAGGTCAGCACCGGGTGCCGCTCCTCCGGCGGGGTGGTGATGGTGGACATCTCGCGGATCCCGGTGACGGCCATCTCCAGGGTGCGCGGGATCGGGGTCGCGGACATGGTGAGCACGTCCACGTTGGCCCGCAGCTTCTTCAGCTGCTCCTTGTGCTCGACGCCGAACCGCTGCTCCTCGTCGACGATGACCAGCCCGAGGTCCTTGAAGCGGGTCTCCGAGGAGAACAGCCGGTGGGTGCCGATGACGACGTCCACCGAGCCCTCGAACAGCCCCTCCAGCACGGCCTTGGCCTCGCTGTCGGTCTGGAAGCGGGACAGCGCCTTCACGTTCACCGGGAAGTTGGCGTACCGCTCGGCGAAGGTCGAGAAGTGCTGCTGCACCAGCAGCGTGGTCGGCACCAGCACCGCCACCTGCTTGCCGTCCTGCACCGCCTTGAAGGCCGCGCGCACCGCGATCTCGGTCTTGCCGTAGCCGACGTCGCCGCAGATCAGCCGGTCCATCGGGACGGACTTCTCCATGTCCGACTTGACCTCGGCGATGGTGGTCAGCTGGTCCGGCGTCTCCGCGTACGGGAAGGCGTCCTCCAGCTCCCGCTGCCACGGGGTGTCCGGGCCGAAGGTGTGGCCGGGCGCGGCCATCCGGGCCGAGTACAGCTTGATCAGGTCGGCGGCGATCTCCTTGACCGCCTTCTTGGCCCGCTGCTTGGTCTTCGCCCAGTCCGCGCCGCCGAGCCGGTGCAGCGTCGGGGCCTCGCCGCCGACGTACTTGGTGACCTGGTCGAGCTGGTCGGTCGGCACGAACAGCCGGTCGCCGGGGTGGCCGCGCTTGGCCGGCGCGTACTCCAGCACCAGGTACTCGCGGGTGGCGCCCTGCACGGTGCGCTGCACCATCTCCACGTACCGGCCGACGCCGTGCGCCTCGTGCACCACGTAGTCGCCGGACACCAGGGCCAGCGGGTCGATCGCGTTGCGGCGCCGGGACGGCATCCGCCGCATGTCCTTGGTGGAGGACTTCTGGCCGGACAGGTCGGTCTCGGTGACCACGGTCAGCCTGAGCGCCTCGTCGACGAAGCCGTACTCGATCGAGCCGCAGGAGACGTGCACGACGTCCCGGGTCGGCGCCTCGGACAGGTCGGCGACCAGCCGGGCCGGGATGCCCTCGTTGCCGAGCACCTCGGCGAGCCGCGAGGCCGGGCCGTGCCCCTCGGTCACCATGACGACCCGCCAGTCGGCGGCCAGCCGCTCCTTGGCGTCGGCGATCGCCCGCGCGGTGTCGCCCCGGTAGGCCTCGACCGCGTGCATGCCGAGGGTCAGGGTGTTGGCGTCGCCGTACCCGTCGGCGGCACCGACCGCCGGTACGCCGTCCGCCGAGGCGTCGCTGGTCGCGAACGGGCTGACCGACCACCACGGCAGGCCGATCTCGGCGGCGTGCTCGCGCACCTCGGCGAGCGAGCGCAGCGAGGCGGCCGAGACGTCGATGGTCTCCAGGTCGATCGGCCGGTCGCCGCCGGCCGCGGCCGCCACCCAGGAGGCGTGCAGGAACTCCTGACTGGTCGCCACCAGGTCGGCGGCCCGGGTCCGGACCCGCTCGGGATCGCAGACCACCGCGACCGAGCCGAGCGGCAGCACGTCCAGCAGCAGCTCCATGTCGTCGACCAGGACGGGCGCCAGCGACTCCATGCCCTCGACCGCGATGCCCTCGGCGATCCGGTCCAGGATCTCGGCCAGCCCCGGGTGCTCGGCGGACAGCTCGGCGGCCCGCGCCCGCACCTCCCCGGTCAGCAGCAGCTCGCGGCAGGGCGGCGCCCACAGGCCGTGCTCGGCGATCTCCAGCGACCGCTGGTCGGCCACCTTGAAGTACCGGATCTCCTCGACGTCGTCGCCCCAGAACTCCACCCGCAGCGGGTGCTCCTCGGTCGGCGGGAAGACGTCCAGGATGCCGCCGCGCACCGCGAACTCGCCGCGTTTCTCGACCAGTTCGACCCGGGAGTAGGCGGCCGCGGCGAGCCGCCGGGCGATCTCCTCCAGATCGTGCGACTCGCCCCGCTGGACCGCCACCGGCTCCAGCTCGGCCAGCCCCTTCACCTGCGGCTGGAGCACCGAGCGGACCGGCGCCACGATCACCTGCACGGGCCCGGCGGCCGGGTCGTCGGCCCGGGGGTGGACGATCCGGCGCAGCACGGCGAGCCGGCGGCCGACCGTGTCCGAGCGCGGCGAGAGCCGCTCGTGCGGCAGCGTCTCCCAGGCCGGGAACTCGGCGACCGCGTCCGGCGGCAGCAGCGAGCGGAGCGAGGCGGCGAGGTCCTCGGCCTCCCGGCCGGTGGCGGTGACGGCCAGCACCGGGCGGCCCCGCTCCCCGGCCGCCTGCCCGGCGAGGGCGCGGGCGAGCGCGGCGATCGCGAACGGCCGGGCGGCGGGCGGGCCGACCAGGTCGAGGTGCCGGCGGCCACCGGCCGCGGCACCGGGGGAGGTCGCGGCCTCGATCGCCTCGGCGAGGGCGGCGTCCCGCGCGACGACATCGAGCAGTCCGGTCAGGCTCATCTGGAGTCTCTTCTTCGTCCCGTGGCTGGTGCTGCCCAAGCGGCCAGAGGCCCGTCCGGGCAACGCGAACGGCCCGGCGCGCCGAGCGGCCGGGGGTCTCCAGCCTACGCCGCGCGGCCCACCCGCACCCGGCGTGCGGGCGGGGGCCGGACGGGGCCGGATCCGGCGCGGACGAACGACCGGCCGCGCGCTGCCGCTCCGACCGTTTTGCCGGACCGTTTCCCGGCCGTCGCGATCTGCCACGAACTGGACATACTCCTGTCACTGCCCGTCCATGGAGATCGCGCACCATGGTGAATGTGCCCGCCGCACCCAACCGTGGGGGATGGCTGCGGGGGCACGGTCGCACACCCGATGGGGGTCGGGAGTGCGAGGCCGGGCGACCCTGGGTGGGGGCGCCCGCCCACACGCCGGGAACCGTGGCGTCCTTTCCTGGAGGGCGCCACGGGTCTCGGCCTCACGCGTTCCCCGGCCCGGCGCCCCGCTTCCGGCCCTCCCCTTTCCGGCCCCTTCCGGCGCGATCCCGGGAAAACCCGCGCGGGCAGGCCCCGCTCCCTACCCTGATGTGAAGACCGTGTGGGGGCGCCCGGAGGGGCCAGGGGGCGTCCGCGATGGAGGGGGTTCTTCGTCATGCGCGTTGTCATCGCAGGCCAGGGCTACGTGGGGCTGCCGCTCGCGGTCCGCGCGGCCGAGGTCGGGCACCGGGTGGTCGGCTACGACGTGGACGAGCGCCGGATCAAACGGCTGGCCGTCGGCGAGTCGTACGTCGAGGACATCCCGGCCGAGCGGCTGCGGCCGCTGCTGGAGAACGGGAGCTACCTGCCGTCCGCCGAGCCGTCCGACGTGGCGGGCTTCGACGTCGCGGTGATCACCGTGCCGACGCCGCTGCGCGAGGGCGTGCCCGACCTGTCGTTCATCGAGAGCTCGGCCGCCCTGCTCGCCCAGCACCTGCGGCCCGGGGCGAGCGTCGTCCTGGAGTCGACCACCTACCCCGGCACCACCGAGGAACTGCTGGCGCCGCTGCTGGAGCAGGGCTCCGGGCTGACCGCCGGGCGGGACTTCCACCTCGGCTACAGCCCCGAGCGGATCGACCCGGGCAACCCGGCCTGGCGGCTGGAGAACACCCCGAAGGTGGTCTCCGGGATCGACCCGGCGTCACTGGCGGCGGTCGAGGGCTTCTACGGCGGGCTGGTCGAGCGGACCGTCCCGGTCTCCTCCTGCAAGGAGGCCGAACTGACCAAGCTGCTGGAGAACACCTTCCGGCACGTGAACATCGCGCTGGTCAACGAACTGGCGATGTTCGCGCACGACCTCGGCATCGACGTCTGGGAGGCCATCGACGCGGCCTCCACCAAGCCGTTCGGCTACCTGCGGTTCACCCCCGGCCCGGGGGTGGGCGGGCACTGCCTGCCGATCGACCCGTCCTACCTGTCCTGGCGGGTCGAGCGGGCGCTCGGCCAGTCGTTCCGGTTCGTCGAGCTGGCCAACGACGTCAACAGCCACATGCCCGACTACGTGGTCCGCCGGCTCTCCGAGGCGCTGAACGAGCGGCAGCGCTCGGTCAAGGGCTCGCGGGTGCTGCTGCTCGGGCTGGCGTACAAGAAGAACACCGGCGACGCCCGGGAGACGCCAGCCGCCCGGATCGCCGAGCTGCTGGTCCGGATGGGCGCCGAGGTCCGGGCCGCCGACCCGCACGTGGTGGTCGGGGTGCACGCGCCCGAGCCGGTGATCCCCGGCCAGCGGGCCGCCGAGCACGACCCGCACGGGGACCCGTTCGGCGCGGTGCGCCGGGTGGAGGCCGGCCCGGAGGAGCTGGCGGCGGCGGACGCGGTGGTGCTGCTCGCCGACCACGACGACTTCGACTACGAGGCGGTCACCGCGCACGCCCGGTACGTGCTGGACTGCCGGCGCCGGCTGCCCCGGGGCGCCGCGGTCGAGGTGCTCTGACCCGTCGGAGACGGTGCCGGGCGTCCGCACCCGCCCGGCACCGCGGGTCGTCCCGCACCGTCTACCAGCGGGAGAGGTTGATGTCGTACATCGTCACCTCGTGGCCCACGCGGGCGTTGAAGTCGTACTGCTCCCAGTTGAAGACGGTCCACGAGCCCATGCCGCCGCCGAGGTACGTGATGACCTTGTTGTTCCCGGCGTCGATCCGGTCGACGTTGTAGATGCGCACGGCCATCCAGCCGTCGTTCGCGAAACAGAGCGTGCTGCCGTAACCGTAGTTGTAGACCTTCGCGAAATCGTTGCGGTTTCCGCAGTCGATCCGGTTGATGGCCTCGGCATTCGCCGCCGGAATCAATGCGGCCGCCGCCGCGGTGAGCACCGCGAGTGCGCCGGTCCGACGGCTCAGGGCATTTCCGGAACGGGACCGTGGAGAACGTTCCGAACGGGATGTGCGGCGAATCATGTGAACCCTCCGAAGGGGTAGCGACTGCGACTCCAGAGGCTGACACGGCACCGCACGGCCGAACAGTTCTTTTCCGGCCAAGCCGCACCGCCACGACGCCTCGCGGGCCGCCTCGCACGGGCATGCGCTAGGGTCCGAACAGTCCCGCCGTCCTTGAGGATCGGAGCTTCCGATTGGCCCGCCCGACGCATTTCGGACGATTCACCGCCACCGCCACAGCGGTCGTTTTATCGGCCTTTTTCGCCGGCTGTTCCGGGGCTTCCGGAGGGAGTTCTTCGGAATCCGCCCTGACGCCTCCGGCGATCGACGCGCCGAAAGCCCCGGAATCCGGCCGGGCCGGAATGACCGGACTTCCGCTCTCCGCTTATCAGGCCGACGACCGGGCCGCCGTGACGGAGATCCAGGTGCGCAATGCGCTGATCGTCTCGTGCATGCACCGGGCCGGTTACGCCGCTTTCACCGGGGACGGCCTGCAGGAGGCGCGGCCGCCGGACAACGCCACCGCGCTGCCGGCCGGCGCGTGGGGGTACCTCGGGGCGGAGGCCGCGGGAGTCCAGGGGTTCCACGCTCCCGCGCGCCCCCTGCCCGGACCCGGCGCGGCCGCACCGGCGGCCGGGGCCGGCGAGGCCTACGACGCCACCCGGGTCGACTGCGACCGGCAGGCCGCCGAACGGATCGGCGCGCCGCCGGGGCCGGGGGCCGACCTCATCGGGCGGCTCTTCGCGGACTCCATGGCCGCCACCGGACGCGACGAACGGGTCACCGCGGCGACCGCGCGGTGGGCCTCCTGCATGGCGACCGCGGGCTTCCAGGGCGCCGACCCGGCGAGCCTCCCGGACCGCTTCCACGCCACGGCCCGGCCCACCCCGGCCGAACTGGCCGCCGCCCGGGCCGACGCCGACTGCACCGCGGACACCAACCTGGCCGGGATCTGGTTCGCCGTCCTGGCGGGCTACCAGCGCCAGCAGATCGACCACCACGCCGAGGCCCTGAACGCCCACCGGGAGGCCGTGCGGGCCCAGGACGCCAGGCTGACCCGGCTGCTCGCCGAGGGCGACACCGGGCCGACCCCGTGAGCCGGGCCGACCCCCGTCCGCCGGGCCGCACCCACGGCCCGGCGAACGCCGGGGAACGCGTCAGGCCCCGACGGGGAACCGGAGCCGGCTCAGCGACGGCGGTTGTAGCCGACCGTGTTGGGGGTGGCGTAGTCGCTGCCGTCGTCGACGATCACGATCTTCGGGATGATCCGGGTCTCCTCCTCGGCGGGGCGCCCGGCCGGGACGAGCGCGCCCTCACCGGCCTCCGCCGCCACCGCCGGCGGAGCGGCCGGCCTCGGCGGCACCGGCCCGGTGGCGACCGCCGCGGCCGGGGCCGGGACCGGGGAGACCGGACCCGGGGTGACCCGCAGCACCGCCGTGGCCGCCTCGCTCGCGGGCGCCGGAACCGGCTCGCTCGCGGGCGCCGGGACCGGCTCCTTGCGCAGGTCGGCCCGCGGGTCGGCGAGGACGGGCAGCGGAACCTCCCCGGTGTCCGCCTCCGAGTCCACCGCCGGGGCCCGGTCCACCGGAGGAGCATCCGCCGGAGGGGCGTCGACCGGGGCGTCGACCGGGGCGGGGCCGGACGCGAGCGCCGCGGCCTCCAGCGCCGCGGGCTCGATCGCGCCGACCGCCGCGCCCGTGAGCGAGGCCAGCGTCGCCTTGATGTGGTCGAGGTGCTGCTGCACCGTCTCCAGCTTGGTCGCGTACTCGCGCTGCTCGCGCTCGCTCGCCGCGTTGATCCGCTCGGCCTCGCGCCGGGCCTGCTCGATCAGCTGGTCCGCCCGGGCCTGCGCCTCGGCGTCGCTCTGCTTGATCTGGCCGAGCACCGTCTCGCGGAACTGCTCGGCCTCCTTGACCCGGCGCTCGGCCGTGGCGGACACCGCCGAGTCCTCGGCGTCGGCCTCGGCCTGGGCCTCGGCGAACATCTCGTCGGCCTTGCGGCGCAGCTCGGCCAGCTTGGCCTCGGCCCGCTCGGAGGCCTCGGCGGCCGCGACCCGCACCTTGGCGGCGTGCGCGGTGGCGGAGTCCCGGACGGAGCGGACCTCGCGGTCGGTCTCGGCCCGGATGGTCTCCGCCTCGGCCCGGGTGCGCTCGTCGGTGCGGCGGGCGGCGGCGTCGGCCTCGGTGCGGGTGGTGGCCGCGTACTCCTTGGCGGCGCGGTCGAGCGCCTGGCCGGCCTCGTACACCTCGTCGCGGAGGTCCTCGGCGAACCGCTCGGCCTTGTCGCGGACGGCGCGGGCCTCGTTCTCGGCCATCCGGGCCAGGCCGGCGGCCTCGTCGCTGAGGACCTGGTAGTCGGGCTCGGGGGCGTCGGCGGCGGCCTGCTTGATCTCGGCCAGCCGGCGCTCCATCTCCCGGAGTCCGGCGCCGAGCACGCTCAGCCGTTCCCACCCCTCGTCGCGCTGCGCGGTGAGCGCGGTCAGGGCTCGGTCGACCTGCTCCGGCGCGTAACCGCGCCGGGCAATGGTGAAGCCGTACTGGGGGACGGCGTCGCTCATGGGCTCTTCCCCTCGTGTCGCGGGCTGCGGAGCCCATGATCGGACGGATCGGTCTGCTCGGGAACCGGGTCGGGCAACCCGGTCGGGATTCGGGCGTCGGGCGGATCGAAACATGTCGAGGACGGACGCTTGCGACCATCCTCTTGACCTATTTTGCGCGGATGTGGACGAAACCCCAACGAGGCACCGCCGCGCCGGTACGCCGAAGGGGCCGTTCCGGGCACCGGAACGACCCCCTGCCACCTGCGCGGATCCGGCACGGCCTGCTCAGAGCAGGCCGTCCCAGAACTGCTCCAGCAGCACGGCCCACCAGGTGTCCGCGGACTGCAGCGCAGCCGGGTCGATCGCGGCCAGCTGGGCCTGGAAGTCGGTCGTCCAGCGACCGGCCTGGTCCGGGGTCAGCCCGTACCGCAGCCGCCACATCCGGCCCAGCAGGGCCAGGGAGCGGACGAACTCCGGTACACCCGTGTTGACGAACCGGGGGGGCTCGCCGGTTCCTTCCAGGTCCACCGCGACCACGTGGGCCGTGCCGTACTGCACACAGAGCTGGCGCCCGTAGTCGTTGCCGAGCACCAGGTAGCCGCCGAAGTCCGGGCCGCCCGGCAGACCGCGCTCGGCGGCCAGCTCGGCGAGCGTCGGGATCGGCCGGCCCTCCTGGGCCTGCGCCCAGAAGAACGGTCCGTACTCGCGCGGCAGGCCCGACCACATCAGGGTCTGCGCCACCGGCTCGGGCACGCCCTGGCGGGCCACCGCGCGCTGCTCGAAGCGGAACACGTTCGGCCCGAAGGCCTGGCCGAGCTCCTGGGCGAGCTGCTGCGGCGCGAGCGGCGGCAGCGGCGGGACGGTGCCCGGCGCCGGCAGCGGGACCCGCTGCGGCCGGACCCGCTGCGGCCCCGAGGCCAGCTGGTGCAGCTCGTCCAGGTGGTCGAGCAGCTGGGCCATGCCGGCCTGCCGGGAGTGGTGGTCACGGCCGTAGTCGGCGGTGTGGGTGAGCCGGACGTTCGGCCAGGAGGCGGCGATCATCCGGTTGCAGTACCCGCCGGGCAGGTCGCAGGACTCCAGCTCGGTGTAGAGCTCCAGCACCTGCTCCGGCGGCACGTTGAGCCGCCGCAGGTCCTGGAGGATCTTCCACTCCGGGTGCGGGGTGCCGGGCTCGCTGCGGTGCAGCAGCTTCTGCTCCGAGCCGTCCGGGCCCCGGTAGCTGAGCGCGGCGAAGTAGCCCGGGCCGACGGCGGGCACGCCGGGCGGCACCGGGGCGGTCGGCGGCGGCCCGGGGACGGGCGCCGGCGGGGCGGCCGGGGCCGGGGCGGGCGCCGGGCCGGGCGCCGGAGCGCCGGCGGGAGCGGGGCCGCCCGGGTAGCCGTAGCCAGCCCCCGGGGCCCCGACGGGAGCGCCCGCGCCGGGCGGCGGCGGGACGGCGGGGCCGCCGGACGGCGGGGTGCCCGGGTCGGCGGGGGCACCGCCGAGCAGCGCGGGGTCGACCGCGCCCGCCAGCTGGGTGCGCTCGTACGCCACGCCGCCGCCCCCGGCGGGGGCCGGGCCGGAGCCGCCGCGCAGCCCGGCGGGCGGGGGCGGCGGCGGGGCGGACGCGGGGTTGCGGCCCAGGGCGCCGGGAGCGGAGCCCGCACCCGGGCCGGACGGGCCCCGCAGGCCGGCGGGCGGGGGCGGCGGCGGGGCGGAGGCCGGGTTGCGGCCGAGCCCGCCGGCCGGCGCGTCGGCGGGCGGCGGAACCGGAGCGCCGGGCGCGGGCGCGCCGGGCAGGCCCGCCAGGCCGGGCAGACCGTCGGGCGAGGCCAGCATGGTCGGCGCGTGCTCGACGGTCGCGGCCGGCGGCACGGGCGTCCCGGGCGCGGGCGTGCCCGGACCAGCGGGACCACCGGGCCCGGCCGGCGCACCCGGCAGGCCCGCCAGGCCGGGCAGGCCGTCCGGCGAGGCCAGCAGCGTCGGCGCGGGCTCCACCGGGGCACCCTGCGGCGGCACGGGCGTACCAGGCACCGGCGTACCAGGCACCGGCGTCCCCGGGCCACCGGGCCCACCCGGCGCGCCGGGCAGACCCGCCAGGCCCGGCAGGCCGCCCTCGGGCAGCAGCACGGTGGCGGCCTCGGAACCGGCCCGCGGCTTGCCGGGCAGTCCGGCGCCGTTGGTGCGCAGCCCGTCCGGCAGCAGCACGGTCGCCGCCTCCGCGCCCGGCTGCGGCGCGGGCGGTACCGGCGGCGCGGGCGGATTGAACGGCTCGTCGTGGCCGGGCGGCGGGGCGAGCATGGTGGGCGCGTCCCCGGCGGGCCGCTCGGACTCCGGCGGCGTGGTCAGCACGGCGGGCACGGGCGTCTCCCCGGGCGCGGCCGGAACCGGAGGCGCGGCGGGCGGCGCGACGGCCGGCGCCGCCGGCGGCGCGGGCGGCACGACCGGCGGCGCGACAGGAGCAGCGGCGGCGGCCGGCGCGGCCGGCGCCCCCGTCCCCAGCCGCTCCGCCTCGGCGGCGAGCGCCGCCTCACCGGCCTCCTGCAGCCACTGCGGCGGGCTGAGCAGGAAGGACGTCGCCTCGACCGGCCCCGGCGCGGGCCGGGCCGCGCCGGCCGGGTTGGCCGCGACCGGCCGCCCGTAGGCCTCCTCGTACTGCCGGACCACCTCGTTGACGGGCAGCGCGGGCCACAGCGTGCTCGCGCCGGAGTCCCGGGCGATCACCAGCCGGGCCTCCCCCTCCGCGACGGCCGCGCCGCCGCCGGGCTGCACCGCCCAGCAGACGAAGCCCAGGTCGAACTCCCGGACCCGCACCTCGCGCTGCCGCTCCTGCGGCACCCCGCCGTTGATCCACTCCTCGGCGAGCTCCTGCGCCTGCGCGTACGTCACCACGCCCGGTTCACCCCTGTCCCCATCGTCCCCGCTCGTTCCACACCCTCGACGACCGCCCGGGCACCCGCCCGGACCACCGCGGACGCCATCTCAGCCCACCGGAACGGCGCGGGCGAAGCCGCCGTCCACCATCAGCCCGGCGACCGTCTCCAGCTCCGCCGGGCTCCCCGCCAGCCGCAGCAGGAAGGCGTCGAAGTCCTCCCCGCAGGGCAGCAGCAGCCGCCCGACCCGGTCCTCGGCCGCCTCGGGCGCGCCGCTGTCCCGGGCGTCGTCGTAGAGGCAGAACCAGACCGACCCGGTCCGCTCGCCGCGCACCTTCAGCGCCACGATGCCGCCCTGGGCGTAGGCGATGCCCAGGTAGTCCTTGGTGAGGTGGTCGCGCAGGCACTTGTTGGCGTAGACGACGTCCTCGGTGCCGTACTCCTCGGTGAGCGTCAGGAACGGCTGGTCGAGCAGCAGTCCGAGCTCCGGGTCCAGCGCCACGCCGACCGGGCCGCGGCCGCCGCCGAGCTTGAGGAAGGTGCGGTAGGCGCCGGGCAGCCGGTAGCCCAGCCGCTCCTCGGCCCGCTGCACGAGGTCCTCGGTGACGCCGATCGGGTCGCCGCCGTCCTTGGCGAGCGAGAAGTGCACCGGGCGCTTCTCCTGGAGCGGCCGGGTGCCGCGGCGCCCGTGGTCGGCGGAGGAGGTGGCCAGGCCGCCGTGGTGCCGCAGCAGGGCCTTGACCTCGACCGGGACCAGCTCCATCCGCCGCCAGCCGGGCGCGGCGCCGCCGACCGCGTGGTGCCAGGTCCAGCCGGGCGGGGTGGCGACGGCGGTCTCCAGGTCGGCCCAGAGCGGGTGGCCCTGGGTGAACTGCGCGGCGTTGGCCGAGACGTAGTCGGTCAGCCGCAGCTCGTCGACGCCGAAGCCGGCCGGCGGGTCGGCGACCTCGGCCGCCGCGGCGGCGTACGGACCGAAGTCCGGGTAGCCGTGCTCGTCCACCCTGACCCCGGCGGGGTGCCGCTCCGCACGGACCGGGTCCGGGAACTGCACCACCTGACCTGCGTACGCCGCGTTCGGTGCGTCGGCGACGCCGGGCCGACCTGTCGTCATCTGGGAGCCCCCACTGGCTGCTGCATGTTCTCGGTGCGCTTGTCGGCAACCAGCGTAGGGGGTTCGCCCGCGGCGCGGCCCCCCGCCCGGCGCACCGTGCGCGGCCGGCGGGCGGGCGGTGCGCGGCCGGCGGGTGCCCGGGGGCCCGCGCGGGCTCAGGCCGCCGCCGCCTTGGCCAGCACCTCCACCACCCGCTCCTGCTGCGCGGCGGTGATCTGCGGGTACAGCGGCAGCGTCAGCAGCTCCCCCGCGGCCCGCTCGGCGACCGGGAACGAGCCCTCGCCGTGGCCGAGGTGGCGGAAGGCCGGCTGCAGGTGGACCGGCACCGGGTAGTGCACGCCCGCGCCGATCCCGGCCGCGTTCAGCGCGGCCAGCAGCGCGTCCCGCCGCTCGCGGCCGCCGCCGACCCGGACCGCGTACAGGTGCCAGACGTGCTCGTTGCCGGGCGCGGTGCGCGGCGCGGCCACCCCGTCCGGTCCGGCGAGCCCGTCCAGCCCCGCCAGCAGCCGGTCGTAGCGGGCGGCGGCGGCCCGGCGGGCCTCGTTCCAGGCCGGCAGCCGGCGCAGCTTGGCCCGCAGCACGACGGCCTGCAGCGCGTCCATCCGGGAGTTGAAGCCGAACCGCTCGTGCGCGTACTTGCGCGCCGAGCCGTGGTCGCCGATCAGCCGCACGGCGGCGGCCAGGCCGTCGTCGTCGGTGACGACGGCGCCCGCGTCGCCGTAGGCGCCGAGGTTCTTGCCGGGGTAGAAGCTGGTGGCGGAGATCCGGCCGTGCAGGGCCCGGCCACCCTGCCGGGCGCCCTGGGACTGCGCGGCGTCCTCCACCACCGGGCGCTCGCCGGCCAGGCCGAGCAGCGCCGCCATCGGGGCGAGCTGGCCGCTCAGGTGGACGGGCAGCAGCGCGACGGCGTCCGCGAGCACCTCGGCGACCCGGGCCGGGTCGATCAGCAGGTGCTCGGGGTCGGCGTCGACCAGCACCGGGCGCAGGCCGGCCCGCTGGACGGCCTCGGCGGTGGCGACGAAGGTGTTGGCGGGCAGCACCACGCCGCCGCCGGGCGGCAGGTCGAGGGCGCGCAGGGCCAGTTCGAGGGCGTCGGTGCCGTTGGCGGCGCCGACGCAGTGCCGGGCGCCGGAGAAGGCCGCGTACTCCTCCTCGAAGCCGGCCACCTCCGGCCCCTTGACGAAGCCGCCGCTCGCGAGCACCCGGTCGAAGCCGGCCCGGACCTCCGCCTCGATCTCGGCGTGCGCGGCCGCGAGGTCGACGAGCGGGACGGGCTGGTCGGTGGTCATCCTGTGGTCTCCCCTGGGCCGGTCGGTGAGCGTGGCGAGCGGGCGTGACGGACCTGACGAACGGACGGGCGGACGGGCGGACGGGCGGGCGGCTCGGTACCGGCGGGGTCAGCCGAGCGCGGCCCGGAGCGCGGCTACCACCCGGTCCTGCTGCTCCTCGGTCAGCGCGTGGTACAGCGGCAGGATCAGCGAACGCCGGGTGAGCAGCTCGGTGGCGGGCAGCGGCACCCGGGCGCTCCCCTTGTACGGGGCCTCCAGATGGGCGGCCATGATGCCGCGCCGGGCCGAGACCCCGGCCCCGGCGAGCCGGGCCAGCAGCTCGGCGCGGTCCGGGGCGCCCTCCGGCGGCAGCACCCAGCAGGACTGGTAGTTGGTGGTGCCGTGCTCCGGGTCGTCGACCATCCGCAGGCCGGTGCCGGCCAGCAGCTCCCGGTAGCGGGCGGCGAGTTCGCGCCGCCGGGCGACCATGGCGGGCAGTTTGCGCAGCTGCACCAGGCCGACGGCGGCCTGGATGTCGGTCATCCGGTGGTTGAAGCCGATCTCGTCGTAGGTCTCCAGCAGGCTCGCGCCGCCGGCCGAGGCGTGCCGGTCGGCCGCCGAGACGCTCATCCCGTGCTCGCGCAGCCGCCGCAGCCGGGCGGCCAGTTCACCGTCCCGGCAGGTGACCATGCCGCCCTCGCCGGTGGTCAGCAGCTTGCGCGGGTGGAAGGAGTAGGCGGCGAGGTCGGCGCCCGCGCCGGCCGGCCGGCCCCGGTACACCGAGCCGGCCCCGCAGGCGGCGTCCTCGACGACGGTGACGCCGTGCGGGGCGACGGCGGCCCGGATGCCGTCCAGGTCGACCGGCACCCCGCCCTGGTCCACTGCGATCACCGCCCTGGTCCGCCCGGTGAGCAGCGGCCCGACGGTGGCGGCGGTGAGGTTGCCGGTGGCCGGGTCGACGTCCGCGAAGACCGGCACCGCCCCGACGTAGGTGACGGCGTTGGCGGTGGCGATGAAGGACAGCGAGGGGACGACCACCTCGTCGCCCGGTCCGACGCCGGCGCCGATCAGCGCCAGGTGCAGCGCGGTGGTGCAGGAGGAGACCGCGACGGCGTGCTCGACGCCGAGGTGCCCGGCGAAGGCCCGCTCGAACGCGGCGACCCGGGGGCCCTGGGCCACCCAGCCCGAGCGGACCGCCTCGGCGGCGGCCTCGGCCTCCTCCTCGCCGAGCCAGGGCACCATGACCGGGATGTTGGGCAGGACGGGGGTGCTGGACACAGGTGTGCTCCGAAGGGTGGCGCGGGCGTGGTCGGGAAGGGATGCGCGTGCGGCCGGCGCTACTGCTCGCGCCACCAGGCGACCAGCCGGCGCAGGCCCTCGTCGAGGCCCAGCTCGGGCTTCCACCCGAGGTCGCGCTCGGCGGCGCCGATGTCCGCCAGCCGCCGGACCACGCCGCCGGCGGTGCCCCGGGCCGGACCGTGGTCGACGCCCAGGTCGCCGCGGTCCATCGCGGTGAGCAGCGCGTCGGCCAGCCCGCGCAGCGAGACCTCGCTCGCGCTGGCGATGTTGTAGACCCGGTCGGTGACGGGCGCCGCGGCGGCCAGCAGGTTGGCCCGGGCGATGTCCTCGGTGTAGACGAAGTCCATCGTCTGGGCGCCGTCGCCGAAGATCAGCGGCGGCTGTCCGGCGGCTATTCGCTCCATCCAGCGGATGAACACCTCGGTGTACCGGCCGTGCACGTCCATCCGGGGCCCGTACACGTTGAAGTAGCGCAGCGCGACGTAGTCGAGGCCGGCCATGGCGTGGAAGGAGCGCAGCAGGCCCTCGTTGAAGACCTTGGCCGCCCCGTACAGGGTGTCGTTGTTGTACGGGTGGTGGGTCTCGGGCGTCGGGAAGACCTCGGCGAGGCCGTAGACCGAGGCGGTGGACGAGGCGACCACCTTGCCGACGCCCACCTCGGCGGCGGCCTCGACCACGTCGAAGGTGCCGTCCACCATGACCTCCAGCGCCAGCCGCGGCTCGCTCGCGCACTGGGTGATCCGGATCGCGGCCAGGTGGAAGAGCAGGTCGGTGCCCGGGTCGAGCAGCCGGCGCAGCAGGGCGCGGTCGCGGATGTCGCCCTCCACCACGCGCAGCTGCCCGGGGGCGGCGATCTCCCCGGCGTACGCCAGGTTGGCCGCCCGGCCGCGGACGAAGTTGTCGAGCACGACCACCTCGCGGGCGCCGGCCTCGATCAGCTGGTCGACCACGGTGGAGCCGATGGTGCCGGCCCCTCCGGTGACCAGGCAGCGGGAGCCCTCGATCTGTACAGCGTTCACCGGGTGGCGGCCCTTTCCTGAGCTTCGGACAGTGCGGAGTCGAGGCCGATGCCCACCGGGACGGTGGCACCGCCGAGTTCGAGGCTGAGCGAGGCCGCCTCCAGCAGCTGGAGCACCCGCAGGCCGGCCCGGCCGTCGGTGAGCGGGGCACGGCCCTCGGTGATGGCGGCGGCGAACTCGGCCATCACGTTGCGCAGCGCCTCCTGCTCGACCAGGGCGGGCGCGACCATCGAGCCGACCCGGTAGGAGATGAGCGCCCGGTGGCGGATGGCGTCGGTCAGCTCGTCGGGCGGGGTGAGGTCCACGCCCCGGTCGTGCACCGCGAGCCGGGCCTGCGGGTTGAGGTCGTCCCAGACCAGGGTGCGCCGCGAGCCGCCGATCAGCGTGGTGCGGACCTTGGTCGGCGAGAGCCAGTTGACGTGGCAGTGCGCCAGCGCGCCGTTGCTCAGCCGCACGGTCAGGTAGGCGACGCAGGCCCGCCCGGCGCCGATCGGGTCGGCGCCCTGGGCGGAGACGCCGACGGGTTCGACGCCCGGCGGCAGGACGAAGTCCAGGATCGACAGGTCGTGCGGGGCGAGGTCCCAGAGCACGTCGACGTCCGGCTGGACCAGCCCGAGGTTGATCCGCACCGAGTCGAAGAACTGGACGTCGCCGATCTCCCCGCCGTGCACGAGCTCGCGGATCCGGCGCACCACCGGGGTGTAGCAGAAGGTGTGGTCGCACATCAGCACCAGACCGCGCTGCTCGGCGAGCGCCACCAGCTCGGCGGCCTCCGCGGCGGAGGTGGTGATCGGCTTCTCCACCAGGACGTGCTTGCCGGCCTCCAGCGCGGCCCGGACCAGCCGGTAGTGCGCGGCGGCCGGGGTGGCCACCGCGACCGCGGCGACCCGTTCGTCGGCCAGCACCTCCTCGAACGAGGTGGTGGCGCGGACGGTGCTGTACTCGCCGAGGACCCGGCGGGACTTCGCCTCGTCCAGGTCGCAGAGCCAGTGCAGGCGCAGCGCCGGTGTCTGCTGCGCGTTGCGGACGAGGTTCGGGCCCCAGTAGCCGGCTCCGACCACCGCGATCCCGATCCGGTGGGCCGGCGCGGGCTGCGGTGGCGTGCCCGGTGTGGGTACGTGCTCGCCCGGTGCCTCGTTGGCGGTTTCCGTCTCCGTCATCGCAAGACCCCCCTTGCTAGGCGTCAGGGCCCCCCGGCCCCGGCGGCCCCAACGGCCATGGCAAACAAGGGCGTTGCCGCTTCCCCCCGGAAACCCCACCGGACCGGCCGACCCCTGGCTTGCTGCTGGAACGCTACCGGCCGCCGCTCCCGGCCGGGAGTGGATTCGGGAAACCCGGGGACGAGTCGTGATGATGCCGTGCGGATCCGGCCAACGTCGCGTGCCGACCCGCCGGTCGGCTGCGCGCTCCGCACCCCGGATGTGCGGTTGTCAGTGTCGTTTGACAGGCTGGCCCCTGACAGCCGTGCCACCACCGGGCCCGGGGCGCGAGGCCGGGCGGGAGGCGGACGGACGGACGACGAGCGGGACGACGAGGAGGGCGACGCCATGACCACCGGGGAACCGGCCGTACCGCCGGTGCTGCGCCACCACCGCGACAGCCTGCTGCCCGCCGTCGCCGCCGCGCTCTCGCTCAAGGGCGGCGAGGTGCACACCCTGGCCGGCGACAAGGCGGACCGCCGCCCCGTGCTGCACCCGCTGGTCGGCGACTTCCTCGACGCGCTGCCGCCGGAGCACCGCGAGCGCTTCACCGGCCGCTGCCCGGAGGCGGTCCTGCTCTCCCGCTACCTGACCGAGGTGGACGGCCGCCGTTCCAAGCGCGCCGCCCGCAAGCCGATGAGCCTGCACGAGGCGCGCAAGGCGCTCAAGGGCGCCCGGCTGACCACCCTGCGGATCCGCGAGGAGCACGATCCCGCGCACGGCACCCACGCACCGCCGTGCCGCTCCTGCGCGCCGCTGCTGGAGCACTTCGTCGTCCAGGTCGTCGCGGTCGGCCCCGCCGCCGGCTGACCGGCGCACCGCCCGTCCCCCGTCCCCGAGCCACCGGAGCCCGTCCTGAATCCGCCCGCCCCCGCCCCGCCCCCTCCCCCGGCCACGCTCGGCGGGTCCGCGCCGCGGACCCGCCCGCGCTTCCCGGCCGACGTCGCCGCCGAGCTCAAGGCGGCCGGCTGGCACCCCGGACGCTGGCAGATCCGGCAGGCCGAGGAGTGGGCCGACGCCCTGGTCGGCCACGGCAGCCCGGCCGGCGTCCAGCACGCGGTGTTCCCGGCGGCGGTGGAGGCCTGGGCCGAGTTCGGCGGCCTCGCCTTCGACCTGTCCGGTCCCGGCCGGCAGCTGGCGCGCACGCCCTTCCTGATCGACCCGCTGTGCGGCCTGCACCAGCCGCGCACGCTGGCCGACCTGGGCCGCGCCCTGGACACCCGGATCGCCCCGCTGGGCGAGGAGGCGTACGGGCAGGCGCTGCTGGCGATCGACGAGGAGGGCCGGGTCTACAGCCTGGACCACGCCGGCGAGTGGTTCCTCGGCCACGGCGTGGACCAGGCGGTCACCGCGCTGGTCCTGGGCACCGCCCCGGAACGGCTGCGCACCGCGGACAGCGTCTGAGGGCCCGCAGGCGGGCCTAGACCAGCCGGTCCTGGCGGACCGCCAGCCGGGACGGCAGCACCGCCTCCACCCGGAAGCCGCCGTCCCGCTCCGGTCCCGCCGAGAAGGTGCCGCCGAGCGCGACCACCCGCTCGCGCATCCCGACCAGCCCGTTGCCGCCGCTGGGCAGCGCGGCGGCGGCCCGCTCGCCGCCCGGGCAGGCGTTCACCACGCTCACCCGCACCCCGTTCGGCGCGTAGGCGAGCAGCACCGCCACCTGGGCGCCGCCTGCGTGCTTGTGCGCGTTGGTCAGCCCCTCCTGCACCACCCGGTACGCGGTCTGCTCGGCCTCACCGGTGAACTCCTGCCGGCTGCCGCTGACGGTCAGGGTGACGGCCATCCCGGCCGCCCGGGACTGGTCGACCAGCCGCGGCAGCCCGGCCAGCGAGTCCGGCTCCGACGCGTTCTCCTCGGACATCCGCAGCACGCCGAGGATCTCCCGCAGCTCGTTGAGCGCCTGCCGGCCGACCTCGCCCATCAGCTTGGCGCTCTGCGCCGCCTTCTCCGGGTCCTTGGCGACGATCCGCTCCAGCGCCCCGGCGTGCACCACCATCAGCGAGACCCGGTGCGCCACCACGTCGTGCATCTCCCGGGCGATCCGGGTGCGCTCCTCCAGCCGGGCCCGGCGGGCGCGCTCCCGGGCCTGCTCGGCCAGCAGGTCCAGCTCGGTCTCCAGACCGTGCGCGCGGTCCTTGAGCGAGTCGATCAGCCGCCGCCGCGCGCCGACGTACAGGCCGGTCACCACCGGCACCGCGGTCGCGCCGGCCGCCACCAGCAGCGACAGCACCACCTGGCCCCAGAACGGCGTCTGGTCGGCGGCCGCGTCGACGGGGTTGAGCATCGACATCAGGATCACCCCGGCCGTCTCGGCGTAGGCGAGCGCGGAGAGCGCCACCACCCGCCGGCGGCGCGAGGGCCACTCCCAGGTCTCGGCCAGCGTGTACAGCGCCACCAGCAGCAGCACCATGCTGGGCACGGCCGGCATGGCGAGCAGGGCGACCACCACCGGGACGACCGGCCAGCGCCGCCGCACCACCAGGGTGGCGCCGGCCAGCGCGGCGAACGCCCCGACCACGATCTGGCCCGTCACCCCGAGGTGGACCCGGCTGCCGATGTAGGCGATCGAGCTGCCGGCGCACTCCAGCGCCGCCAGGGCGGCGAGCCCGCCGTCCAGGAGGGCGCTGCGCCGTCGCGGCCACCACAAGAACGACGTCCGGTCCCGCGCGCGCTCCCCAGGCGACTTGCTCATGCCCCACAGACTACGGCGCGCCCCCGGGGCGTCCCCACCGGGTCGCGCCGGGAACCTGTCGCGGCCGGCCGCCGGAGCCCTCCAAGTGGTCCAGACCACATACGGTCCCGGGGCATGCGTGTCCGCCATCCGGCCACTTCGCGGACAGCGCCCCGGCCGACACCTATGCTGGTCGCGTCGGACAGCGCGGTCCGCACGCGTCACACCCGCCACACGCGGGGCAGCCCTGTGACGATGAGCCGTTGCCGAACACCCCACCACCCCGAGGGAGCCAGCCGTGACCGCTCCGGTCCCCAGCCAGGCGGACAACCCGACCCCCGTGGTCGCCGACAACGCCGCATTGCGCGCGGACATCCGTCGCCTCGGCGACCTGCTCGGCGAGACGCTGGTCCGCCAGGAAGGCCCCCAGCTGCTCGGCCTGGTCGAACAGGTCCGGCTGCTCAGCCGCACCGACGGCGAGGCCACCGCCGAACTGCTCTCCGACATCGACCTGGAGACCGCCGCCAAGCTGGTGCGCGCCTTCTCCACCTACTTCCACCTCGCCAACGTCACCGAGCAGGTGCACCGCGGCCGCGAGTTCGCCACCCGCCGCACCCGCGAGGGCTCGCTGCTCGCCCAGACCGCCGACCAGCTGGCCGACGCCGACCCCAAGCACCTCCAGGACACCCTGGCCCACCTCGCCGTGCGCCCGGTCTTCACCGCGCACCCGACCGAGGCCGCCCGCCGCAGCGTCCTGAACAAGCTCCGCCGGATCGGCGAGCTGCTCGACCGGATCCACCGCGAGGAGATCGCCGCCGGCCTCTCCCAGGCCGACCCGGCCCGCACTCCCGCCCGCCCCCCGGCCACCACCCCCGACCGGGCCGCGGAGCGGCGCACCTCCGCGCGCCGCCAGGCCGACCGCCGGCTCGCCGAGGTCATCGACCTGCTCTGGCAGACCGACGAGCTGCGCATCGCCCGCCCGGAGCCCACCGACGAGGCCCGCAACGCCGTCTACTACCTCGACGAGCTCTACCGCGACGCCGTCCCGCAGGTCCTGGAGGAGCTGCACGAGGAGCTCGCCCGGGTCGGCCTGGAGCTGCCCGAGGGCGTGCGCCCGCTCACCTTCGGCACCTGGATCGGCGGCGACCGCGACGGCAACCCCAACGTCACCCCGCAGGTCACCTGGGACGTCCTCAACCTCCAGCACGAGTACGGCATCAAGGACGCCCTCGCCGCCATCGACGACCTGCGCAGCACCCTCTCCACCTCGGAGCGGCTGGCCGGCGCCTCCACCGAGCTGCTCGCCTCGCTCAACACCGACCTCCACCTGCTGCCCGAGCTGAGCCCGCGCTACAAGCGGATGAACGCCGAGGAGCCGTACCGCCTCAAGGCCACCTGCATCCGGCTCAAGCTGGAGAACACCCGCGAGCGCCTGGCCGGCGGCACCCCGCACGTCGAGGGCCGCGACTACCTCGGCACCCGCGAGCTGGTCGCCGACCTGCGGCTGATCCAGGACTCGCTGCGCGCCCACCGCGGCGAGCTGATCGCCGACGGCCGGCTCGCCCGCGCCATCCGCACCATCGAGGCGTTCGGCCTGCAGCTGGCCACCATGGACGTGCGCGAGCACGCCGAGGCCCACCACCACGCGCTCGGCCAGCTCTTCGACCGGCTCGGCGAGGAGGCCTGGCGCTACGCCGACATGCCCCGCGAGTACCGCCAGCGGCTGCTCGCCAAGGAGCTGCGCTCGCGCCGCCCGCTCGCCCCCACCCCGGCCCCGCTGGACGCCGCCGGCGCCAAGACCCTCGGTGTCTTCACCACCATCCGCGAGGGCTTCGAGCGGTTCGGCGACGAGATCGTCGAGTCCTACATCATCTCGATGTGCCAGGGCGCCGACGACGTCTTCGCCGCCACCGTGCTGGCCCGCGAGGCCGGTCTGATCGACCTGCACGCCGGGATCGCCAAGATCGGCATCGTGCCGCTGCTGGAGACCACCGACGAGCTCCAGCAGGCCGACCGGATCCTCGACGAGATGCTCTCCGACCCCTCCTACCGGCTGCTCGTCTCGCTGCGCGGCGACATCCAGGAGGTCATGCTCGGCTACTCCGACTCCTCGAAGTTCGGCGGCATCACCACCTCCCAGTGGGAGATCCACCGCGCCCAGCGCCGGCTGCGCGACGTCGCCCACCGCTACGGCATCCGGCTGCGCCTCTTCCACGGCCGCGGCGGCACCGTCGGCCGCGGCGGCGGCCCCTCGCACGAGGCCATCCTGGCCCAGCCGTGGGGCACCCTGGAGGGTGAGATCAAGGTCACCGAGCAGGGCGAGGTCATCTCCGACAAGTACCTGCTGCCCTCGCTGGCCCGGGAGAACCTCGAACTGACCCTCTCCGCCACGCTGGCCGCCTCCGCGCTGCACACCGCCCCGCGCCAGGCCCCCGAGGAGCTGGCCCGCTGGGACGCCGCCATGGACCGGGTCTCCGAGGCCGCGCACACCGCCTACCGGGCCCTGGTCGAGCAGGACGACCTGCCGAAGTACTTCTTCGCCGCGACCCCGGTCGACCAGCTCGCCTCGCTGCACCTGGGCTCCCGCCCGTCCCGCCGCCCCGACTCCGGCGCCGGGCTGGACGGCCTGCGGGCCATCCCGTGGGTGTTCGGCTGGACCCAGTCCCGCCAGATCGTCCCCGGCTGGTACGGCGTCGGCGCCGGCCTGGCCGCCGCCCGCGAGGCGGGCCTGGGCGACGTGCTGGACGAGATGTACGGCCAGTGGCACTTCTTCCGCAACTTCCTGTCCAACGTCGCCATGACGCTGGCCAAGACCGACCTGCGGATCGCCCGCCACTACGTCGAGCAGCTGGTCCCCGCCGAGCTGCACCACGTCTTCGAGCAGATCCAGGCCGAGCACGACCTGACCCTGCGCGAGGTGCTCCGCCTCACCGGGGAGAACGAGCTGCTGGAGCACAACCCGGTGCTCAAGCAGACCTTCGCGGTCCGCGACGCCTACCTCGACCCGATCTCCTACCTGCAGGTCGCGCTGCTGCGCCGGCAGCGCGAGGAGGCCGCCACCGGCCGCCACGAGGACCCGCTGCGGGCCCGCGCGCTGCTGCTGACCGTCAACGGCATCGCCGCCGGCCTGCGCAACACCGGCTGACCGGCACCCCGGGACGTCACAGGGCCCCGCGGCGTCTGCACGCCGCGGGGCCCTCCCCCGTACCGGTCAGTGGACCGGTCGTACCTCGATGACCTCCGCGCCGTAGCGGGCCAGCATGTCGGCCCGGGCGGCGTCGGCCTGGTCGGTGGACACGGACACCCCGGTCCCGTCCTCGGACACCCTGACCTCCTGGACGGTCACCCCCCTGGCCGCCCAGAAGTCCCGGTCGGTCTCCTTGATCCGGGCCGCCAGCTCCACGAAGTGCCTGCGCGAGGACGCCACGTCCGTGAAGTGGATCGTCACCCCGAAGTGCGGGACCGCCTCCAGCACCTTCTGGTCGAGGTCGCTCCCCGGCACCCGCAGCACCCACAGCTCGGCGGTCAGCAGGTCGATGCAGGTCCCGAAGTACTGGTCCGGGTACGACGCCGCGACGAACTGCCGGACGTCCCACTGCACCTCGACCACGTGGCGGTTGACCTGCCCGCCGCTGGTGCTCGACGAGGGCTCCGGCGACGTGATGGGCGAGCGCGCCGGTGGCGGCGTCCAGTCCGACGGCGTCGGGGTGTTCATCTCCGTCCAGCGCACCAGCCGCAGCGAGGCCGGCCCCTGCGCACAGCCCGACAGCGGCCCCAGGTGGTCCGGCCCCGAGGACGAGGGCGAGCCCAGCGGCGGCCCGGAGAACGGCCGCCCGGTGCCCGCCGACGGCACCGGCACGCCGCCGAGGTCCGACGAACGCACCCCGGTCGGGCTCAGCCCCGCAGGGCCCACCGCCCCGGCCCCACCGCCCCCGCCGAGCTGCGTCACCACCCCGAGGCCCAGCGCCAGCACGGCGACCCCCGCGACCGACTGCGCCGCGAACCGCTGCCGGGTCCGGCGCCGTCCGGCCTCCCGCAGCAGGGCCAGCGGCGGGCTGCCGCCGACCGCCTCCGCCCGTGCGCCGAGCCTGACCACCAGCTCCCGCTCGAACGCGTCCGCACCGTCTCCCCCCGATCCGGTGCCTCTCTCCTCAGCCGTCATGACCCACCATCTCCTTCACTGGTGCAAGCTCCTGCCGAAGCGTCCTCATCGCGCGGGCCAGGTGGGTCTTGGCCGTCGCCGCCGAGCAGCCGAGCTCCTCGGCCACCTGCGCCACCGACAGGTCCGCGTAGTACCGGAGCACCACCGCCGTCCGCTGACGGGGCGGCAGCGCCCGCAGCGCTCTCTCCAGTTCCTCGTCCCGGGTGTCCACCGCGGCCGCCGGGGAGTCCGGCAGCAGCGGCGTCAGCACCTCGCGGCGGGTCCGCCGCCACCTCGACACGTGGGTGCGCACCATGGCCCGGCGGACGTACGCCTCGACCGCGCCCGGTTCACGGATCGCCCCGCGCCGCACGTACACCCGGGACAGGGCGTCGTGCAGCAGGTCCCGGGCGTCGTGGACGTCCCCCGTGATCAGGAACGCGCCGCGGAGCAGGGCCTGGTACCGCGCCGAGACGAACTCGTCGAACGGGTCCTCCTGCCGGGTGCCCTCGGCCGGGCCCCCCGACCGCATCGATTCGCGCTTCATACCGACCAGACGCACGGGAGCGCGGAAACGGGTGACACGCCCGGCGGGGAAATGCCGCGGGGGCCGGGTCCGATCAGCTCGGTCCCCGGCCCCCGCGGCTCACGTCCTCGTTCACTCCCCCGCGTCGCCCGCGCGGTGGCGCTTGACCCACAGGGCCGCGCCGCCGGCCGCCACGACCAGCCCGCCGCCGACGGCCAGCAGGCCCGCGTCACCGCCGACCGAGCTGCCGAGCACCGGGCCGAGCTGCGCCGAGACGGGCTCCGGGGACACCACACCCGGATCGGGCTCCGCCATCGAGTCCGCGTGCACCGGGCCGGCCGTGCCCAGCAGCATCCCGGCAGCGCCGAGCGCGCCCGCGGTGCCCAGCGCACCCGCCGTGCCCACCCGCCGTCCGAGCCGCCCCAGCCGAACCACCCGGATCCGCCGAAGACGCCGGACCGGCCGCAAACTCCGCATCGAGAACTCCCCAACCCGTTCGCGTACTGCCCCCGACGCTATCCGATCCGCACAGACTTCTCACAGGTATTCAGGTTTGGCCACCCAAGAGTTGTACGACTGTTGCCCGGCCGGACGACCGCCCTTCTTTTCGAGGGCGGATCCATGACGGCGCCTCAGGTGTTGTACGAGGACTGGGCCCGCTCCAGGCCCTCGGAGAGCAGCGCCTCCACCGCGTCCGCCGAGCGGTCCACGAACCACTCCAGGTCCTTGCGCTCGGTGGCGGAGAAGTCCTTCAGCACGAAGTCCGCGACCTCCATCCGGCCCGGCGGGCGGCCGATCCCGCACCGCACCCGGTGGTAGTCCGGGCCGAGCGACTTGGTGACGGACTTCAGCCCGTTGTGCCCGTTGTCCCCGCCGCCCAGCTTCAGCCGCAGCGCCGCGTAGTCGATGTCCAGCTCGTCGTGGACGGCCACCAGCGCGGGGACCGGCACCTTGTAGAAGTCGCGCAGCGCGGTGACCGGTCCGCCGGAGAGGTTCATGAACGACATCGGCTTGGCCAGCACCACGCGCCGGCCCGCCAGCCGGCCCTCGGCGACCTGGGCCCGGCTCTTGTGCGCCTTGAACTTCGCGCCCATCCGCCGGGCCAGGAGGTCCACCACCATGAACCCGATGTTGTGCCGGTTCCGGGCGTACTGCTCCCCGGGGTTGCCCAGGCCCACCACCAGCCAGGGCCCCTCGTACGATTCGTCGTTCATCCCACCGCTCCTCGTGGTCATGTTCACCGCCATCATCCCGGACACGCCGCTGCCCCGGCCGCTCCAGCGGGAGCGACCGGGGCAGCGGTCTCAGACTGTGCGAGAGGCTCAGGCCTCGGCGCCGGCCTCGGCCTCGGCGGCCTCCTCCTCGGCCGGGGCGGCCTGGGCGGCGATGACCTGCAGCACGACGGCGTCGGCCTCGACGGCCAGCGAGACGCCGTTCGGCAGGACGATGTCCTTGGCGTGGATCGAGGCGCCGGCCTCCAGGCCCTCGACCGAGACGGTGACGGCCTCGGGCAGGTGGGTGGCCTCGGCCTCGATCGGCAGGGCCTGCAGGACGTGCTCCAGCAGGTTGCCGCCCGGGGCCAGCTCGCCCTCGGTGTGGACCGGAATCTCGACGGTGACCTTCTCGCCGCGCTTGACCAGCAGCAGGTCGACGTGCTCGATGGTGCGCTTGATGGCCTCGCGCTGGACGGCCTTCGGCAGCACGTACTCGTCCTTGCCCTCGATCGGCACGACCAGCAGGGCGTTCGGGGTCTTCAGGGCCATCATCAGGTCGTGGCCGGGCAGGTTCAGGTGAACCGGCGCGTGGCCGTGGCCGTAGACGACACCGGGGACGAAGCCGGCGCGGCGGGCGCGACGGGCGGCACCCTTGCCGAACTCGGTACGGGTCTCGGCGGCAAGGCGGATCTCGGACACGACTGCACTCCTCGTGAAAGCTGGCGCGGGGGTGCAGGCAACGCGAAAAACCGCCGGGACCACACCCTCATAACGTTCGGGGGTCACTCGGCGGGCAACGACCTCTGCCGGAGCCCGGGGGCCCGGAGCCGGCAGCGCGTCGATCACGGAGCGGGCACCCGAGCAACGGGCACACGGCATCCCTCGCCGAGCAGTTTCACGAGTCTAACCGGAGCGGTGGCCTCTCGCGAAATCGGCGGCGGCCCCGGTCCGACGGAACCGGGGCCGCGCGCACGGGGCTTGGTCAGTGCACGCCCTCGAAGAGGCTGGTGACCGACCCCTCCTCGAACACCTCGCGGATCGCGGCGGCGATGGACGGGGCGATCGACAGCGTGGTGATCTTGTCCAGCTGGAGCGAGGCCGGGGTCGGCAGGGTGTTGGTGAACACGAACTCGCTGACCCGGGAGTTCTTCAGGCGGTCCGCGGCCGGGCCGGAGAGCACGCCGTGGGTGGCGGCCACCAGGACGTCGGCGGCGCCGTTGTCGAACAGCGCGTCGGCGGCGGCGCAGATCGTGCCGGCGGTGTCGATCATGTCGTCGACCAGGACGCAGACCCGGTCCTTGACGTCACCGACGACGTCGGCCGACAGGATGGTGTTGGCCTGGGTCATGTCGCGGCGCTTGTGGATGATCGCCAGCGGCGCGTCCAGCCGGTCGCACCACTGGTCGGCCACCTTGACCCGGCCGGCGTCCGGGGAGACCACGGTGAGCTTGTCGCGGTCGACCCGCTCGCCCACGTAGTCGGCCAGCAGCGGCAGCGCGAACAGGTGGTCGACCGGGCCGTCGAAGAAGCCCTGGATCTGCGCGGTGTGCAGGTCCACGGCCATCAGCCGGTCGGCGCCGGCCTGGCGCAGCAGGTCGGCGACCAGCCGGGCGGAGATGGGCTCGCGGCCCAGGTGCTTCTTGTCCTGGCGCGCGTAGCCGTAGAACGGCAGGATCGCGGTGATGCTCCGGGCGGAGGCCCGCTTCAGAGCATCGATCATGATCAACTGCTCCATGATCCACTGGTTGATGGGAGCCGTGTGGCTCTGCATCACGAAGCAGTCGGCACCTCGGGCCGACTCCAGGAAACGGACGTAGATCTCACCGTTGGCGAAGTCGAGGGCCTTGGTCGGAACCAGCTCGGTCCCCAGTGCCTCGGCCACCTCCCTCGCCAGCTCGGGGTGGGCACGGCCGGAGAAGAGCTTCAGCTTCTTCTCGCCCGACGTCGTGATCCCGCTCACTGCCACCGTCTCCTCGCGTTGCTGACGCCGATCCCGACCGCACCGCGGGCAGGCGTCCGCCAGCCGGCGAGAGGGGTCGGGGGGAATTGTCGGTACGCCTGGACACGGGCGGTAGGCCCAATGGCGCACGTATGACCCCAAGGTTACGCGCCCGCGCGCGAACCGTCCGCCCCGGGACCGACCACCGGGCCTCCGCCCGCCCGCTCAGGCGTTCGGGTCGGCCGACGCGTCGCGCTCCGTCGCGGCCTGCGCGGCCTGCGCCGACGAGCTCCCCGGGCGCTTGCGCTGGACCCAGCCGGCGATGTTCCGCTGCTGGGCGCGGCCGACCCCGAGCGAACCGGCCGGCACGTCGCTGGTGATCACCGAACCGGCCGCGGTGTAAGCGCCGTCACCGACGGTCACCGGCGCGATGAACATGTTGTCGGATCCGGTACGGCAGTGCGCACCGATCACGGTGCGGTGCTTGTTGACGCCGTCGTAGTTCACGGTCACCGAGGCGGCGCCGACGTTGCTGCCCTCGCCGATCGTGGCGTCGCCGATGTAGGAGAGGTGCGGCACCTTGGCGCCCTCGCCCAGCTCCGAGTTCTTCACCTCGACGTAGGTGCCGACCTTGGCCTTGCGGGCCAGCCGGGTGCCCGGCCGCAGGTACGCGTACGGGCCGGCGGTGGCGAGCTCGCCGACCTCGGCGCCGTCCGCCGTGGTGTTGCTCACACGCGCCCCGGCGCCGATCCGGGTGTCCTTGACCGTCGAGTTCGGGCCCACCTCGCAGCCCTCGCCCAGGTGGGTGGCGCCCTGCAGCTGGGTGTTGGGCAGCACCACCGCGTCCGGCTCGTAGGAGACCTGGACGTCGAACCAGGTGGTCGCCGGGTCCACCACGGTCACGCCGGCCCGCATCGCCCGCTCCAGCAGCCGGTCGTTCAGCAGCCGGCGGGCGTGCGCGAGCTGCACCCGGTCGTTGATGCCGAGGATGTCCCGGTAGTCGGCGGCGACCACGGCGCCCACCCGGTGTCCGGCCCGGCGCAGGATCTCCAGGGTGTCGGTCAGGTACTCCTCGCCCTGCGCGTTGTCCGTGGTGACCTCGGCGAGCGCGCCGACCAGCAGCTTGGCGTCGAAGGCGAAGACCCCGGAGTTGATCTCGGCGATCGCCCGCTGGACGTCCGAGGCGTCCTTCTCCTCGACGATCGCGGCGACCGCGCCGTCCGCCTCGTCGCGCAGGATCCGCCCGTAGCCGAACGGATCCGGGACCACCGCGGTCAGCACGGTGACGCCGTTGCCCTGCTCGGCGTGCGCGCCGGCCAGCGCGCTCAGCGTCCCCCCGGTCAGCAGCGGCGCGTCGCCGGTGGTGACGATCACCGTGCCGTCCAGGTCGATCCCGTCGGCCGCCAGCGCCTCCAGCGCGGTGCGCACCGCGTGTCCGGTGCCGTTCTGCTCCTCCTGGACCACCGCGCGGGCGCCCGGGTGAAGCGCCGCCAGGTGCTCGGCCACCTTCTCCCGCATGTGGCCGATCACCACGACCAGCTGGTCCGGCGTCAACTCCTCGGCCGCCGCCACCGCGTGGCCGACCAGCGACCGCCCGCACACCTCGTGCAGCACCTTCGGAAGGCTGTTCGACTTCATCCTGGTCCCGCCACCGGCGGCGAGCACGACAACGGCGGCAGGCGAATTGGCACTCACGGGGGGAGGCTCCTCATTCGGTTACACGGGGAGGGCAGAGCGGCCAGCAACGGGACCCGCACGTCGGCGCCCTGGCCGCTTCGAGGATAGTGCGCGGAGCATGTCGGCTCCCGCGGGCCCGGCAACCGTCGCCCGGCCGCCGCGCACCGGCCCGGGCCGACCGGCCCGCAGATGGCTCCCGGAGGAGGATTCGAACCCCCATAAGCTGGACCAAAACCAGCTGTCCTGCCCTTAGACGATCCGGGACCGGCGCGTCCGCTCCCGTCCCCGGGAACGCGCCTCGCCAAGACTACGGGGTATGGGCCGTCACATCTACCTCCTCGCCCCGGCCCAGCGGGGCCCCCGCCGCGATCCGGATGTCATCCATCCAGTCGGGTGAATTCACTCAAGCGCCGCCCGGCGGCGTATTCCCTCGGCGGCGGAGCGCAACCTACGATTCCGTAGGTTACGGAAACGTAGCCTCCGTCCTCTCCCCCTCAAAGGGACGCCCATGACCATCCAGGCCGGCGAGGCGCACGCCGACTCCGCGCACCCCCTCGACCCCTCCGCCCCCGGACCCGACGCCCCCGACCCGACCGACGCCGACCCGGCCGCCCCCACCGCTCCCCCGGACACCGGGACCGAGCCGCGGCTGCTCTCCGCCACCCGCGGCGGGGAGCGGCAGGGCGCCGCCGAGCAGATCGCGCTCGCGCTGTTCATCGCCGTGCCCTTCGCCGCCCTGCTCGCCGCCGTCCCGGTGGCCTGGGGCTGGGGGCTCGGCTGGACCGACGTCGCGATCGCCACCGTCATGTACTTCCTCAGCTGCCACGGGATCACCGTCGGCTACCACCGCTACTTCACCCACGGCGCCTTCAAGGCCAACCGCCCGCTGCGGCTCGCCCTCGCGGTGGCCGGATCGCTGGCGATCGAGGGGCCGCTGGTGCGCTGGGTGGCCGACCACCGCAAGCACCACCGGTTCAGCGACAAGGACGGCGACCCGCACTCGCCCTGGCGCTACGGCGAGAGCGTCCCCGCCCTGCTCAAGGGCCTGTGGTGGGCCCACATGGGCTGGCTCTTCGACGAGGAGCAGACTCCGCAGCTCACGTACGCGCCGGACCTCGTCCGCGACCCGGCCATAAGGCGGATCTCCCGGCTGTTCTGGCTCTGGACCGCCCTGTCGATGCTGCTGCCGCCGCTGGTCGGCGGGCTCGTCACGCTCTCCTGGCAGGGCGCGCTGTCCGCCTTCTTCTGGGGCTCGCTGGTCCGGGTGGCGCTGCTGCACCACGTCACCTGGTCGATCAACTCGATCTGCCACGCGGTCGGCCGCCGGCCGTTCCGCTCCCGGGACCGCTCCGGCAACGTCTGGTGGCTGGCCGTGCTCTCCTGCGGCGAGTCCTGGCACAACCTGCACCACGCCGACCCCACCTCGGCCCGGCACGGCGTCCTGCGCGGCCAGATCGACTCCTCGGCCCGGCTGATCCGCTGGTTCGAGCTGGCGGGCTGGGTGCGGGACGTCCGCTGGCCGGACGCGCAGCGGATCGCCGCCCGCCGCGCCGCATGAGGGCGCACCTGCAGCATGATGTAGGGGTGAACGGGAGCAGCGCAGACAGCACAGGCGGCCACCAGAGCACGCGGACGGACGCCGCGCCCGGTCCGGCGCAGGCCCGTCCGCGTGCCGAGGCCGGGCCGGACGGCGCTGCGCCGACGCCGCGCCGGCGGGGCGGCCGGGTGCGGATGACCGGCAAGCAGCGCCGGGAGCAGCTGCTGGAGATCGGCCGCACGGTGTTCGCCGAGCGCGGCTACGACGGCACCTCGGTGGAGGAGATCGCCGAGCGGGCCGGGGTGTCCAAGCCGGTGGTGTACGAGCACTTCGGCGGCAAGGAGGGGCTGTACGCGGTGGTGGTCGACCGCGAGATGCAGCTGCTGCTCGACATGGTGACGGGGGCGCTGACCGGGGGGCACTCGCGCGAGCTGCTGGAACAGGCGGCGTTCGCGCTGATGGACTACATCGACACCTCGACGGACGGCTTCCGGATCCTGGTCCGGGACTCCCCGGTGGCCCAGTCGACGGGCACCTTCGCCTCGCTGATCAGCGACATCGCGACCCAGGTGGAGGACATCCTGGGCCTGGAGTTCAAGGCCCGGGGCTTCGACGCGCGCCTCGCCCCGATGTACTCGCAGATGCTGGTGGGCATGGTCGCGCTGACCGGCCAGTGGTGGCTGGAGGTGCGCAAGCCGGACAAGGCCGAGGTGGCCGCCCACCTGGTGAACCTGGCCTGGCACGGCCTGGAGGGGATGGAGCGGCACCCCAAGCTGGTCGGCGAGCGCAAGGCCTGAGCCCCGCCAGGACCTACGGCCGCTTCACGCCGACGGCGAAGATCCGGCGGAACGGGAAGACGGTGCCGTGCGGCCCCGCCGGGTAGGCCTCGCGCAGCAGCGCGCCGTACTCGGCGAGGAAGGCCGCCCGCTCGGCCCCGTCGCCGAGCCGGGTGAGGACGGGCCGCAGGGCGGTGCCCTTGACCCACTCCAGCACCGGGTCCGGGCCGGTGAGCAGCGTGCTGTAGGTGGTCTCCCAGACGTCGGCGGTGCAGCCCGCGCCCGCGAGCGCGTCCAGGTACGCGCCGGGCTCGTGGACGCCGGACCGGGTGGCCTCCGCGCCGAGCGCGGCCCGCCAGCGGGGGCTCCGGCGCAGTTCGGCGAGCACCGTGTGGCTGGGCGAGCCGAAGTTGCCGGGCACCTGGAAGGCGATCACCCCGCCCGGCCTCAGCGCCCGCGCCCAGCGCGGCAGCAGATCGATGTGCCCCGGAATCCACTGCAGGGTCGCGTTGGAGACGACGGCGTCCGGGGCCGCCTCCGCCGGGTCGTAGTCGGCGGCGTCGGCGAGCAGGTAGTCGGCGGTCGGCTCGCCCTCGGTGCGGGCGGTGGCGAGCATCTCGGCGGAGCTGTCGATCCCGGTGATCCGGGCGGCGGGCCAGCGCTCGCGCAGGACGGCGGTGGAGTTGCCGGGCCCGCAGCCGATGTCGAGGACGGTCGGGGCGGGCTCCCGGGGCACGGCGGGGACCCGGGCGAGCAGGTCGCGCAGCGGACGGGTCCGTTCGTCGGCGAAGCGCAGGTACTGCTCGGGGTCCCAGACGGGCGCGGTCATGATCGGCCTCACAAGTATCTCGACATCAAGATATCCATGTCAGCTTCGGGAATGGATTTCTCGATGTCAAGAGACTTCACATCGACACAACCCCCGATACACTGATCGTCATGGAGGACGAGGTCGATCGGCTGGTCGCAGCATGGCGCAGAGAGCGCCCCGACCTCGACGTGGAACCGCTCGAAGTGCTCAGCCGGGTCAGCCGGCTCGCCCGGCACCTCGACCGCGCCCGCCGGACCGCCTTCGCCGAGCACGGGCTCGAGCCCTGGGAGTTCGACGTGCTGACCGCCCTGCGGCGGGCCGGCTCCCCGTACCAGCTCTCCCCCGGCCAGCTGCTCACCCAGACCCTGGTCACCTCCGGCACCATGACCAACCGGATCGACCGGCTCACCGGCAAGGGCCTGGTCAAACGGCTGCCCGACCCGGACGACCGGCGCGGCGTCCTCGTCCGGCTCACCGACGACGGGCGCGACCGCGCCGACCAGGCGCTCGCCGGGCTGCTCGCGCACGAGCGCGAGCTGCTCGCCCAGCTGACCTCCGCCCAGCAGGGCGAGCTCGCCGGCCTGCTGCGGCAGTTGGTCGCGCCCTTCGACAACATCCCGTGAGCGCGCCGGCCGCCCCGGAGGCCGTCCGGGTACGGCGTGCTCAGAAGCCGTCCGGGTACGGCGTGCTCAGCGCGGGCACCGGGGCGGGGGCCGGCTCCGGCGTCCGGTAGCCCGGCAGCAGCTCGGCCAGCCGGCGGCGCACCTCGTCGTCGCTGTTCACCGCCGCCGCCCGGTACAGCCCGGTCAGCCCGCCGGCCAGGTCCTCCGGCCCGGCCGCGGTGTCCGCGACGGTGGCGTAGATCCGCGCGTGCTCGGTCGCCAGCCGCTCCTCGCCCTCCGAGAACAGCGCCTCGTTGAGCTTCTCCCCGGCCCGCAGCCCGGTGTAGCGGATCTCCACCTCGTCCCTGGCCAGCTGCACCTGCTCGGCGAAGTTGTGCACCAGGTCGACGATCCGCACCGGCTCGCCCATGTCCAGCACGAACACCTCGCCGCCGCGCGCCATCCGGCCGGACTCCAGCACCAGGCCGACGGCCTCCTCGATGGTCATGAAGAACCGCGTGACGTCGGGGTGGGTGACCGTCACCGGGCCGCCGCTGCGCAGCTGCTCGGCCAGCACCGAGAGCAGCGAGCCGCGTGAGCCCAGCACGTTGCCGAACCGCACCGCGGAGAACACCCCGGTGCCCAGGTTGCGGGCGTCCCGGGCGTTCGCCTGGACGATCAGCTCGGCCAGCCGCTTGCTCGCGCCGAGCACCGAGGTCGGGTCGGCCGCCTTGTCGGTGGAGATCAGCACGAACCGCTCGACGCCAGTGGCCAGCGCCGCCTCCACCAGGTGGTCGGTGCCCAGCACGTTGGACTTCACCGCCTCGCTGGGGTGGCGCTCCAGCAGCGGCAGGTGCTTGTGGGCGGCGGCGTGGAAGACCACCTCGGGCTTGAGGTCGCGGAAGATCTGCTGGATCCGCGGCCGGTCCCGGATGTCGGCGATCACCAGCGACTCGTCGGTGAGCAGCGCCTCGCCCCAGATCTCCAGCTGCAGCCGGTGCAGGTTGGACTCGTCGTGGTCGAGCATGTAGAGCGCGCTGGGGCCGAACGCGTGCACCTGGCGGCAGAGTTCGCTGCCGATCGAGCCGCCGGCACCGGTCACCAGCACCCGCCGGCCCTCGATCACGTCCCGGACGTCGGCGGAGACCACGTGCACCTCGTGCCGGCCGATCAGCCGGTTGACGTCCAGGCTGCGCATGTCGGAGCCGACCACCTCGCGGCGCAGCGCGGCGAGGAAGGACGGCAGGTAGCGGACGGCGGCGCCGGCCGCGGCGGCGGCGGTGGCCAGCGCGCGGACGCGCTGCGGGGCGAGCCCGGGGATGGCCAGCGCGACGACCTGGGCACGGTGCTGGACGGCCAGCGCGGTCAGGTCGGCCAGCGTGCCGAGGACGGGGACGGCGTCCACCGCCTGACCGGCCTTGGCCGGGTCGTCGTCGAGCAGGCCGATCGGGGCGAGGCCGAACTCCGGGGTCCGGCCGAGGTCCCGCACCAGCGCGGTGCCGGCCGCCCCGGCACCGACCACCAGGGTGCGCAGCCCCGTCGGCGGTGCGGCGGGGCTGCCGGAGGCGGGATCGGACGGACCGGACGGTGTGTCCGGGCGGGCGCCGGCGCCCGGGGCGCTCGCGGTGTCCTTCGCGCCCTCGTTCGCGCCCTGCGGGGCCGTGTGCGGGCGTGCGGGAGTGCTGTGCGGCGACATCTGTCCTCCGGAGTTCCCTGACCTGACGGACCTGAGTCGGCGCCGGGAGAGGACCCGGGCCGGTACCTGGGTGTGACGGACGGGCGGATCAGCCGGCGCCGGGAGAGGTGGTCGTGGCGACGGACGGCGGTGCGGGGGGAGCCGCGAGTTCGGACGGGCTGACGCCCGCCCGGCGGGCCACCGCGACGGCGGCCAGGGTGGAGTGCACCCCGAGCTTGCCGAGGACGTTCTGCATGTGCGTGCGGACGGTGTGCGGGGAGAGGTAGAGCCGCTCGGCGACGGCCTGCCGGCCGAGGCCCGCGACCATGCAGCGCAGGATCTGCTTCTCCCGCGGGGTGAGCGTGTCGACCAGGCGCTCGCTCTCGGTGCGGTCCCGGCGGGCCGTGGTGAGTTCGCGGATCACGCCGGTGAGCAGCGCGGGCGGCAGATGGGTCTCGTCGCGCAGCACGCCGCGGATCACCGCCAGCAGGCGGGCCAGCGAACTCTCCTTGGCCACCCAGCCGGTGGCGCCGGCGTGCAGGGCGCGGGCGGCTCGCTGCGGGTCGTCGGCGGTGGCCAGGACGATCGCCCGCAGGCCGGGGTGGTGGCGGCGGATCCGGGCCAGCAGGGTGATGCCGTCGGGAACCGGAGCGGTGGGCGCCGCCGGGGGCGGCGGGGCGGTGGACGGGGTCGCCGTCACGGAGTGCGGTTCGGCCGGGCGCGCGGCGGCCGGGTGGCGGGCCGCGCCGCCGGGGGCACCCGCGGTGCCGGCGGCCGGGAGCGCCGGGGGGCGGCGGGGCGAGGGAACGGTCGGAGACGGACGGCGGCGCAGCGCGTCGGGCGGGTCGGCACCCGGCTGGCGGGGCTTGCGCGCGATCGCGGATCCGCCCTCGGCCCCGCCGAGGTCGGCGTCCACCAGCACGACGTCGAACGCCCGTCCCTCGGTGGCCGCGCGCTCCAGCGCGCGCTCCGCGGCGGCCGCGCTGCCCGCCGCACCGACCTCGACGTCGGGCTCGGCGGCGAGCGCCGCGGCCAGTGCCTCGGCGAAGATCCGGTGGTCGTCGACCACCAGGACGCGGATCCGCCCCATCGTCACTTCCCCCCTGCTCAGCTCCGGCCCGCGTCCGGGACGGCGCCCCACGTCCCGCCACCGCCGTCCGGGCGCTCCTGCGCCGATCGCCTCCCGGATGCCCGGAGGCGCCGAGGTGCCGGCCCCCACCGGTACCGGAATCAGCGTACGGGGTGGGCCCGGGCTCGGTGGGGGTTTGGTGAAGTTTCGTCAGGAGGTGCGAAATTGGCGTGACTTGGTGCCTCCTGACCGCACCGGGGGTGGCCGGAGGAACAGCGAGCGCCGCCCCGTCGGGACGGGGCGGCGCTCGGCGGGTACCGGACCGGCGGGCCTACAGGCCGTTCTTCTCCAGCGTGAACTTCCAGGCGTCGGCGACGATGTCGTCCAGGTTCGGACGGCGCGGGGTCCAGCCCAGCGCCTGGTGGGCGCGCTCGGCGGAGGCCACCAGCACGGCCGGGTCGCCGGCGCGGCGGCCGGAGACCACCACCGGGATCTCCCGGCCGGTCACGCGCTTGACCGACTCGATCACCTCGCGGACCGAGAAGCCGCTGCCGTTGCCCAGGTTGCAGATCAGGTGCTCGCCCGGCTCGGCGGCGGCCAGCGCCAGCAGGTGCGCGTCGGCCAGGTCCGCGACGTGGATGTAGTCGCGGATGCAGGTGCCGTCCGGGGTCGGGTAGTCGTCGCCGTACACCGCGATGTGCTCGCGCTGGCCCAGCGCCGCCTGGAACACCAGCGGAATCAGGTGCGACTCGGGGTCGTGCCGCTCGCCGTACACCCCGTACGCGCCGGCCACGTTGAAGTAGCGCAGCGAGACCGCGGCCAGGCCGTGGGCGACGGCCTCGCTGGTGATCAGGTGGTCGACGGCCAGCTTGGTGGCACCGTAGGTGTTGGTCGGCGCGGTGCGGGCCGTCTCGGCGATCGGCACCGACTCCGGCTCGCCGTAGGTGGCGGCGGTCGAGGAGAACACCAGCTTGCGCACGCCCGCCGCGCGCATCGCGCTGATCAGCTCCAGCGAGCCGGCCACGTTGTTGCGCCAGTACTTCTCCGGGTCCGCGACGGACTCGCCGACCTGCGAGGAGGCGGCGAAGTGCAGCACACCGTCGAAGGAGCCGTCCAGCACCTTGCCGGCCTCCTGGATCCGGCCCTCGACGAACTCGGCACCGGCCGGCACGCCCTCGCGGAAACCGGTCGAGAGGTCGTCCAGGACGGTCACCTGGTGCCCCGCCTCCAGCAGGTGGGCGGCGACCACACTGCCGACATAGCCGGCGCCACCCGTGACCAGGTACTTACTCATGATGCGACCTCCAGCGGGCGATGGGCCGCCCTCGGCGGACCATCGGGGACGTACGTACGACTGCGGCCTATTCTCCCTGGCCTCCGGGGGTGCTTCGAACCACCCCGGGGGCCGTCCGCGCCCCGTTCCCGGCCCGCCCGCGGCCCGCTCCGGCGGCGTCCACCGGCCGGTCCGCCGCCGGTCGCCCGCCCTTCGCCCGACCGCCGCCCACCCGTCAGCCGCGCGCCATCCGCTCCAGCAGGCCGGTGCGCGCCGCCACCGCCGCAGCCTCCAGCCGGGTCCGCGCGCCGAGCTTCATCAGCACCCGCTGGACGTGCGTGCGGGCGGTGCTCGCCGCGATCCGCATCCCCGCCGCGATCGCCGCGGTGTCCTCGCCGTCGGCGATCCGCGCCAGCACCTGGACCTCCCGCCGGGTCAGCAGCCGCAGCAGCCGCAGCGCCTCGTCGTCCGGCTCCGCCGCCGGCCTCAGCAGCTGGTCGAACGCGCCCCGCAGCACCTCCACCGCGACCGCCGCCTCCCCCGCCCGGGCCCGCGCGATCGCCCGCTCGACCACCTCGATCCGCTCGTCGCTCGGTACGTACCCGGCCGCACCCGAGGCGAACGCCCCTGCCACGCCCCGCAGTTCACCGACCGGCCCGAGCACGATGACGGCCACCTCGGGCCGCTCCCGGCGGATCCGCCGCAGGCCGTCGAAGGCCCCCGGCTCCCCCGGCGCGGCCACCCCCAGCAGACACACCTCCGGCCGCCGGCCCGCCACCAGATCGGCCGCCGACGAGGCCGGCGACCCCACCGCGAGCACCCGGTGACCACGCAGTTGGAGCGCGGTGGCCAACGCCTCGGCCAGCAGCCGGTGGTCGTCGACCACGACGAGGCGAACACCCATGAGACCCTCCAGGTCGGCGTCCCGCCCGCAGCCCCGCCCGGCTGGGGAAGGCGGCCGATGACGCACCATCACAGCGCATTCCGTACCCGACCTGCCAGACCGTCTCATCGGACCGTCTCACCACCCGACCGTGCGGGCACAACGAAAAGGACCCCCGCCCGAAGGCGGGGGTCCTGACCGAGCCCCCATGCGGAATCGAACCGCAGACCTTCTCCTTACCATGGAGACGCTCTACCGACTGAGCTATAGGGGCCTGTTCCCTGTTCTCGCTCCCCTGCTTCGCGTTTCCGCTCCGCCCGTTCGCTCGAACAAGGAAGACCTTACACGGCCGGGGGGCCGATTGGGAAATCGGTCCCGGCGGTCCGGCCGCGCGACACAGCGGCGCCCGCGCCCGCCCCCGCGAGGTCCGTTCCGCTGGTCTCCGGCAGCAGGCGCAGACAGAACAGCGCCACCACGCCCCACACCGCCAGGTACCAGCCGACCGGCTCCGCCGTCCCGTACGCCTCGGTCAGCCTGGTCGCGATCAGCGGCGTGGTCGCCCCGCCCACCACCCCGCCCAGGTTGTACGTCAGCGCCGCCCCCGTGTACCGCACCCGGGTCGGGAACAGCTCCGGCAGGAACGCCGCCAGCGGCCCCAGCAGGCACCCCAGCACCACCATCGCGCCGGCCAGCGCCAGGAACATCAGCCCCCGCCGCTCCGTCTCCAGCAGCGGGAACAGCACCAGCCCCCACACCACCGCCAGCCCCGTCGCCCCCTGCAGCGTCCGCCGCCGGCCCCACCCGTCGCTGCGCCGCGCGCTCAGCCACACCGTCACCGCCTTGCCCGCCGCACCGGCCAGCAGCATCGACAGCACCACCGTGCTCGGCACGCCCAGCCCGGTCGTCGCGTACGCCAGGGCGTAGGTGGTGGTCAGGTAGAACAGCGCGTACCCCACCGTGATCGCCCCGCAGCCCACCAGCACCGTCCGCCAGTGCCCGCGCAGCACCTCCACCACCGGTGCCCGCTCGGCCCCGGTCCGCTCCTCGCCCCGGAACAGCGGCGTCTCCTCCAGCCGCAGCCGCACGAACAGCCCCACCGCCACCAGCGCCAGCGACGCCAGGAACGGCACCCGCCAGCCCCAGGACCGGAACGCCCCCTCGTCCAGCCCGAGTTGCAGCGCCAGGAACACCCCGTTGGCCAGCACGAACCCGGTCGTCGGCCCCAGCTGCAGATACGCCCCGTACCGCCCCCGCCGCCCCGCCGGCGCGTTCTCCGCCACCAGCAGCGCCGCACCGCCCCACTCCCCGCCCAGCCCCACCCCCTGGCACACCCGCAGCACCACCAGCACCACCGGCGCCCACCACCCCCACGCCGCGAATCCCGGCAGCACCCCCACCGCCGCCGTCGACAGCCCCATCAGCAGCAGCGACACCACCAGCGTCGTCTTCCGCCCCAGCCGGTCCCCGAAGTGCCCGAACACCACCGCCCCCAGCGGCCGCGCCAGGAACGCCACAGCGTACACCGAGAACGCCGCCAACAGCGCTCCCACCGTGCCCAGTTCGGGAAAGAACACGTCCCCGAAGACCAGCGCCGCCGCCGTCCCGTAGATGAAGAAGTCGTAGAACTCGATCGCCGTACCGATCAGCGCCGCCGCAGCGGCCCGCCGCATCTGCCCCGTCGCACCCATGCCCCCAACCCTGGCGACCCCACCCCACCCCCGACAGCACCCACCCGAGTGACACCCGCGCGCCGCCCCACTCCCTACGCCCCCCTACGCCTCCACACCACCCCACCCACCCCGGCCACCACCAGCAGCCCCACACCCACGGCCACCCCGATGAGCAGCCCGTTCCCCGAGCCGGACGGCTCCCCCTCCGCCACCGGAGCCGGCACCGGGGCCGGCGTCCCCGCGATCGTCCCGCTCGGGCTCGCGCCCGGGCCGGACGGCGAGGCCGACGGCGAAGCCGAGGGCGCCGAGGAACTCGCCGCAGGCGAGGCCTCCACCACCGGGACCGGGTTCACGTCGGCCGGGCCTGGGTCACCGGGATCCGTCAGGGCGACCCGCGGCCGCACCGCGCCGTACCCGGCATCATCCGTCCGCACCGACCCGTCCGTGGGCTTCCCCGCCGTGTTGATGAGCACCCGCAGAACCTGGTTCGCGCTCCAGTCCGGGTGCACCGCCCACACCAGAGCCGCCGAGGCCGAAACCAACGCCGCCGAGTCCGACGTGCCGTGGCTCTTGCAGTAGCCCGTCGCACCGGTGCACGACTCGATCATGTCCATACCGGGCGCGACGAGCATGACCTGCGGCCCGCGCTGCGACTCCGCCGTCACCGTGCCGTTCCGGTCGGCGGCTCCCACACCGACCACGTTCGGGAGCGCCCCGGGATACTCGATCTGGTTCCCCGACTGAGCCGAGTTTCCCACGCTGGACACCACGAGTGAGCCCTTGGCCCTGGCCCGGCCGAGGGACGCGTTCAGCTTCGCCACGTCGGAGTCGGACGCCCTGAACGCCGCGATTCCCTGGGAGACGTTGATCACCCGAGCTCCCTGATCCACCGCGTAGTCGATCGCCTGCCCGATCTGGCCGAGGAACTCCGTGGCGACCATCGGCTTCTCGGAACCATTGGCGATCTTCAACGGGAGGATCTTCGCCCCAGGGGCGAGACCGTACGCCCCCTTGCCCCCATCACCCTTACCGGTACCTGCGATGAGAGCGGCCATCTGCGTGCCGTGCCCCTCCGCGAAGCTGCCCACCCCACCCGCACTTCCGCTGAAGTCCTTGCCGGGCAGGAACTGCCCCGCCAAATCCGGATGGTCCAACTTGAAACCGCTGTCGATCACCGCGACCGTGACGCCCTGCCCCTTGGTGATCTTCCACATGTCCGACGCATGCATGGCATCCAGATGCCACTGGTCCTCGCGAATCGGACCGTCCGCAGCCGCCGATACCGCGATCGGGCCGACCACGAAGCCCGCTGCCATGAGCGCCGCAACCAGCACCCGCCGACGAACTCCCGTGATCGTCCGATACATCACAAACTCCTCGTCAATTCCCCGTCACCCGAGAACCACACCCGGTGCAGGACTGCCCGGCCACCGGGTGGGCCCAGTGGCCGGGCAGTCGTTCCGGACTACTCAATCACGCCCGGGTTGCTCTTCGGAGTACCGCTGGTCCAGGTCTCCTCGTCCTCGTGCAGGTAGTCGGCCCGGCGGCGGCGCTCACGCTCGCGCCGCTCCCCCGCGCCGCCCATCATGCCCGGGCCCATCATGCCGTTCTGGCCCGGCCGGGCCGCGCCCTCGGCGGCCGCCGCCCCGGCCGCGGCCGCCCGGTTGCGCAGTCCGCTGCCGCCCGGGGTGAACTCCCCGCCGGCCACCGGTCCCTTCGCCCCGCCGACCACACCGCCGACGGTCGAGCTGTACCCCCGGCCGCGCGAACCGCCGACCGCGCCACCGCCGTGGCCACCGCCACCCGGATGCATCGCGCCGCCCGGACCGCCGAAGCCGCCCCCGCCACCGGGCCCACCGGCCCGGCCCTGAGCGGCCTCGCGCGCCCCGAAAACGTTCCCGCCGTTGACCGGGCCGCCCGGGCCACCGCTCTTCGCCGGCGTGTTCCCGCCACCGAAGGGGCCGGTCCGGGCCAGGGGAACGGGGCCACCGCTGCCACCTTTCAGCGGCACGGTTCCCCCGGTGAACGGGCCGGTGCCGCCCATCGGGATCGGCCCGCCGCCGGGGAAGGGGCCCGGCCCCCCGCCCGGAGTACCGGGTTGCCCGGGGCCGCCGCCCTGGGGGAACGGCGACACGGGTCCACCGCCGTTCGGCCCCACCGGACCGGTCTGCCCGGGCAGCGTCGGCACCGACGGCAGACCGTCCAGCCCGGTGCTGGGCCGGTCCCCGGGGAACGTGGCCGGTGGAGTCCCCACCCCGGGCGTGCTCGGATCGCCCGGCAGCGGCACCGAACCCGGACCACCGCGCGGCGGGATCGGCGTACCGTGGCCCGGGGCCTGCGGCCCGTCCGGCACCGACGTCCGCGGGCGCGGGGGCACAGAACCACCACCGCCGGACCCGCCGCCGACCTGGGTGCTGCTTCCGCCACCTCCCGACCGATAGCTACGAGGGGTACCGCCGCCACCACCGACGAGGCCCCCGCTACCGCCGTCCTTCGAGTAGTCCGACGAGCTGTCCCGACTGCCGGATTCAGGCGTCCCCGGCAGCGTCACATCGCCCAGGGAGTTCAGCTTCGTCGTCGCGGCGTCGTACGCCTGCCCCAGCTTCTCCATCTGGTGGATGGCTTCCTGATGCGCCAGGTACACCCGGTGGGCCGCCGCCTGGGCGTCCGCCTCGGAGACCCAGTTGGCGTTGTAGCTCCGCTTCATGATCGCGTCGATGTTGGCAGTGGTCCCGCCGTCGAACGTGAGGTTCGCCTTGGTGAGCGCCATCGGGTTGGGCGAGCCCTGCGCCTGGCGCCCGTTGACCGTCTTGATGTCCTGCTCGGGCACGTCGGGCACCGCCGCCTTCGCCGTGCTGAGCGCCTCGCCCGCCTGGTGCATCGCGTCGCCGGCGGCCTTGGAGTAGTCGCCGAGCAGTGCGGCCGACTGCTGGAGGTTTCCGGCCCAGGTCTTGAAGCTCTCCGCGGCCGGCCCCTCCCAGGCGATCTGGGAGACATGGGCCTTGAGCGCCACGCTCAGGTCCTTGAGGACGCGACCGGCCGCCTGCAGCTGGGTTCCCCGGCTGAGCACCTTGGTGGGGTCGCTGCCCTTGACCATGTTCTTGAGCCCGGCGTGGTGAATGCTCTCGAAGTTCGTTCCGCCTGCCACTACTTACTCCCCGTCTCCCCGAGATCCGCTCCCCGGACCGCCATCAGTAGCTGACGCTGGTGGGCTTCGGCGCCGGGCCGTTCGGGCCGGCCGCCGGAGTCGCGACGTCCGCGTTCTTCGCGATCGTGTTCTGCGCGGCGGTGGTGTGCTCCTCGTTGCCCGCGTAGTTGCCCGCCGTCTGCGCGACCGCGTTCTTCATCGCCTCGATCTGGGACATGAAGTCCTTGTGCAACTTGACGAGCTGGGCGTGCACCTTGTCGTAGGCGGACGTCAGCGCCGTCGCCTCCACGAACTCCGCACTGGCGAAGCTCCCGCCGGTCAGCTTCTGTTCCTGGAGCTTGTACGGCGCGGCCGCCGAACCCTCCATGGCCGCGAGCAGCGCCTCGATCTTGTTCGCGAACGTCGTGAGCGTCTCCAGCTCGACCGTGACGTCCTGCTTGCCGAACGCGGACACCAAGCCGGCGGCGCTGACATTGGTCTGCGCGTAGCTGATCGTGCGCCCGATCCACGTCTCGTTGAGCGAATACGGATTCACCTCACCGGGCACGTCCGGCTTGGGCTCCGTGCGCGGCGGAACCTCACCTGGCACAGCTGTTCACCTCTCCCCCGTACGAGCGGCGCCTCCAGAGTCCCGGACCGCCGCCGCACACAACGCAACGTCAACTACTCGGTCGTACCGGCCGCAGACCGTCCACTCCTCGGGACGGACGGTGCCTCGTTCATCGTAGCCACCGCCTCCGTCGGACGGGCAGGGCCCATGGCCCGCTTGTACGCGATCGGTACGAACTTGACACGTGCTCCCCGGCGGAGGCCGGCGAGGGGCCGGTAGAATGGCCCGGTCCGGTTTGCGCCGGACGCGTCCTCATCTGCCGCGCAGCGTCGCACAGCAGCGACCCCGGCCGCCCCTGCCCGCCCGGTCCAGTACCGCCCCGGGCCCGGCGGCCCCGCCGCGGATCGGATGGTCCCGTGAGCCGCAACCCCGCCCCGGACGCCCCCTGGTGGGCGCGTGCCGCGCGCCCGGCGCGGCCGGTGCCGCCCGTCGCCCCGATGGTGCGGGCCGCGCTCGCGATGGCGGTGGCGCTGGCCGCCGGGGTGCTGGTGCACCGGGTGGACCTGGGGGTGTTCGCCGGGCTGGGCGCGATGCACGCCACCATGAACGACCGGGTCGAGCCGGTGCGGCTGCGGGCGAGGCGGATCGCCACCGCCGTGTCCGCCTCGGCGCTGGGGATGCTGCTGGGCACCACCCTCCAGCACCTCCAGGCCGGCGCGCTCGCCCTGGGCGCGGCGCTCACCGTGACGGCGTTCGTCTCCGGGGCGTTGAGCGCGACGGGGCCGCGCGGTTCGGCGGCGGGCCTGCTGCTGCTCGTCTCCGCCGCGCTCGGCAGCGGCATGCCGCTGCCGCACCCGTGGTGGGCGGCGGCACCGATGATGCCGGCGGGCGCCGCGCTGGTCCTGCTGCTCGGCCTGCCGCCGTACGGCCGCCGAACACCCCGCGCCGACCCCGTCGCCCGGGCGCTCGCCGCCGCGTACGACGCGCTCGGCCGGATGCTCGCCGATCTGGGGACGCCGCGGGGCGCGGCCTCCCGCCAGGTGCTGACCGCCCGTCTGAACCAGCTCCAGGACATGCTTCCGCCGCCCCGCCACCCCCACCCCGGCCAGCCGGTGTACCGGGCCGCGCTGGCCGCGACCGAGGCCGCCACCGGACTGCTCTGGGCCTGGCGCCCGGTGCCGCCCGAGGTCGCCGCCGTCCCCGGCCGGCTGGCCCGGGCGGTGGAGCGCGGCGGCGGCGAGGTGGCGGTGCCCGGCTGGGCGCCGGACACGCCGTCCCGGCGGGCCCTGGACGCGGCGCTGCGCGCGGCCGCCGACACCGTGGCGGGCAGGGAGGCGGTGCTCGGCACGGCGCCGGTCCCGCCGCCGGACCCGTGGCGGCTGCGGGTGCGACTGGTGTCGCCCGGCGCGGCCCGGTACGGGGCCCGGCTCGCGCTGTGCATCGCGGTCGGCGCGGCGGTGACGGCCGCGCTGCCGCTGAGCAAGGACTACTGGGTGCCGATGACGATCGCCTTCGTGCTGAAGCCGGACCTCGGCTCGGTGTTCCTGCGCGCGGTGAGCCGCTCGGTCGGGACGGTGCTGGGGGTGGCGGTCACGGCGGCGGTGCTGGCCCCGGCCGTCGGCCCGTGGGCGCTGGTGGCGATCGCCGCGCTCTGCGTGGCCCTGCTGCCGTACGCGACGGCGGCGCACTACGGGCTGAACACCGTCGTGATGACGCCGATGGCACTGGTCCTGCTGCAACTGGGCGGTCAGGACGGGGCCGCCGAGTTCCGGCCGCGGGTGCTGGACACCGTGCTGGCCAGCGCGATCGTGCTGCTGTTCGGCTACCTGCTCTGGCCCGAGCGGCCGCGGCACCGCATCGAGCCGCGCCTGCTGACGGCGACGACGGCGCTCAGGGCCTACCTCGGCTCGGTGGCCCAGCGGGACAGCCCCGAGCCGCACGCCGAGGTGTGGCTGCGCCGCACCGCCTACCGCGCCCTGGCCGACGCCCGCGCGGAGGTGGAGCAGGGCCTGGCCGAGCCGCCGCCGGCCGGCCGGCTTGCCGCCGAGTGGCTTCCGGCCACCGCCGCCCTGGAGCGGCTGAGCGGCGCGGTGGCCGCGTTCGCGGCGCAGCGCCGCTACGGCGGACGGGTGCCGGACCAGGCGGAGGTGGAGCGGGTCGGCCGGGCGCTGGACGAGCTGGCGGCCGCGGCCCGCGCGCACCGTCCGCCGACCCGGGCGGCGGCGCGCCCGACCCGCCCGCACGACCCGACGCGCAGCGCGCTGGGCCGTGCGGCGGACGAGCTGGACACCCTCCTCGCCGGCACCCGCGGCGGAACCCGCCCCTGACGAACGGGCGATCGACGAACGGGCGATCGACGAACGGACGGCGGACGGCGGACGGCGGACGGACCAGGTCAGACCTGCTCGGCCAGCTCCAGCCAGCTCATCTCCAGCTCCTCCTTCTCCTCCCGCACCGCCCGCAGCTGCCCGTCCAGCTCGGCGACCTTGGAGAAGTCGGCGGCGTGCTCGGCGAGCTGGGCGTGCAGCTTGGACTCCTTCTCGTCCAGCTTGGCGATCTGCCGCTCCAGCTTCTGCATCTCCTTCTTGGCCGCCCGCAGGTCCCCGCCGGACAGCGCGGGCGCCCCGGCCTCGGCGTCGGCCGCCGGCGCCGCCGCACCGGAGACGGCGGCAGCGGCCGACGCGGCCGAGGCGGCGGCCGCGGCCATCGCGGTGCGCCGCTCCAGGTACTCGTCGACGCCGTTCGGCAGCATCCGCATCCGCCGGTCGCCGAGCAGCGCGTACGTCACGTCCGTGGTCCGCTCGATGAAGAAGCGGTCGTGGCTGATGACGACCATCGAGCCGGGCCAGCCGTCGAGCAGGTCCTCCAGCTGGTTGAGCGTCTCGATGTCGAGGTCGTTGGTGGGCTCGTCGAGGAACAGCACGTTGGGCTCGTCCATCAGCAGCCGCAGCAGCTGGAGCCGGCGCCGCTCGCCGCCGGACAGGTCGCCGACCGGCGTCCACTGCTTGTCCTTGCCGAAGCCGAACTGCTCGCAGAGCTGGCCGGCGCTCATCTCCCGGCCCTTGCCGAGGTCGACCCGGGAGCGGACCTGCTCGACGGCCTGGAGCACCCGGGTGGCCGGGTCGAGCTCGGCCACCTCCTGCGAGAGGTACGCGAGGCGCACCGTCTTGCCGACCTTGACGACCCCGGACGCGGGCTGGACGTCGCCCTCCGAGGCGTACGCGTCGCGCAGCGCGCGCAGCAGCGAGGTCTTGCCGGCGCCGTTGACGCCGAGCAGGCCGATCCGGTCGCCGGGGCCGAGCTGCCAGGTGACGTTCTCCAGCAGGAGCTTCGGGCCGGCCTTCACCGTGACGCCTTCGAGCTCGAAGACGGTCCGGCCCAGGCGCGCGTTGGCGAACTTCATCAGCTCGCTCTTGTCGCGCGGCTCGGGGACGTCGGCGATGAGCGCGTTGGCGGCCTCGATCCGGTAGCGCGGCTTGGAGGTGCGGGCCGGAGCGCCGCGGCGCAGCCAGGCGAGCTCCTTGCGGGCGAGGTTCTGGCGCTTCTGCTCCTCGGTGGCCTCGATCCGGGAGCGCTCGGCACGCGCGAAGACGTAGTCGGAGTAGCCGCCCTCGTACTCGTGCACCGAGCCGTGCTGGACGTCCCACATCCGGGTGCAGACCTGGTCGAGGAACCAGCGGTCGTGGGTGACGCAGACGAGCGCGGAGCGGCGGTTCTGGAGGTGCCGGGCGAGCCAGGCGATGCCCTCGACGTCGAGGTGGTTGGTGGGCTCGTCGAGCACGATCAGGTCGGGCGAGCCGAGCAGCAGCTTGGCGAGGGCGATCCGGCGGCGCTCACCACCGGAGAGCGGGCCGATGACGGTGTCCAGGCCGTCGGGGAAGCCGGGCAGGTCGAGGCCGCCGAAGAGGCCCTCGATGATGTCGCGGATGCGGGCGTCGCCGAGCCACTCGTGGTCGGCCCGGTCGGCGATGACCTCGTGCCGGATGGTGGCGGCCGGGTCCAGCGAGTCGTGCTGGGTGAGCACGGCCATCTCCACCCCGCCGGCGTGGGTGATCCGGCCTCCGTCGGGATCCTCCAGCTTGGCGAGCATCCGGATCAGGGTGGTCTTGCCGTCGCCGTTGCGTCCGACGACACCGATCCGGTCCCCCTCGCTGACGCCGAGGCTGACTCCGTCCAGAAGGGCGCGGGTGCCGTAGACCTTCGTGACGGACTCGATGGTGGCGAGGTTGACGGCCACGTGTGCTGCGCTCCTGGGTTCGACGGTCCGGGCTCGGGCGGAGCCCGGAGCCTCCCAGCCTAGTGGGCCCGCCCCTGCTCCCGGCGCGCTCGGCCGGTCGGCCCGGAGGGCCGCCGCACCCCGGCCACCGGAGCCGCTACGCCCCGGACAGCACCGCCGCGCCGGGCACCGGCCCGTACGTGGCGTGCGCCGCCCGGCAGGTGCCGGAGGCGCGCAGCGCCGCGGCGACCGCCTCGGCGGCGTCGGCGTCCTTGGCCAGGAAGGCGCAGGTGGGCCCGGAGCCGGAGACCAGCGCCCCGAGCGCGCCGGCCGAGGTGCCGGCCCGCAGCGTGTCGGCCAGGGCGGGCCGCAGCGACAGGGCGGCCGGCTGGAGGTCGTTGGCGAGCGCGGCGGCCAGCGCGACGGCGTCGCCGCCGGCGAGGGCGGCGAGCAGGGCGGGGTCGGCGTCGGGGGTGGGCACCTCGGTGTCGCCGGAGCCGGTGCCGGCCTCCTCGCGCAGGCGGTCGCACTCGCGGAACACGGCGGGGGTGGACAGGCCGCCGTCGGCGACGGCGAAGACCCAGTGGTAGCTGCCGGCGACGGGCAGCGGCTCCAGGATCTCGCCCCGGCCGCGGCCCAGGGCGACGCCGCCGACCAGCGCGAACGGCACGTCCGAGCCGAGTTCGGCGGCCAGCTCCAGCAGCACCTCGGCGGGGGTGTCGAGCCCCCACAGGGCGTCGCAGGCGACCAGTGCCGCCGCGCCGTCGGCGCTGCCGCCGGCCATGCCGCCGGCCACCGGGATGGCCTTGGCGATGCGCAGGTGGACGTCGGGCCCGGCGAGGCCGTGGCGGGCGGCGAGCAGCCGGGCGGCGCGGGCGGCGAGGTTGCTGCCGTCCAGCGGGACGGCGTCGGCGTCCGGTCCGGTGCAGTCGAGCGTGACGCCCGTGCCGGGCTCGCCCGCCGTCGCCGTCACCTCGTCGCCGAGGGCGACCGCGAAGAAGACGTTGGCGAGGTCGTGGAAGCCGTCGGCGCGCAGCCCGCCGACCCCGAGCTGGACGTTGACCTTGGCGGGCACGCGGACCGTGACGCTCACTGGAAGACCCTTACTCCGGCTTGTGCTCGGCGATGGCGGCGAACTGCTCGACGGTGAGCATCTCACCGCGCAGCTTGTGGTCGATCCCGGCGGCGGCGAGCGCCTGCTCGGCCCCGGCGGCGGAGCCGGCCCAGCCGGTCAGCGCGGCCCGCAGGGTCTTGCGGCGCTGGGCGAAGGCGGCGTCGACGACCGCGAACACCTCGTCGCGGCTCGCGGTGGTCTCCGGCGGCTCGCGGCGGACCAGCGAGACCAGCCCGGAGTCCACGTTGGGGGCGGGCCAGAAGACGTTGCGGCCGATGGCCCCGGCCCGCTTCACGTCGGCGTACCAGTTGGCCTTGACCGAGGGGACGCCGTACACCTTGTTGCCGGGCTTGGCGGCGAGCCGGTCGGCGACCTCGCTCTGCACCATGACCAGGGTGCGCTCGATGCTGGGGAAGGTGGCGAGCATGTGCAGCAGCACCGGCACGGCCACGTTGTAGGGCAGGTTGGCGACCAGCGCGGTCGGCGCCGGCCCGGGCAGCTCGGTGACCAGCATGGCGTCGCTGAACACCAGGTCGAACGCCCCGGCCTTCCCGGGCATCCGGGCGGCGACGGTGTCCGGCAGGTGCCGCGCCAGCACCGGGTCGATCTCCACGGCGGTGACGTGCCGGGCGACCTCCAGCAGCGCGAGCGTCAGCGACCCGAGCCCGGGCCCGACCTCGACCACCGCGTCCTGGCCGGTCACCTCCGCGGCCCGGACGATCCGCCGCACGGTGTTGCCGTCGATGACGAAGTTCTGCCCGCGCTGCTTGGTCGGCTTCACGCCGAACGCGTCCGCGAGCGCCCGGATGTCCGCGCCGCCGAGCAAGGGGGTCCCCCCGGCCGAAGGCTGGGGGTGGCTGTCAGGGGTGGGATCGGTGGTGCTCACCCGCCAAGGATACGGGCGCCCGCCCGGCGCGGCCGACGCCCGAGCGGTCCGGCCGCCCCGGCTCAGTACCCGAACGCCCGGGCCGTGTTCTCCGCGATCGCCGTGGCCAGCTCGTCCTCGTGCAGGCCCAGGGTGTCCGCCATCGAGCGGACGGTGACCGGGATCAGGTACGGGGCGTTGGGGCGCCCGCGGTAGGGGTGCGGGGTGAGGAAGGGGGCGTCGGTCTCGACCAGGATCCGGTCGAGCGGGGTGGCGGTGAGGGCGTCGCGCAGCGGCTGATTGGCCTTGAAGGTGACCGGACCGGCGAAGGAGAGGTACCAGCCGTGCTCGGCGCAGACCTTGGCCATCTCGGCGTCGCCGGAGTAGCAGTGGAAGACGGTCCGCTCGGGGGCGCCCTCCTCCAGCAGGACGGCGATGACGTCCTCGTGGGCGTCCCGGTCGTGGATCACCAGGGCCTTGCCGTACCGCTTGGCCATCGCGATGTGGCGGCGGAACGACTCCTTCTGGATCTCCACCCCCTCCGGCCCGGTGCGGAAGTAGTCGAGGCCGGTCTCGCCGACCGCGACGACCTGCGGCAGCGCCGCGAGCGCGGCTATCTCGGCCAGCGCCGCGTCGAGCGCGGCCTGTCCGCCGGGCTCCCGCCGCTGTCCGGACCAGCCGTCCGGGTCGCCGAGGAAGATCCGCGGCGCCTCGTTGGGGTGCAGGGCGACGGCGGCGTGCACCTGCTCGAACCGGGCCGCCAGCTCGGCGGCCCAGCGCGAGCCCGGCACGTCGCAGCCGACCTGGACGACGGTGGCCACCCCGACCGAGGCGGCCTTGGCCAGGCCCTCCTCGGGGGTGCCGGACTGCATGTCCAGATGGGTGTGCGAGTCGGCGACCGCCACCGCCAGCGGGGCGGGCAGCGGCGGCGGGGTGGCCCGGTCGTCGTCCTTCTTCGGCATCAGTCGTCCCTCTGCGGCGTCGGTCTCGTCGGTCCGCGGCCTCAGGAGGCCGGCTTCTCCTCGAGGCGCGGGAACAGGATCTCGCCCTTGGTGACGGTGGCACCGGCGGGCAGCCGGCCCCACTGCGCGGCCTCGGCGACGGTCTGCGCGGCGAGCGCGCCCAGGCCCGCCTCGGCGCCGAGCGAGACCCAGAGCTTCTCGGCGGTGCCCGGCATCACCGGGTTGAGCAGCACGGCGGTGGCCCGCAGCGACTCGGCCGCGGTGTAGAGGATGGTGGCCAGCCGGGCGCGGCCCTCGGCCGAGTCGTCCTTGGCGACCTTCCACGGCTCCTGCTCGGTGAGGTAGCCGTTGACCTGCTTGACGAAGTCGAAGACCGCCGCGAGCCCGCCCGCGAAGTCCAGCTCCTCGCCGATCTTCCGGTCGGCGGCCGCGACCGCCGCCGCGAGGCCCTCCACGACGGCCCGCTCGGCCTCGCCGGGCGCCGCCGCGGCCGGCAGCACGCCGTCGAAGTACTTGCCGACCATGGCCGCCACCCGGGAGGCGAGGTTGCCGAAGTCGTTGGCCAGCTCGGAGGTGTACCGGGCGGTGAAGTCCTCCCAGGAGAACGAGCCGTCGGTGCCGAACGGGATCGCCCGCAGGAAGTAGTAGCGGTACGCGTCCACGCCGAAGTGCGAGGTCAGGTCGGTGGGCGCGATGCCGGTCAGGTTGGACTTGGACATCTTCTCGCCGCCGACCATCAGCCAGCCGTTGGCGACGACCCGCTTCGGCAGCGGCAGGCCCGCGGCCATCAGCATCGCCGGCCAGATCACCGCGTGGAAGCGCAGGATGTCCTTGCCGACCAGGTGCACCGACGCCGGCCACAGCTCGGCGAACCGCTCCGGGTCGGCGCCGTAGCCGGCCGCGGTGATGTAGTTCTGCAGCGCGTCCACCCACACGTACAGGACGTGCTTCTCGTCCCAGGGCAGCGGGACGCCCCAGTCGAAGGTGGAGCGGGAGATGGAGAGGTCCTGCAGGCCCTGCTCGACGAAGCGCAGCACCTCGTTGCGGGCCGACTCGGGGGCGATGAAGCCGGGGTTGTCGGCGTAGAACTCCAGCAGCTTCGGGCCGTACGCGGAGAGCCGGAAGAAGTAGTTCTCCTCCTCCAGCCACTCGACCGGCTTCTTGTGGATCGGGCAGAGCTTCTCGCCCTCGGTGGCGCCGTCGAGCAGCTCGGCGGGGAGCTTGTACTCCTCGCAGCCGACGCAGTACGGGCCGGAGTAGCCGCCCTTGTAGATCTCGCCCTTTTCGTAGAGGTCCTGGACGAACTCCTGCACCCGGGCGGTGTGCCGCTCCTGGGTGGTGCGGACGAAGTCGTCGTTGGCGATCTCCAGGTGCTGCCAGAGCGGCTTCCAGGCCTCCTCGACCAGCTTGTCGCACCACTCCTGCGGGGTGACGCCGTTGGCCTCGGCGGTGCGCAGGATCTTCTGACCGTGCTCGTCGGTGCCGGTCAGGTACCACACCTTCTCGCCGCGCTGGCGGTGCCAGCGGGTCAGCACGTCGCCCGCCACGGTGGTGTACGCGTGGCCGAGGTGGGGGCGGTCGTTGACGTAGTAGATCGGGGTGGTGACGTAGTACGCGGGGACGGTGCCCCCGGTGGTGCTGTGCTCTGCAGTGGCGGCCATGGTCCGAAGCTTAGTCGGGCCCGCGCACCCCGCCGGACGGCGCGGGTCGGCGGCCCGGGGGCCGCCCGGGCCGCCGACCCGTCGCCGTCACCGGGCTCTCAGCCCCGGATCCGCGCCCAGAACCTCGCCCAGCGCCCGCCCGACGGGGCGGTCCGCACCGGCCCGGCCATCGCCGGGGCCCCGGCCGGCTCGGCGTGCGACGGGTACCCGGGGGCGTGCTGCCAGGGCTGGTCGGCGACGGACACCCGGCCCTCCCGCATGATCCGCACGGTGTGGCCGCCGCAGCCCGGGCAGGTCGGCTTGAGCAGCGGCGACGGCACCCGGACTCCGTTGGCGTGGTACTCGAAGACGACGTGCCCGTCGCGGGCCACGTGGTGCTCGATGTCGTACGCCTGCTCCCAGCCGTACCCGCAGCTCAGGCACGCGAAGGAGTAGGCCTCCCGGACGGTCTCGACGGGAGTGTGCGTCCGGCCGGCCGGGCCGGTGCCGCTCGGGCCGGGGTCGCTCAGGGCGTTGCCACCGCGGGGGCTACCGATCGTCTCGCTCATAGCCGTCTCCCAGCGCCCGCCGGGCGCTCGCCCGGCTGGGTCTTTCCATCCCAGGAAATGCCCGCACCGCCCCGGGCGATGCCCGTCTTGTGAAGACTTGGAGGCGGGTTGGGAATCCCTATACGAAAGGGTGGGTCCTGTCCGAGAACCTCGACCGAAGCTTCAGCTCGACGGGTGTTTACCCGGGGCCTTCTCTCCACGGTACGCGCCCTCGCGCCGTGCGGCACATCGCCGACGAACTGTACGTACCCGCAGCTCAGCGGCTTGTCGCGGCCACCTCAAGCCCCTTTCCGGCGGCCCCGCCTCAGCCGCCCGCGGCCGCCTTCTTGGCCGCCACGACCGCGTCGAAGACCTCCCGCTTGGGCACCGACAGTTCGGACGCGACCGCCGCGATCGCCTCCTTGCGGCCCTCGCCGGCCTCCTCCCGGACGGCCACCAGCCGGGCCAGCTCGGCCGGGGTCAGCTCCTGCGGCGCGGCCGGCGGCGCGCCCGCCACGACCACGGTGATCTCGCCCTTGACACCCTCGGCCGCCCAGGCCGCCAGTTCGCCGATCGGCCCGCGCCGGACCTCCTCGTAGGTCTTGGTCAGCTCCCGGCAGACGGCGGCGGGCCGCTCGGGACCGAACGCCCCGGCCATCGCGGCGAGCGCCTCGGCGATCCGGTGCGGCGCCTCGAAGAAGACCATGGTGCGCGGCTCGGCGGCGACCGAGGCCAGCTGCCGGGCCCGGTCGCCGCTCTTGCGCGGCAGGAAGCCCTCGAAGGTGAACCGGTCGACCGGCAGGCCGGACAGCGCCAGCGCGGTGAGCACCGCGGACGGCCCGGGCACCGCGGTCACCTTGACGTCGGCGGCGACCGCGGCGGCCACCAGCCGGTAGCCGGGGTCGGAGACGGACGGCATCCCGGCGTCGGTCACCAGCAGCACCCGCGCGCCGCCGAGCAGCGCCTCGACGAGCTCGGGGGTGCGCCCGACCTCGTTGCCCTCGAAGTAGGAGACCACCCGCCCGGCCGGGGTCACCCCGAGCGCCTGGGTGAGCCGGCGCAGCCGCCGGGTGTCCTCCGCGGCGATCACGTCCGCGGTGGCCAGTTCGGTGAGCAGCCGGGGCGGGGCGTCCGAGACGTCGCCGATGGGGGTGCCTGCCAGTACGAGTACTCCTGTCACGGACCCCATCCTTCCAGCAACCGGCCGCCGGGCGCTTTTGGTGACGATTCGGGCAGCTTCGGTGGGGGCCTCCGCAGGCTCACGATGCGCCCCTACGATGTGGCGGATGAACGGCGACACGGCGGCGCAGACGCCCACTGGTACAGACCACACCCCACGGGGTGACGTCGGCGTGCCGGTCCTGACGGACCAGCCGTCACCCGGGCTCCCCGGGCCCCGCGACCCGGCCGACGGCGGCACCGACGACGGCGGGCCCGGGGGGCCCGCCGGCGACGGCTCCATACCCCCGCCGCGGCGCCCCGCCTGGCTGCGCGGCCTGGGCCGCTTCGGCTACGCGCCGCCGCCGACCGCGCCCCTGGCCGAGCGCCTGGTCCCGCCGATGCCGGACGGTCCGGGCGTCACCCCGAAGCGGGTGCCGCCCTCCCCGCTGCTGCTGCGCCTGGGCCTGTCCCTGCCGGAGCCGCTGTGGTCCTGGCTGGTCCGCTGGTCCGGCTGGCTCGGCCCGCTCGCGGTGGCGCTGTTCGCCGGCCTGCTGCGGTTCGACGGCCTCGGCTCGCCGAACGCGATCATCTTCGACGAGACGTACTACGCCAAGGACGCCTACGCGCTCTGGCACGGCGGCTACGAGATCAGCTGGCCGGAGGGCGCCAACGAGCAGATCATGGCGGGCGGCGCGGTCCCGTACCGGCCGAACCCCTCGTACGTGGTGCACCCGCCGGTCGGCAAGTGGATCATCGGCGCCGGCATCGAGCTGTTCGGGATGAACCCCTTCGGCTGGCGGTTCGCGGTGGCCCTGCTCGGCACCCTCTCGGTGCTGATGGTGGCCCGGATCGCCCGCCGGCTGTTCCGCTCGACCCTGCTGGGCTGCGTGGCGGGCCTGCTGCTCTCGGTGGACGGCCTGCACTTCGTGATGAGCCGCTCCGCGCTGCTGGACCTGGTGGTGATGTTCTGGATCCTCGCCGCCTTCGGCTGCCTGCTGCTGGACCGCGACCACACCCGGGCCCGGATCGCCGCCCGCCTCGAAGCGCGCGGCGGCGTCCCGGACCCGGAGTTCGCCCGCCGGATGAACCTGGGCTGGCGCCCGTACCGGATCGCGGCCGGTGTCTGCGTCGGCCTCACCTGCGCGACCAAGTGGAGCGGCCTGTACGTGGCGGCCGCCTTCGGCCTGCTGACGGTGCTGTGGGACGCGGGCTCGCGCCGGCTGGCCGGCGCCGAGCGCCCCTACCTGTGGACGCTGGTCCGCGACGCGGTGCCCGCCTTCGTCTCGATCGTGGCGGTCTCGGCGGTCGTCTACATCACCTCCTGGTGGGGCTGGTTCGCCAGCAGCACCGTGCCGAACCAGGGCGGCTACGGCCGTGACTGGGCGGTCGGCCGCTCCACCGACTACCCGTGGATCCCGGAGGGCCTGCGCGCGCTCTGGCACTACCACTCGACGGTCTACGACTTCCACACCCACCTGAGCGACCCGCACACCTACCAGTCGAACCCGTGGAGCTGGCTGGTGCTGGGCCGGCCGGTGTCCTTCTTCTACGAGTCCCCGAAGCAGGGGGCGGCCGGCTGCACGGTGAACGAGTGCGCCCGCGAGGTGCTGGGCATCGGCACCCCGCTGCTCTGGTGGACCGGGGTGATCGCCCTGGTCTACTGCCTGTGGCGGTGGGCGGCCCGGCGCGACTGGCGGGCCGGCGCGGTGCTCTGCGGCCTGGCCGCCGGCTACCTGCCCTGGTTCGCCTACCAGCAGCGGACGATCTTCCTCTTCTACGCGGTCTGCTTCGTGCCGTTCCTGGTGCTCGCCGTGACCATGCTGGTGGGCGCGCTGATCGGGCCGCCCGGGGCCTCCCGGGACCGGCGGATCATCGGCGCCGCGGCCGGCGGACTGGTCGTCCTGCTGATCATGTGGAACTTCCTCTTCTTCCATCCCCTGTACACGGGCGAGACGATCCCGATGGAGGACTGGCGCCGCCGGATGTGGTTCAACACCTGGATCTGACCGCGGCCGGCCGGAAGTCACCCGAACGGCGAAGCGTACCGGTGTGGTGTGCGGGACGTACCAGAACCGTCACAAGACCCGGTCCCTTCGCCGGTGCCCGGAGTCCGGCTGCCTAGGCTGGGCTCCGAACGCGCATCCGGCCACCTCCCGGCTGCGGCCGATCGCCTGACCCTTGGGGGAACATCACCATGCGCAATGGCGCGAAGACCGGCATCATCACCGGCGTGGCCGTCGCCATGCTCGCCGCCGGCGGCTACGGGGCGTACAGCCTCGTCGGCGGTTCGGACGACAAGGGCGGGGAGCCCGCCAAGAAGCAGCGCACCGTGGTCGCCGAACCCCCGTCCGCCGAGCAGGCCGCGGCCGGGGCCAAGGACTTCCTGGACGCGTGGGCCGCCGGCGACATCGCCAAGGCGGCCTCGCTGACCGACGACCCGGCGGCCGCGACCACCGCGCTGAACGCGTTCCGGGACCAGGTGAAGCCGAGCGGGCTCACCCTGGCACCGTCCGGCCCGGCCACCCCGGCGGCCTTCGCCTCGGCGACCGGCACCCCCTCCCCCGCCAAGAGCCCCGGCGCGACCCCCGCCACCACCGCGGCGGCCCCGGGCGCCGCCGACTCGGCCTCCCCCTCGGCGTCCGCCGCGCCGACCGGGGTGCTGATGGGCTTCAAGGCCCGCGCCGAGTTCGAGGGCACCAACCGGGTCTGGGACTACAACGGCTTCCTCGGCGTCGTGAAGATGAGCGACGACACCCCGGCCGTGCACTGGGCCCCGACGGTGATCCACCCGCACCTGGCCGCGGGCGAGACGATCTCCGTCCAGCCGCTGCCCCCGCTGGCGGGCAACGTGGTGGACCGCAACAACAAGGCGCTGAACAGCCCCTCGATCACCCCGCTGATCCCCACCCTGCAGGCCAAGGTCGCCAAGCTGCTCGCGGACCAGAACAAGGACCAGAACGACAACGGCACCGGCGTGGTGATCACCAACCCGGCCGACCAGAACAGCGTCCCGGACCGGCTGTTCACCATCGTCGACCCGAAGCCCCCGAAGCCGTTCAAGCTGACCATCGACGCCAACCTGCAGGCCGCCGCCGAGAAGGCGATGACCGACCTGGGCGGCAAGAAGGGCTCGATCGTCGCCATCGAGCCGAGCACCGGCCAGGTCCTGGCCTTCGCCAACGCGCCGGTCACCGGCCTGAACCGGGCCTTCCAGGGCCAGCTCGCCCCGGGCTCCACGCTGAAGATCCTCACCTCCACCGCCCTGCTGGAGGCCGGCGTCAACCCGGACACCCCGGTGCCCTGCCCGACCCTGAGCAGCAACCCGAAGAAGATCCCGAACTCCTTCCCGGACGCGTACCCGAACAACACGCTCCAGCAGGACTTCATGATCTCCTGCAACACCGCGTTCATCGACCAGGGTCTGACCAGCCTCAAGCCGGGCGCGCTGACCACCACCGCCAAGGACGTCTACGGCATCGGCCTGAACTGGCAGACCGGCCTGCCCAGCTTCGACGCGGTGGTGCCGGACGCCGGCACCAACAAGGACGAGCAGGCCATGCAGTCGATCGGCCAGGGCAAGGTCCAGATGAACCCGCTGGCCATCGCCTCGATCACGGCCACCGTGCAGAGCGGCACCTTCAAGCAGCCGATCCTGGTCGCCGAACTGCCGCAGCAGAAGGCCGCCCGCGACATGACCCCGGACGTCGACGCGAAGCTGAAGGCCATGATGGCCGCCACCGCCACCGGCGGCACCGCCAAGGACGTGATGGCCGGGATCTCCGACAACGCGGGCGCCAAGACCGGCTCCGCCGAGGCCACCGGCATCGCCACCACCAACAGCTGGTTCACCGCCTACCGGGGCAACCTCGCGGTCGCCGCCGAGGTCGAGGGCGGCGGCCACGGCGTGGACGCCGCCGGTCCCGCCGTCGCCTCGCTCATCAAGACCGCCGGCAACCGCTGACGCCCCCGCCGGGCCCGCCCTACCGCGCCGCCGGCAGGGCGGGCTCGGCGTTCGCCAGCAGGCAGGCCGCCGGGACCGGCGGGCGGGCGCTCCACCGCCGGGCGGCCAGCCGGGGCCAGATCACCAGCACGGCCGGCAGCGCCAGATAGCCGAACCGGCCGGCCGGGGCCAGCGTGAAGGCGATCGCGAGACCGGCGGCCAGCAGGTCCGCGGCGCCGATCGCGGAGACCGGCGGCGAGGCGAGCAGCCAGACCGCCACCCCGAGCCCGCCGACCGTCAGCAGCACCAGCGAGGCGGTGTGCCCGGTGGGCCCGAACCCGGCCAGCACCTTGCCGGGCAGCGGGCTGCCGGCCGGCGTCTGGATCGCGGCCAGTCCGAGCGGGAAGCGCACCACCTGATCGCGCAGTTCCTCGGCCCGCGCCAGGGCGTACGGCACCATGACGGCGGACGCCGCGCCGAGCGCGGTCAGCCCGGCCCGGGCGGCCGGCCGTCGGCCGTAGAGCCGCCAGAGCAGCAGCACGGCCACCGGCAGCGCCGGCCAGACCGTCCACTTCAGGGTTCCGGCCAGGGCCAGCACCAGCCCGGCGGCGATGGTCCGGTCCCGTTCGGCCAGCGCCATGGCCAGGCAGCACAGCCCGATCAGCGGCAGGTCCACCCCGCCGCCGACCAGCGCCAGCGCGACCAGCGGCGAGGCGGTGAGCACGGCCAGCGGCAGCAGCGGCGCGCGGTCCCGGCTGGGCCGCAGCAGCCGCCAGCTCGCCAGCAGGCAGGCCACGAAGGCCAGCGCGAACCAGATCCGGGCGTCCCCGGCCAGCCGGGCGAGGGCGCTGCCCTCGCCGAGGAGGGTGTGCGGCACTCCGAACAGCGACATCGCCGGCAGGTACGGGTTGTAGTCGGTGACCACCACCGGGTCCGGCAGGTACGGGCTGCCGGTGGTGAACAGCAGGTGCGCCGAGCGCTCGACCACCATCACCTCGGACTGGTGGCGGCCCTGCAGCACCAGGACCACCAGCGGCACCAGCACGGCGCCCAGCAGCGCGGCCGCCGCCCCCGCCCGGGCGGCGAGGCGGCGCGGCAGGACCACGCAGAACAGACCGGCGAGCAGGTAGGCGGGGGCCGCGAGGGTGCCCCAGAGCCGCTGGTTGGGCAGGTCGGAGACGAGCGGGAAGCCGGCCGCCCAGCCGGCGGCGGCCAGACAGCCGAGCAGCTGGACGCCGCGGTGCGCGACGAGGCCGCCCCGGTTCGGCCGGCCGGCCGGGAGCGGCGGGCCGCTCCCGCCGCGCTGGTGGGGGAACGGCCGACGGGCCGGGCGGCCGCGCAGCCGGCCGGGTCCGGCGGACGGAGCGTCCGGGGGAACGGCCGGGGCGGGCGTCGTCGGGGTCGCGCCCCGGCCGGTGAAGCGGCCGCGCGGGCGGGAGTGGCCGGGCGTGCGGGTGCTCACCATGGTGGAAGGTTAGGGCCGGGGGCGGTGCGCTGTCGCCATGTCGACGGCGGGAGTGTCCGCCGACACGGACGGGGCCGCCGGGGGGTGCGAGTCCCTTGGGCGGCCCCGTCGGCGGCGCACCGCCGGCTCAGCCGACCCTGCTGCCGGACTCGGCCTCCTGGTCCGCCCGCTCCAGCCTGGAGTTCTTGACGCTGTAGCCGAAGTAGACCACCACCGCGAGCACCAGGGCGATCGCGCCCGCCACGAAGGTGTCCTTGTGCAGACCGGTGATCAGGTAGACGCAGAAGCCGACGCTGATCAGCGGGACGACCGGGTAACCCGGCACCTTGAAGCCGCGCGGCAGGTCGGGCTGGGTGCGGCGCAGCACGATCACGCCGATCGCCACGACCGAGAAGGCGATCAGGGTGCCCAGGCTGGTGATGTCGGCCAGCACCCGCAGCGGGACGAAGGCGGCCAGCGCGCCGACCCCGAGACCGACCACGATGGTGTTCCAGACCGGGGTGCCGGAGCGCGGCGAGAGCTCCGCGAAGCGCTTGGGCAGCATGCCGTCGCGGCCCATCGAGTACAGGATGCGGGTCTGGCCGTAGATGACCACCAGGGTGATCGAGAAGATCGAGACGATCGCGCCGACCGCGAAGAGCATGGCCGGCCAGCTCTGCCCGGTGATGTCCTGGAGGATCTGGGCGAGCCCGGCCTCCTGGCCCTCGAACTTCTGCCACGGCTGGGCGCCGATGCCCGCGAGGGCCACCAGGATGTACAGCAGGGTGACCACGATCAGCGAGATGATGATCGCCATCGGCAGGGTGCGCCGGGGGTTCTTGACCTCCTCACCGGCGGTGGACACGGCGTCCAGGCCGATGAAGGAGAAGAAGATGCTGGAGGCGGCGACCTGGACGCCGCCGATGCCCAGCGGCATGAACGGGGTCAGGTTGCCGGAGTGGAAGCCGGTCAGCGCGACGCCGATGAAGAGCAGCAGGATCAGGATCTTGATGGCCACCATGGCCGTGTTGACCTTGACCGACTCGCTGACGCCGCGGATCAGCAGGAAGCAGACCATGGCGACCAGCAGCAGCGCCGGCAGGTTGAACCAATGGGTTTCGTCGGGCGCGCCGGTGAGCACCTCGGGGAGCTGGAAGCCGAAGGCCAGGTCGAAGAACTTGTTGAGGTACTCGGCCCAGCTGACCGCGATGGCGGAGGCCGAGACGCCGTACTCCATCAGCAGGCAGATGCCGACGGCGAAGGCGACGCCCTCGCCGAGGGTGGCGTAGGCGTAGGAGTAGGAGGACCCGGAGACCGGGATCGCGGAGGCCATCTCGGCGTAGCAGAGCGCGGTGAGGCCGGCGGTGACCGCGGCGATCACGAAGGACAGGATGACCGCCGGGCCGGCCGACGGCACGGCGCTGTTCAGCACGAAGAAGATGCCGGTGCCGATGGTGGCGCCGATGCCGATCGCGGACAGCTGCCACAGGCCGATCGAACGGCGCAGGTGGATGCCGGAACGTCCGCCCTCCTCGGGCGCACCGGCGGGCAGGCCCTCGCGGCCCTCGCTCTCGGCGATCAGGGTGGTGACGGGCTTGCGCCGGGTGAGGCGAGCGCCGAGCGTGTTGCTGGCCAAAACGGGGTCTTTCTAGGCGGGGGAGGGTTCCTAGCGGCCGGTCACTCGACGCGCCGAAGGGTGTCATCGGGGGACCAACCGAACAAAGATGGGACAGTACCCCGCGAAAGCACCAGTGTCGCAAACGAACAGTCCCGCCGCGCGCCTTGTACGAACCGTCGCACGGGCCGGTACAAACCGGACACTTCGCAGACGGCGGATCGGTCACCGAGCGGCTAGAGCGGCAGGTCAGCGGGGCTGGTAAGGGGCTCAACCGGCGAGTACCGCCTGCATCACCGCACGGGCCACCGGGGCCGCCGGCCCGCCGCCCGTCACCTCGGTGGCGTCGCTGTCCGCGATCACCACGGCGACCGCCACCGGCGGCACCGCGTCCGAGCCGGCCGGGGCGGCCCAGGCGATGAACCAGGCGTACGGCGTCCCGCTGTTGTCCACCCCGTGCTGGGCGGTGCCGGTCTTGCCGCCGACCACCGCGCCCGGGATCCGGGCGGCGCGCCCGGTGCCGTTCTCCACCGCGTTGGTCATCAGCCGCCGCACCTGCCCGGCGGTGCCGGGGCTGACCGCCTGCCGGTGGACGGCGGGCCGCATCAGCTGCACCGCGGTGCCGTCGCTCCGGGTCAGCCTGTCCACAAGCTGTGGACGCATCACCGTGCCGTTGTTGGCCACCCCCGCGGCGACCATGGCCATCACCAGCGGGGTGGCCGCGGTGTCGAACTGGCCGATCGAGGAGAGCGCCAGCTGCGCCTCGTCCATCCGGGTGTCGAAGACGGAGCGGGCCACCCGCACCGGGGTGTCCAGCCGGGAGTCGTTGAAGCCGAACGCCTCCGCCGTCGCGACCATCCGCTCCAGGCCGACCTGCACCCCGAGGTAGCCGAGCACGCTGTTGCAGCTGAGCGTCATCGCGGTGTCCAGCGACTGGCCGGGCTCGTCGCAGGCCCGGGTGTCGTTGACCAGCGGAGTGCCGGTGCCCGGCAGCAGGTAGGGGTACGGCGCGCCGGTCGGCGCCTCGACGTCGGTGACCACCCCGCTCTCCAGCGCCGCCGCCGCGGTGACCACCTTGAAGGTGGAGCCGGGCGGGTAGGTCTGGCGCAGCGCCCGGTTGAGCAGCGGCTGGCCGGGGTCGGTCCGCAGCCGGTTCCAGGCCTCCTGGTCGCTGGCGGAGGTGCCGGCGAAGCTCCCGGGGTCGTAGGAGGGGGTGGAGGCCAGCGCCAGGATCCGCCCGGTGGCCGGCTCGATGGCCGCGACCCCGCCCTGCCGGCCGCCGAGGCCGCGCACCGCCGCCTCCTGGGCGGCCCGGTCGATGGTGGTGTGGACGTCCCCGCCGGGGTTGCGCCGCCGGGCGACCGCGTCCCACACCGCCCAGCCCGACAGCCGGGGGTCGGTGCCGGAGAGCAGCGCGTCCTCGGTGCCCTCCAGCTGGCTGTTGCCGTAGGTCTGCGAGGCGTAGCCGGTGACCGCGGCGAACAGCGGCCCGTCGGTGTAGGTGCGCTTGAAGTCGAACCGCCCACCGGTGGCCCGCGAGCCGGTGACGCTGTCGCCGCCCACCCGGATGCTGCCGCGCGGCTGCGAGTAGCGCTCGATGACCGGCCGCTGGTTGGCGCTGTTGCGGTTGAGCTCGTCGGCCCGGAACACCTGCACCCGGGTGGCCTGGGCGCACAGCGCCACGATCAGCAGCAGGCAGAAGGTGCCGGCCCGGCGCCCGGTGACGGAGATCCCCGGCAGCCCCTGCGGCCCGTCGCCCGGCCGCCCGCCCCCGCGCCGCCGGCTCACCGCCGCTCCCCCGGGGCCGGCCGCCGGGCGGCATCGCTCATCCGGATCAGCAGCGCGACGATGATCCAGTTGGTCACCACCGAGGAGCCTCCCTGGGCGACGAACGGCAGGGTCATCCCGGTCAGCGGGATGAGGGCCAGCACCCCGCCCGCGACCACGAACACCTGGAGGCCGACGAGCGCCGCCAGCCCGATCGCCAGCAGCCGCCCGAACGGGTCGCGCAGCGCGATCCCGGTCCGGAACCCGCGCGAGACCAGCAGCGCGTAGAGCAGGAACACCGCGAACAGGCCGGTCAGCCCGAGCTCCTCGCCGAGGGTGGCGAGGATGAAGTCGGACTTGGCGGCGAAGCCGATCAGCGCCGAGTGCCCGTTGCCCAGCCCGGTGCCCAGCTCACCGCCCCAGGCGAAGGCGAACAGCGACTGGGCGATCTGGTTGGCCCCGTGCCCCTCGGTGATCGAGCCGAGCGGGTCCAGCCAGTCCTCGACCCGGCTGTGCACGTGCGGCGAGAGCCATCCCACCCCGACCGCGGCCACCGCGGCCAGGAACAGCCCGATCGCGATCCAGCCGGTCCGCGCGGTGGCCACGTACAGCATCACCACGAAGAGGCCGAAGAACAGCAGCGAGGTGCCGAGGTCGGTCTCCAGCACCAGCACCCCGACGAAGGCCGCCCAGATCACCAGGACCGGCGCCAGCACCCGTCCGGGCGGCAGCCGCAGGCGCCCGCCGCGGCTGGGCCGCACCCGGCGCCCGGTGAGCGCCAGCGCGTCCCGGTGCACGGCCAGGTAGGCGGCGAAGAACACCGCCAGCAGGACCTTGGCGAACTCCCCCGGCTGGAGGGAGAGCGGCCCGACGGTGATCCAGATCCGCGAGCCGTACACCGGCGGGAAGAAGATCGGCAGCACCAGCAGGACGAGGGCCGCCAGCGCCCCGACGTAGGCGTACCGCTGCAGCCGCTTGTGGTCCCGCAGCAGGAGCAGCACCAGGACGAACAGGCCCACCCCGAGGCTGGACCAGAGCAGCTGGGTGGGCGCCGCGCTGCCCGGGGTGACCCGGTCCAGCCGGTAGATGGCGACCAGGCCGACGCCGTTCAGCAGCAGCGCGATCGGTAACGGCAGCGGGTCCGCGTACGGCGCCTTCCAGCGGACCGTGCCGTGCGCCAGCAGCGCCAGCACGCCGAGCGCGGCGCCGTACTGGCCCGCGTCGGCGGGCACCTCGGCGTCGATGGTCAGGCCCACCGCGGCGTAGCCGAGCACGGCGATCAGCACGGCGGCGAGGACGAGCGCGAGCTCGGTGTTGCGCCGGGTCGGCACGCTCCGGCGCGGCCGGCCGGCGGTTCTCGTCACGGCGGAGGGTGTCGCCACGGACCGTCCAGGAGGTCGGGGCCGCGGGGGCACCGCCGGAGTGACGGCCGGGGCGGACGGGCGGCGGGCCCGTCCGCCCCGGCGTGAGCGGCTGTTCCGGCGGGATCCGCGGGCCGGACGGAGGAGAGGGTCAGGCGGAGGCCGGGGCGGTGTGCGCCCGGGCGGCCTCGATGGTCGCCTTGAGGTCGGCCTCGGCCTCGGCGGAGAGCGAGGTCTGGATGATCTGGCCGCCGTGGCGGGCCAGCGCCGGGACGACCTTGTCCGCGGTGGCCGTGCGGACCAGCAGGAACACCGCGGCGGTGCCCGGCCGCAGGTGCTCGCCGACCTGGCGCATGAAGTCGTCGTCCACCCCGATGTCGGTGGTGGCGCCGACCGCGGCCCCGGCCGCGCCGCCGACCGCCGCGCCGACGAACGGCATGAAGAACAGCAGGCCGATCACCCCGCCCCACAGGGCGCCCGAGGCGGCGCCCGCCCCGGTGGTGCTGACCTGCTGGTGCAGCTTGATCTTCCCGTCCTCGCGGCGCTCGACGACGACCGCGTCCTCCAGCTCGATCAGCATCTGCTTCTGCAGCCCGACCGCCTCGTTGCGCACCGCCTGGGCGGTGGCCAGATCCGGATAGGCGATCGCGAAGAGGTTGCTCACGTGCGGGTCCTTCCCCTGAAGCGGACGTACCGACCGGGGCGGGCGCCGGTGCGACGGCGCCCTCGCCCCGTTCGTCACCCTAACGAGCAAAATCCATATCAATAGACTTTTCACCCGGTGTGTCCGGTATTGCCCGGCCCTCCGCCACCACCGGGGCCGCCACCGGGCCGCGCGACCGGCGCACCCCGGAGCACCCCCGCACCGATCGCCCACCAGCGCCCGCGAGTTCGCGCCGGGGCCCGCCCGCCCGCGCACCATCGCACGTTGGCCACGGGGAACTGATGATCCCTAGGATCGGCGGGTGATTACCGGACGACGACCGAAGGCCAGGCTCGGCAGCCTGCTGGCCGCCCTGGCGATAACGGGCGGGGCGCTGCTCAGCGGCCTGCCCGCCCATGCCGACGAACCATCAGCCGGCGCTGCCGGCAAGGAAGCCCCCCGGGTCGACCTCGTCCTGGACGTCAGCGGCTCCATGCGGGCCACCGACATCCAGGGAAAGAGCCGCATCGCGGTGGCCCAGCAGTCCCTGAACGACGTCATCGACGCCCTGCCGGCGGAGACCGAGTTCGGCATCCGCACGCTGGGCGCCAACTACCCCGGCGACGACAAGGTCCAGGGCTGCCTGGACACCAAGCAGCTCTTCCCGGTCGGGAAGACCGACAAGACCGAGGCCAAGACCGCCGTCGCGACCCTGCGCCCGACCGGCTGGACCCCGATCGGCCTGGCCCTGCGCGGCGCCGCCCAGGACCTCGGCAAGGGCGAGACCACCCGCCGGGTGGTGCTGATCACCGACGGCGAGGACTCCTGCGCCCCGCCGGACCCGTGCGACGTGGCCCGCGAGCTGGCCTCCCAGGGCATCCACCTGGTGGTCGACACCCTGGGCCTGGCGCACGACGACAAGACCCGCCAGCAGCTGCTCTGCATCGCCAACGCCACCGGCGGCACCTACACCGACGTGCGCACCCAGGAGCAGCTCACCGAGAAGGTGAAGCAGCTGGTCGACCGCTCCAACGACACCTACACGGTCACCCCGGTCAAGACCGCCGGCACCGACAAGTGCGAGTCCGCGCCGGTCCTCGCCCCCGGCGTCTACAGCGACCGCGAGAAGTTCTCCGAGCACCGCGTCTACCGCGTCCCGGTCAAGGCCGGCCAGGAGCTGCGCGCCTCGGTCAGCGTCTCCCTGGACCGCGCGGTGGCCCGCGACTACGGCGTCCTGCTGCAGGCCACCAGCGCCACCGGCCAGGAGCTGGTCCGCGGCACCGACGCCGGCAGCAGCCGCACCGACGTCGTCTCCACCGGCCTGCGCTGGTCCGCCGACGCCTCCAAGGGCTACGCCACCGCGACCGCCTCCGCCTCGCCGAGCGGCAGGCCGGAGACCACCGTCTGCCTGGTGGTCTCCAACTCGCTGGCCCCACAGCCCGGCGTCGCGGCCGACCCCGGCCTGCCGCTGGAGCTGACGGTCGACCTGACCGCCGCCTCCCCCGCCCCGGACGGCCCGGCGATGGGCCTGGGCCGCGGCTGGATCCTGCTGCTCGTGCTCACCCTGGCGGGCCTGGTGACCGGCCTGCTGTTCGGCTGGATCGCCCGCTGGCGCATCGCTGTCTGGCAGGAGAACTGACCATGCGTACGACCTTCCTCCGCACCGCCGCGGCCGCGCTGGTCCTGCTCCCGGCGCTCGCCCTGACGGCCCCGGCCGCCTCCGCCGCCTCGCCCTCGCCGAGCGCGAGCGGTACCCCGGCCCCGGCCAACAAGGCCGGCACCTCCTTCCTGACCGCCGTCAACCTGGCCCCCGGCCAGGACGCCGCGGTCGCCGTCTCCACCGGCGACTACCTGTACTGGGCCTTCGGGGCCGCCGAGGGCCAGACCGCCAAGGTGAGCCTGACCGTCAACCTGGCGCCCTCCGCCGACCGGCACGGTCCGCAGACCTGGAGCGTCGAGGTGTTCGACGGGCTGCGCCGCCGGCAGGCCTGCACCGAGGGCACCCAGAACGCGACCGCCGAGCAGGCCGCCGGCTCGCTGACGCTCAGCTGCACCCTGCGCGAGGTCCGCTCCTGGGCCGAGCCGTGGTCCGGCGACCCGCTGCCGGGCAGCTACTACGTCCGGCTCTCGGTCGCCGACGCCCCGCAGCCCGACCTCGGTCTGGCCGCCTCGGTGCAGCTGCACGTGGCCGCCAAGGGCGACACCGACAACGCCCAGCCGGAGGGCGGCCAGCTCAAGGCGCCGCTGGTCCCGCCGGCCGGCGGCGGCGCCGCGACCGCCAAGGCGGCGGCCCCGGAGGAGCCCGAGGAGCACTGGTACACCGGCTGGTTCTCCGGCTGGAACAGCCGCTGGTTCTGGACCCTGGCCGGCGGCGCCCTGGCCGCCCTGGCCGGCGTCGCGGGCTACACCCTCACCCGGCACCCGCGCGGCCGCCGTCCGGCCCGCTACGGGGCGGTCCCGCCGCAGTCCGGCGCCCCGCAGCCGGGCCCGTACGCGGGCTCCGGCCAGCCCTGACCCGTCCGACCCCCGAGGGCCGGCCCGGACATCCTCCGGGCCGGCCCTCGGCCGTTCCCGGACGTGATCCGTCCCGCACCGGCCCCGAGGCGCCCGTGCGGCACCCCGGCTGACCCCCCGTCGGCCGACGCACCCCCACAACGCGGAAGTCCCGCCCGATCAACCGATCGGGCGGGACTTCCGTTGGGTGGAGCTGAGGGGATTCGAACCCCTGACCCCCTCGATGCGAACGAGGTGCGCTACCGGACTGCGCCACAGCCCCAACGAGAAGAAACTCTAGCACCTTTCGGAGGGGGCCCGTGACCACCCCCCTGGTGGGGGCCGCGCAGGCGGCCCCGGGAAGCGAAGAGGCCCCCGGGGAGGGGGCCTCGGAGCTACTCGTTGGCGGCGCGCGGGCGGGGTTCCGCGGCGGGGGGCTCGGCGTACTGGTCGAACAGCGGGGTCTTCCGGGACTCCGCCGGGCGCCCGGCGGTCCAGGTGCCGGGGGCCGACAGGTCGAGCCCTCGGTTGACCCGGGGAGCCACCGGGGCCGTCACGTAGGTCGGCAGCGGGACGGGCACCGGCTCCCAGGAGTCCGGGCCGGCCGCGCCGCGCTCCCGCATGCCGTCGACCCACTCCTCGTGCTCGGTGGCCTCCGCCACGGCCGAGGCCGAGGCGGCGGCGCCCTCGGAGGCGGCCCGGGCGGCGTCGGCCTCGGTGGCGAGCCGCAGGTGCGGGCGTCCGCGCCCGGCGGGCGCCCCGGCCGCCGGCTCGGCGGCCGCGGGGGCGGGTGCGGGGTCGGCGGCGGGCTTCTCGCGGCCCGCCTCGGCACGCAGCTGCTCGCGCTTGCGCAGCCGCTCGGCGGCCTGGGCCGCCCGGACCCGGTCCAGCTTCACCGCGTACCGCTGGCGCTCCAGCCGGCGCAGATGGCCGATGTAGAGGGTGAGCAGGAGCGCCGGGAGCGCCGGCACCCAGAGGAAGGCCAGACCGGCCACCGCCGCGACCACCGCGCCCACCGCGAAGGCCAGGAAGAGGACGGTGACCATCCGGCGCCGGCGGGCCAGCAGCCGCGCCCGGCGCTCGGAGCCACCGCCCCCGGGTCCGGACCGCACCTCGGCCCGGACCGCCGGGCGGGGGGCCGCCGGGTCGGCGCCCGGCCCCTGCGCGGGGGCGGGCGCGGGGTCGTCGGAGGCGGCCGCGTCCCGCTCGGGGGGGCCGTCCTCGGTCTGCTCGTCGTCACGCGGTTCGTCACCCAGGGCCCGGGACGCCCGCCGCTCCAGCGCCGAACGCCCGGCCAGCAGGCGGATGGCGGTGCTGAAGCGTTCCGTCGGGCGCGCCTCGTTGAGCTCGTCCTGCCTGCGGAGCCACATCGGCACCAGATAGGCGGCCCAGGCCCCTACGATGACGGCGTAGATAAGGCCGCTACTGCTCACGATTCACACCGTACGGGCGTGGAGGAAGGGCCGGTAGCAATTTGGCACGGCGTGTCGTGTGATCAAGCTGATTCTCCGACTATTTTGCCGGTATTTGTGCCCCTCCGTCGCCACGCCGATGCCATATCGATATTTCATTCGAACATGTATTCAATTCCTGGGGCGGCGCCCCGCGCTGAGGGAACGCCAGCGTTCCAGCATCCCCTCGGGGACCTCCTCGGCGGTGAGCGCGAACACCAGGTGGTCCCGCCAGTCGCCGTCGATGTGCAGATAGCGCGGCCGCATTCCCTCCGAGCGGAACCCGAGCTTTTCCACCACCCGCCGGCTCGGACCGTTCTCCGGCCGGATGCACACCTCGATCCGGTGCAGGCCCAGGGTGCGGAAACAGTGGTCCACCGAAAGCGCCACCGCGGTCGGCATGATGCCCCGGCCGGCCACCCCCTCGTCGATCCAGTAGCCGACGTTGGCCGAGCACATCGAGCCCCAGGTGATCCCGCCGACGGTCAACTGCCCGACCAGCCGGCCCCGGTACAGCACCACGAAGGGCAGCATCCGGCCGGCCGAGGCCTCGCCGCGCAGGTAGCGCACCATCTGCCGGTAGGTCGGGCGCGGGCCCGCCGCGAGGCCCGCCGGACCGGGCGGCACGGTGGCCTCCCAGCGTCGCAGCCAGTCCCGGTTGCGACGGCTGACCTCCTGCCACTCGCGCTGGTCGCGGGCCCGGATCGGGCGCAGCACGACGTCCCCCTCGTGGAGTTCTACCGGCCAGCCGGCGTTCAGTGCGCGCTCCCGGAAGCTGGTGCGTCGGACCGGGGGTGGTCCCCGCCGCCGAGCTGGTCGACGGCGTGGCCGAGCAGCGGGGCCAGCACGGCCAGACCGTCCCGGACACCGCCGGTCGAGCCCGGCAGGTTGACGACCAGGGTACGTCCGGCGGTGCCGGCCAGCCCCCGGGAGAGCGCCGCGGTCGGCACCTTCTCCCGGCCGTACGCGCGGATCGCCTCGGGGATGCCGGGGATCTCGCGCTCCAGGACCCGCGCGGTCATCTCCGGGGTGAGGTCGGTCGGCGAGATGCCGGTCCCGCCGGTGGTCAGCACGACGTCGTAGCCGGCCGCCACGGCCTCGCGCAGCACCGCCTCGACCGGTGCGCCGTCCGGGACGACCCGGGGACCGTCGACGGTGAAGCCCATCGCGCGCAGGCCCTCGGCCAGCAGCGGGCCGCCCTTGTCGGCGTAGACGCCGGCCGCGGCGCGGTTGGAGACGGTGACCGCCAGCGCCTTCATGCGGAGGCCTCCGGGGCGGTCCAGTCGCCGCTCTTGCCACCGGTCTTGGCGAGCACCCGGACGGACTCGACGGTGGCGCCCTTGTCGACCGCCTTCACCATGTCGATCACGGTCAGCCCGGCCACCGCGACGGCGGTCAGCGCCTCCATCTCGACGCCGGTGCGGTCCGTGGTGCGCACCGTGGCGGTGATCTCCACCGCGTCGTCGGCGACGGTCAGCTCGACCTTGACGCCGGAGAGCGCGATCGGGTGGCAGAGCGGGATCAGCTCGGGGGTCTTCTTGGCGCCCATGATCCCGGCGATCCGGGCCACCGCGAGTGCGTCGCCCTTGGGCAGGCCCTCGCCGCGCAGCAGCTCCACCACGCGCGGGGCGACCCTGACCCGGCCGGCCGCGACGGCGGTCCTGGCGGTCACGGCCTTCTCGGAGACGTCGACCATCCGGGCCGCGCCCTGCTCGTCGACATGGGTGAGGCGGTCGCCGGGGGGTGAGGTGCTCACGGGTGCTCCAGGGGCGCGCAGGTCGAATACCGCGCTACCGTACCCCCCGTCGCGGCCCCCGCGTGGGACGGGCCGCACCCGTGGACGGCCCGCCCCGGACGGGAGTTCGCCCGGGTACCCCCGCGTCTCAGCCGCCGAGCAGCACCACGTCGACCTCGCTGCCGGCGGGCAGCTCGGTGACGTCCTCGGGCACGGTGATCAGGCAGTCGGCCCGGGCCAGCGCGCCGACGAGGTGCGAGCCCGCGCCGCCGACCGGCTCGACCAGGCCGTCGGCGGCCGCGTACCGGCCGCGCAGGAACTGCCGGCGCCCGGCCGGCGAGCGCAGCGCCACCGGGCAGCGCGCCCGGACGACGGGGCGGTGGACGTCCCCGGCGCCGAGCATCGCGCGGATCACCGGGCGGACGAACAGCTCGAAGGAGATGTACGCGCTGACCGGGTTGCCGGGCAGGGCCATCAGCGGCACGCCCGCCCCGGGGCCGATCCGGCCGAAGCCCTGCGGCTTGCCGGGCTGCATCCGCAGCCGCCGGAAGTCGACCCCGCCGTACTCGGCGAAGACCTCCTTGACCACGTCGTACGCGCCGACGCTGACGCCGCCGCTGGTGACGATCAGGTCGGCCCGGCCGAGCTGGTCCTCCAGCACGGCGCGCAGCCGGGCCGCGTCGTCGGGCACGCCGCCGACCCGGTAGGCGATCGCGCCGGCGTCCCGGGCCGCGGCGGTGAGGGTGAAGCTGTTGGAGTCGGCGATCTGCCCCGGGCCGACCGGATCACCGGGCTGGACCAGCTCGCTGCCGGTGGAGAGCACCACGACCCGCGGCCGGGGGCGGACGGTGACGGTGGCCCGGCCGATCGCGGCGAGCAGGCCGAGCTGGGCGGGGCCGAGCCGGGTGCCGGTGGTCAGCACCAGGCTGCCGGCGGCGACGTCGCCGCCGCGGCGCCGGATGTGGGCGCCCTCGGCGACCGGGCGCAGCACCCGGACCTCCTCGCCCTCGACCGGCGCGGTCATCGCGTCGGCCGGGCGGCCGGTGCCGGTGCCGCCGTCGGTCCACTCGACCGGGGCGACGGCCTGGGCGCCGGGCGGGACGGGCGCGCCGGTCATGATCCGGGCGGCCTGGCCCGGGCCCACCGCGGGGAGCTCACCGGCGCCGGCGGCGATGTCGCCGACCACCGCGAGCACCGAGGGGTACGCGGCGCTCGCGCCGACGGTGTCGGCGGTGCGCAGGGCGTAGCCGTCCATCGAGCTGTTGTCGAAGGGCGGCAGGTCCCCCTCGGCGAGGACGTCCTCGGCCAGCCGGCAGCCCTGCGCGTCGAGCAGCCGGAGCTCGATCGCGGGCAGCGGGCCGACGGCGGCCAGGACGTCGGCGAGGTGCTCGTCCACGGTCCACAGACCGTCCGGACGGGCGGCGGGGCGGGCGGCCGGGGCCGGGTCCGCGGAGTCGTCGCAGCAGGCTGCGGGGGTGGTACCGCTCTCCGTGGACCCGGTCATCGGCGCGCTCGCTCTCTGTGGGGGTGTCAGTCCTGCAGCTCGGAGGCGACGAACTCGCGCAGCCAGCTGCGGAAGTCCGGGCCGAGGTCCTCGCGCTCGGAGGCCAGGCGGACGATGGCGCGCAGGTAGTCGGCGCGGTCGCCGGTGTCGTAGCGGCGGCCCTTGAAGAGCACACCGTGGACCTGGCCGCCGGTGTCGGCGGGGCGGTTGGTCAGCTCGCGCAGGGCGTCGGTGAGCTGGATCTCGCCGCCGCGGCCCGGCTCGGTCTCGCGCAGCACGTCGAAGACCGACGGGTCGAGCACGTAGCGGCCGATGACGGCGTAGTTCGACGGGGCGTCGGCGGTGTCGGGCTTCTCGACCAGGTCGGTCACCTGGAAGACGTCGTCGCCGAAGCCGTTCGGCTTGACGGCGGCGCAGCCGTACAGGTGGATCTGGGAGGGGTCGACCTCCATCAGCGCGACGACCGAGCCGCCGAGCTCCTGCTGGACCTCGATCATGCGGGCCAGCAGCGGGTCACGGGGGTCGATCAGGTCGTCGCCGAGGAGGACGGCGAAGGGCTGGCCGGCGACGTGCTGCTCGGCGACCGAGACGGCGTGGCCGAGGCCCTTGGGGTCGCCCTGGCGGACGTAGTGCATGTTGGCGAGCTCGACGGACTCGCGGACCCGGCGCAGGCGGTCCTCGTCGCCCTTGCGGGCGAGCAGCTCCTCCAGCTCGTAGGCCCGGTCGAAGTGGTCCTCCAGGGCCCGCTTGTTGCGGCCGGTGACCATCAGTATGTCGGACAGGCCGGCCGAGGCCGCCTCCTCGACGACGTACTGGATCGCCGGCTTGTCGACGACGGGCAGCATCTCCTTCGGAGTCGCCTTGGTGGCCGGCAGGAATCGGGTACCCAGACCGGCCGCGGGGACCACTGCCTTGGTGACCGGGGTACGGGAGTTCGTCGTCGTCATGCGTTTACCTTACTAAGGCACGTATTTCGCCTGACCGGGCGCAGTTGACCGATGCTCGGGCAGCACGTCGCCGGACCCGGCCGCGATGGCAGGCATAGGGGACGTGGCGGGCGGGGTGAGGGGGTCCCCTCCGACACAGGGCGACAGACTACCCGCCTTTTCCGAACGGTCACGTTCGGCTGCGAAGACTCCCTCCGTACACGGGGAGGCGGGCGTCCGCGCGGCCGCCGGGGCGCCCTGCGCAACGTCCGCCGCGGGGGGCCGGGGACCGGCCGGGCGCCAGCAGTCGCCGCCGGCCGCGCGGGCCGCCGCGAGCGCCCGGTCGGCGGCCCGCAGCAGCACCGCGGCGTGGGCGCCGTCCTCGGGCAGCACGGCCAGGCCGGCCGCGGCGGTGAGCCCGTTGCCGTACGGGCGCCGGCCCTCCCGGTCGCCGGAGGACCAGTCCAGCAGCAGGTGGCGGCGGACCGACCAGACCAGCCGGTCGGCGACCTGGGCCGCGCCCTCGGCGCCGGTGTCCGGCAGCACCACCAGGAACTCCTCGCCGCTGTAGCGGCCGAGGGTGTCCGAGCGGCGGATCTCCATGCCGAGCCGCTGGGCGAGGTCGCGCAGCACCGTCCCGGCCCGGGCCCGGCCGTGCTCGGCGACCACCGCGTCGAAGCCGCTGATCTCCAGCAGCAGGACGGCCAGCGGACGCGGCCCGTCCTGCTGCTCCTGCCGCTCGGCCCGGCGGGCCCGGTCGATCTCCCGCTCCAGGGTGAGCTGGAGGTGGCGGTAGTTCCAGACGCCGGTCACCGGGTCGCAGGAGGCGGTGCGCTCCAGCTCGGCGCAGCGGGACTCCAGGGCGGCGAGGCGTTCGCGCAGCGCGGCCTCGCGCTGCGCCGCACGGGCCGAGCCGCGCCGCAGGCGGCCGCCGAGCACGGCGGCGCCGGCCAGCGCGGGGGCGCTCAGCACGGCCAGGGCCTGGACCAGCACCGGGGTGGACATCGGGGGCTGCCTTCCGCGTGTCAGGCTCTGGGCGTCCCGGTCGCACGGGCGTCGGGGATCCGGAGCGGTCGTGGTCGAAGCGGTCGAGGTCGAGCGGTGGAGGAGCGGTGGACCATCCCATGCACAACGAGAAGAGCGCGCTGAGGACACGGCTGCTGTCCGAACGGCGGGAACTGCCGCCCGAGGCCCGGGAACGGGCCGCCGAGGCGCTGGCCGGGCACGCCGGGGAGCTGGCGGCCGCGGCGGCCACGGTGGCGGCGTACGTCTCGGTGGGCGCCGAGCCGGGCACCCGTCCGCTGCTGGACGCGCTGCGGGAGCGCGGGGTGCGGGTGCTGCTGCCGGTGCTGATGGCGGACAACGACCTCGACTGGGCCGCGTACGAGGGCCCGCAGGCGCTGGCCCCGGCCGGGCGCGGCCTGCTGGAGCCGGTCGGCGAACGGCTGGGGCCGCGGGCGGTGACCGAGGCGGGCCTGGTGCTGCTGCCGGGGCTGGCGGTGGACCGCCGGGGGCTGCGGCTGGGGCGCGGCGGCGGCTCGTACGACCGGGTGCTGGCCCGGCTGGAGCGGGCCGGGGCGCGGCCGGTGCTGGCGGTGCTGCTGTACGAGCACGAGCTGCTGGAGCGGGTGCCGGCGGAGCCGCACGACCGGCCGGTGGACCTCGCGCTGACCCCCTCGGGCACGCACCGGCTGGGCTGAGCGGGCGGACGGACGGACGCCGACGGCCCCGCGCCCGGGTGATCCGGGGGCGGGGCCGTCGGGGACCGGCCGGCGTCAGCCGTTGGTCAGCGTCAGTCTGTGCTTCGTCGCCTTCTCGACCGCGTCGGGCGAGTAGGACCAGGTCAGCAGCTTGCCCTTGAGCCAGAGGTCGGTCTGGTCGTTGTAGTTCTCGTGGAAGGCGTGCCCGGAGGCGCCGCCGACGTTGATCCAGCGGGAGGCGTCGAGGTCGTTCAGGTCGATCACCATGCGCATCGACGGGATCCAGTCCACCTGGTACCCGGCGGCCGCGTTCCAGCCCGCCGCGTCGACCGCCGCCGAGCCGCCGGAGAGGCGGTAGGGGCCGCGGTTGAGCAGCTTGTGGACGGCGCTCGACGCGATCGAGGAGTCGTCCGAGCCGAGGGTGCGCTCGCGCAGCTCCAGCTTGTGCAGCCGGCCCCAGCTCCAGGTGGTGATGTCCTTGGTGAGCAGCGAGGTCAGCTCCTGGCGGGCGTTGGTCATCGCCTCGCGCAGCAGGTTGTCCAGGCCCTTCTGCTCCTTGTGCTGGGAGTCGATGTACGTCCACCAGCTGCTGTCGGGCTTCTCCAGCTGCTGGCGCACCACCTCGGTCCAGCGGTCGCCGCCGTCCGGCTGGGCCTTGCCCGGGTCGCGGGTGCCGCACTCGGTGACGATCCGCGACTTGCTGTCCGGCTTGGTCGGGTCGGCCTGCTCGCGCACCAGCAGGCAGTTGTCCTCGGCCCGCAGGTCGGCCGGGAACTTCTGGCCGAACGCGAGGGTGAGCAGCTGGCGCCAGACGCCGTTGTAGTAGGCGGCGGCGGCCGAGTCGGCGTCCTGGTGGTAGTTCCAGTCCTTCAGCAGGTCCTGGGCCTCGCGCACGTAGGGGTCGTCGATCTGGACCTTGAGCAGCATCGGGACCAGCGTCTTGGCCAGGATGCTGGTGTTGTCCAGCTGCATCTCCTGCATGTCGTCCGGCGAGATCTTGCCGTTGTTCTTCAGCCGGGCCTCGATCTGGTCGGTGATCTCCTTGGCCCGGGTGCCGTACTCCCAGTCGTGGGTCAGGTCGTACTTGTACGAGGACTCGACGACGGCCTGGTTGGCGGTGACGATGTAGCCGCTGCTCGGGTTGAGGCTCCACGGCAGGGCGCTGAACGGGACCGGGTCCTTCTTCCACTGGTAGGCGGAGTCCCAGCCCGGCGCCGGGTAGCGGCCGTCGCCCTTGCCGCGCACCGGGATGTACCCGGGGGCCTGGTAGCCGATGTTCCTGGCGTCGGCGTAGATGAGGTTCTGGGCCGGGACGGCGAAGTCCGCGGCGGCCTTCTGGAAGTCCTCCCAGCCCTTCGCGCGGTCGAGCGCGAAGACCGCGTCCATGGTCTTGCCCGGGATCAGCGCGGTCCACTGCAGGGCGACGCCGTAGCCGCCGGTGCCGCGGTCCGGGGCGGAGTCACCGTTGGGCGCGTACTTGCCGACGTTCTGCTGCTCGGTGCTCGGGTCGGAGATCAGCGGGGCGCCGGTCCTCGTGGTGCGCACGGTGATGGTGCGGTCCTCGCCCCCGGCGACCTTGATGGTCTCCTTGCGGAGCTCGAACTTCTCCTCCTTGCCGTCCACCAGGTAGGTCTCCGGGCCGGTCACCTTCTCCAGGAAGAGGTCGGTGACGTCGGCGCCGAGGTTGGTGAGGCCCCAGGCGATGTCCTTGTTGTGGCCGATGACCACGCCGGGCATTCCGGCGAAGGTGAAGCCGGAGACGTCGTACTGGCAGGCCGGGGAGACGGACCGGCAGTGCAGGCCCATCTGGTACCAGACCGAGGGCAGGCCGGGACCGAGGTGCGGGTCGTTGGCCAGCAGCGGCTTGCCGGTGGTGGTGTGGCTGCCGGCGACCACCCAGGAGTTGGAGCCGATGCCCTGGCCGTTGCGGCCGAGCAGCTCGGGCAGCGCGTCGATCCGGTCGGTGACGTCCTTGAGCATCGCCTTGGTGGCGGCGGTGCCCTGCGCGGTGCCGGTGCCGGAGCCCGCGGCGGTGCCGGTGCCGCCGGCCGCCGGGGCGGAGCCGTCGGCCGGCTTGTAGCTGGTGCCGTTGACGGCGCCGGTCTTCACGATCGTGCCGTTGCGGGCGTACGGGTAGTCCGGGTAGAGCTCGTCGATCTTCTCCCGGCTGAAGTCCTGGGCGAGCAGCGAGCGGTCGATCTCCTCCTGGAGGTTCCCGGAGAGGTCCCAGGCCATCGCCTTGAGCCAGGCCACCGAGTCGACCGGGGTCCACTGCTCGGGCTTGTAGTCGCCGTTGACGACGCCGAGCAGGCCGTACTCCAGCGAGGCGGAGGAGCCGCCCGGGTGCTCGGCGAGCCAGGCGTTGACGCCGTCCGCGTACGCCTGGAGGTTCTTTTTGGTCTCCGCGCCCAGGACGGTGTCGAACTCCTTCTGAGCGGTCTGGCGCCAGCCCATGGTGCGGATCATGGTGTCGGTCTCGACCTGGCTGTCGCCGAACATCTCGGAGAGCCGGCCCGCGGTGATGTGCCGCCGGACGTCCATCTCCCAGAACCGGTCCTGGGCCTGGACGTAGCCCTGGGCGCGGAAGAGGTCCTCGGAGGTGTCGGCGTAGAGCTGCGGGATGCCGTTGGCGTCGCGCTTGACGTCGACCGGCGCGCTCAGGCCTGCCAGCTTGACGCTGCCGTCGACCTCCGGGAAGGACGCACGGACCGCGGCCACCCCCCGGTAACCGCCGTAGCCGGCGCCGGCCACCAGCAGCACGACCAGCACGATCACGATCAGACGGGCGCGCCGGAACTTCTTCGAGCGGGGCATCTGGGTCCTTGCGGTCCTCACTGGGGGGCGGGCGGACATGTCAAGAGCACGGAGCCGTGACAGGGCACCACATTAGGCCGCCCCGGCTGGCGGCCGTGCACGGGGGACGCTCACGGTGGGAAACAGAGGGGTGGAAGGAGGGCCGGGTGGAGCCGGTGACAAGCAAACTTAAAGATATGGCAAAATGTTAGACTGAGTAACGATCCGCAAGGGGAGTAATCGCCGCTTCCCGGCGCCGCCCCTGTCGGTACCCCGTCCGCCCCTGCCACGCCCGAGGTGCCCCTGCGTGAATGTCGACCACCTGAACCAGCTGCTCCTCGAGTTCTCCGTGATCCTGCTGGTCGCGGTGGTCGCCGTGCGGGTGTCCACGAAATCCGGCCTGCCGAGTCTGCTCATCTACCTGGGCATCGGCGTGGCGCTCGGCCAGAACGGCCTGGGCATCTCCTTCAACAACGCCGAGCTCACCCAGGTGCTCGGGTACGCGGCGCTGGTGGTGATCCTGGCCGAGGGCGGCCTCAAGACCAACTGGCGCGAGGCCAGACCGGTGATGCCGGCCGCCACGGTGCTGGCCACCGTCGGCGTCGGGATCAGCGTCGCCGTCACCGCGGCCGGCGCGCACTGGCTGGTCGGGCTGGACTGGCGGACCTCGCTGCTGCTCGGCGCGATCGTCTCCTCCACCGACGCCGCGGCCGTCTTCTCGGTGCTGCGGACGGTGCCGCTGCCCCGCCGGCTGACCGGCCTGCTGGAGGCCGAGTCCGGCTTCAACGACGCGCCCGTGGTCATCCTGGTCGTCTCCTTCGCCACCGTCGGCGCGCACGACTCCTGGTACGTCCTGCTCGCCACGATCGCCGCCGAGCTGGCGGTCGGCCTGGCTATCGGACTGCTGGTCGGCAAGCTGGGCGCGTTCGGCGTCAAGCGCGTCGCGCTGCCGTCCTCCGGCCTCTACCCGATCGCCGTCATGGCGCTCACCGTGCTCGCCTACGCCGGCGGCGCGCTGCTGCACGGGTCCGGCTTCCTCGCCGTCTACGTCAGCGCGGTGGTCCTCGGCAACGCCAAGCTGCCGCACGGGCCCGCCGTGCGCGGCTTCGCCGACGGCCTGGCCTGGATCGGCCAGATCGGCATGTTCGTGCTGCTCGGCCTGCTCTGCACGCCCGAGTCGATGGGCTCGGCCGTGGTGCCCGCGCTGGTGATCGGCGCGGTGCTGGTCTTCCTCGCCAGGCCGCTCTCGGTGGTGCTGACGCTCACCCCGTTCCGGCTGCCGGCCCGCGAGCAGGCCCTGCTCAGCTGGGCCGGACTGCGCGGCGCGGTGCCCATCGTGCTGGCCACCATCCCGCTGGTCTCCGGCGCGCCGCTGGCCCAGGACGTCTTCAACATCGTCTTCATCCTGGTCGTGGTCTTCACCCTGCTCCAGGGGCCGACCCTGCCCTGGGTCGCCAAGGCCCTGCGGATCGGCGAGGGCTCGATGGGCCAGGACCTCGACATCGAGTCCGCGCCGCTGGAGAAGCTGCACGGGCACCTGCTGTCGGTCGCGCTGGCGCCGGGCTCGAAGATGTCCGGCGTGGAGATCGGCGAGCTGCGGCTGCCGGCCGGCGCGGCGGTGACCCTGGTGGTGCGCGAGGGGAGCAGCTTCGTGCCGGACAGGGCCACGGTGCTGCGCGGCGGGGACGAGCTGCTGGTGGTGACCACGGACGAGGTCGGCGAGGCCGCCGAGCGGCGGCTGCGGGCCGTCGACAAGGGCGGCAAGCTGGCCGACTGGCTGAACGGGCGCGGGGACTGAAGGGGCGCGGGACTGAACGGGCGCGGGGTTGAAGGGGCCGGGGGGCGCGGCGGCCCGAGGTCTCACCGGGCGTTCACCAGGACGTCACGGGACAAGCCGGGACCGCTCCTGTAGTCTCGGTAAGGCGCGCCTTCTACGCGCGTAAATCACGTGATGACCGATACACCAACCCGAGCATCTGCCTGATGCAGAGTTGGCGCGACCGCCCGGCGGCCGCGGCCCGGCCCCGGCCCACCGCCGGACCGGCCCGGTATCTACCCCGGTCGACGCGCGAGAGGACGACTCTCGGCGCCGTCGGGGCCCTCCCCTGCCCTGCCGCGCTACCAGGCAGCAGGAAGGACCGTCCGTGACGGCCCGCCGAACGGACGAGAGCGTCGAGGACGCCCGGAACACCAGCACCACCGCACCCGCCCAGGACGCCGCGCCCGCCGCCGCGCCCGCCCGCGTCGGCTACGGGACGCTGCTGCGCACACCCGGCGCCTGGACGTTCCTGGCTCCCGCGTTCGTCGCGCGACTGCCCTACGCGATGCTCAGCATGGGCATCCTGCTGCTCGTCAAGGACACCCACGGCTCGTACGGCACCGCCAGCACCGTCGCGGCGGTGGCCGCCGTCGCCCAGGCGCTGGTCGGCCCGCAGACCGGTCGGCTCGCCGACCGGTACGGCCAGGCCCCGGTGCTCGTCCCGACCGTCGTGGTGCACGCGCTCTCGGTCGGCGCGCTGATCGCGCTCGCGCTCGGGCACGCGCCCGCCTGGAGCCTGTTCCTGGCCGCCGCGCCCGCCGGGGCGAGCGTGCCGCAGATCGGCGCCATGGTCCGGGCCCGCTGGATCGCCACCTTCTCCGCCGAGGGCGCCTCCGCCGGCTCCGCCGCCAAGGTGAGCACCGCCTTCGCCTTCGAGTCCGTGACGGACGAGTTCACCTTCGTGATCGGCCCGATCCTGGCCGCCGCCGTCGCCACCTCGGTCAGCCCCTCGGCCGGGCTGGTCGCCGAGGCCGCGCTGACCCTGGCCGGCGGTCTGGCCTTCGCCGCCCAGCGGCGCACCGCGCCCGCCCGGGTGGTGCGCGAGCCGGGCACCCGGCAGGCCTCCGCGCTCGCCTCGCCCGGCGTCCGGCTGCTGGCCGGCGCCTTCCTCGGCGTGGGCGCCGTCTTCGGCGGCATGCAGGTCTCGGTGAACGCCTTCGCCGACTCGGTCGGGCAGCACGGCGCGGCCGGCACCGTCTACGGCATCTTCGCCGGCGGCTCGATGGTGGCCGGTGTGCTGTACGGCGTGATCGCCTGGCGGCGGTCCGTCCAGCAGCGGATGATCATGAGCTACGGCCTGCTGGTGCTGGGCTGCTCGACCCTGTGGGCGATGCCCGACCTGGTCTCGCTCTCGGCCGCCGGGCTGGTCTGCGGCCTGGCCATCGCCCCCACCCTGATCAGCGGCTACACCCTGGTGGAGACGCTGGTCGAGGACGGCGCCAAGACCGAGGCCTTCACCTGGCTGACCGGCGCGATCGGCCTGGGCCTGGCGACCGGCGCGACGGCGGCCGGGCGGCTGATCGACGCGCACGGGCCCTCGGTCGGGTTCCTGGTGCCGGTGGCCGGGGCCGGGCTGGGCCTGATCGCGCTGGTGACGCTGCGCGGGCTGCTGGTCCCGCGCGGCGCCCGAGGCACGGGGGCCGCGGCCCCCGCGGAGCGCGGCGTGCCGGCCCGGCTGGTGGGCGCGGCCGAGGGCTGAGCGCGGTGGCCGGATCGGACCGGGACCGGGCACGGCACCGGACTCATCTCACATTCGAGTCGCTGGACTGATCCACCGGAATGCCGCATCATTGACCATCGTTAGCACTCATCAGGCGAGAGTGCCAGGAGGAAGACAAGTGCCCACGTACCAGTACCAGTGCACCGAGTGCGGCAACGGCCTGGAGGCGGTGCAGAAGTTCACCGACGAGCCGCTGACCACGTGCCCCGACTGCCAGGGACGGCTCCGCAAGATCTTCTCCGCGGTGGGCGTCGTCTTCAAGGGCTCCGGTTTCTACCGGACCGACAGCCGATCCTCCTCCAGCAGCTCGGTGGGCGGGGGTTCGTCCTCGTCCTCCTCCTCGTCGACGTCGGCTTCCTCGTCCTCGTCCTCGTCGAGCACGCCGGCCCCCGCCGCGAGCCCCGCTCCGGCGGCCGGCTGATCCCCGGCCGGGCACACCGGCACCGGTTTTCCGGACGGCCCGTCGCTCCCGCTTCCCTGCGGGCGCGACGGGCCTTTCGCCGTTTCCGGGGGTGTTCGCCTCACTCGTCCGGGTGAGGCGGTTTTTCCACAGCCCCGGGTTTTCCACAGGCGGGGGAAAGCGGCTTCCGGCCAGGGCGCGGGCGGCCCAGAGTGGCGGTCACCGGAACCCCGAAGCCGATCCTGGAGGTGCCCGTGCGCACCGGTTCGCCCGCCCTGTCCCCCCGTCCGCTGCCGATCCCGCCGCTGCCCGCGCCGAGCGTCCCGCCCCGGCAGCCGGTGCCGCCGTTCGCGCCGATCGGCGGCCGGGCGGGCCCGCGCTGCCGGCTCCGGCAGGTGCTGCGCTACCGCGCGCCGGTTCCGGCCGTGCTGCTGTTCGCGGCGGCCGCGCTCACCCTCGGACCGGCCTGGGCGGGCCCGCCCGCGACCGGGGCCGCACCGCCCGCGGTGGGCCGAACGGGTTGTCCGTCGGAGGGGGGAGAAAATCACCCGTGACCGGGGGGCGACTTCGTCGTTCACGCGGCATGAAAGGCTTCAAGGAATTCCTGCTGCGCGGAAACGTGGTCGAACTCGCCGTCGCCGTGGTCATCGGCGCGGCCTTCACCAACATCGTCAACGCCTTCGTCAAGGGCGTGATCAACCCGGTCGTCGGCGCGTTCGGAGCCAAGGACCTGGCGTCCTACCGCTCCTGCCTCAAGGGGCCCTGCGAGGTGACGCCCACCGGCGAGGTCGCGTCCGGCATCCCCATCCTCTGGGGCAGCGTGCTGAGCGCCGTCCTCCAGTTCCTGATCACCGCGGCCGTCGTCTACTTCTGCCTGATCCTGCCGATGAACAAGTTCACCGCCCGGCGCAAGACGCTGGCCGAGGTCCAGGCGGAGGCCGAGGCCAAGGAGGTGCTGCTGCTCGCCGAGATCCGCGACGCCCTGGTCACCCGGGCCGGCTGAGGCCCGGCCGGGGCCGCCGGTCAGTCCCCGTGGTGCGGCGGGCGCTGGCTCAGGTACCAGTCCAGCCCCCGCCCACCGGACTCCCCCGCGCCGGGGCGGTCGCCCCAGCCCGCGTCGGTGTCGTCGCTGGACTGCCGCTCCAGCGGGTCCCCGAAGACCAGCCGGGCCTTCGCCGCCTTCCCCGCTCCGTCCACCGCCGTCTCCCCGGCCGCCTCCGGCCGGTCCGGCCTCTCCTCGCCCGACTTCTCTTCCGACACCTTCGCCTCCACCGTTCTCGCCCCCGCCGCCGTTCCCGCCCGCTCCCACCAGCCTAGAAGGCCGCCCGGCACGACGGCGGGCCCGGTGCGGAGTGCTCCGCGCCGGGCCCGTCCACCGCCGTCACCCCTGCCGTCGTCCCGCAGGCCCGCGTCACGCGGCCTCGAAGCCCGCGTGGTCGGCGATCTTCTTCAGCTCGGCCAGCGCGTGCTTCTCGATCTGGCGGATCCGCTCGCGGGTCAGCCCGTGCTGCTTGCCCACCTCGGTCAGGGTGCGCTCGCGGCCGTCCTCCATGCCGTACCGCGACCGGATGATCGAGGCCGTCCGGTCGTCCAGCCGCCCGATCAGGCCGTCCAGCTCCTCCCGGCGGAGCATCACCATCACGGCGTCCTCCGGGGAGGTCGCCCCGGTGTCCTCGACCAGGTCGCCGAACTGGGTCTCGCCCTCGTCGTCGACCGACATGTTCAGGCTGACCGGGTCGCGTGCCCAGTCCAGCACGTCCTTGATCCGGGCCTCGGTGGTGTCCAGCTCGGCCGCGATCTCGGCGGGCTCGGCCTCCCGGCCCAGCTCCTTGGACTTCTCCCGCTGCACCCGGCGGATCCGGCCGAGCTCCTCGACCAGGTGGACGGGCAGCCGGATGGTGCGGGACTGGTCGGCGATCGACCGGGTGATCGCCTGGCGGATCCACCAGGTGGCGTAGGTGGAGAACTTGAAACCCTTGGCGTAGTCGAACTTCTCCACCGCCCGGACCAGGCCCGCGTTGCCCTCCTGGATCAGGTCGAGCAGCGGCAGGCCGCTGCGCGGGTAGCGCCGGGCGACGGCGACCACGAGGCGGAGGTTCGACCGGATGAAGACGTCCTTGGCGCGTTCGGCGTCCTCGGCTATCGCCTCCAGCTCCTCGCGCCGCACGCCCTCGGGAAGCCCGTCCTCGTCCAGCAGGTGCTGGGCGTAGACACCGGCCTCGATCCGCAGCGAGAGCTCGACCTCCTCGGCGGCATCGAGCAGGGGCGTCCTGGCGATCTCGTCGAGGTACATGCCGACCAGGTCACGGTCGGCCTCGAGGTTGGTCGGGCGGGCCGCGCGAGTCCGGTCGGCCCTGTCGCGAACGACGGCACGGGTGGCCATGCTTGCTCCCTTTGCTGGTGTTGCCGCGGTCTGGCTGCCTGCCCGCAACGGGCAAGAAGTGCGGGCCCTCCGGGGCTCACACGTAACGATCCAACGAACAGAATCCGGACAACATTCCCAAGTCGCTCAGATTCTTCGGGCGATGCAGTATCCTGCCCGATCCCGCCCCCGATCCGGACGCAGGGTGACCCGAGCGACACCCGACGTGTCCTTCCGGGCCACCGGGCGCACCCCCGCGCGCATCCCTCATCGGCTCAACCCCGCGGGACCCGGGCGCGTTCCCGCGCAGGGCGCGCCCACACCCCGGCGCACGCAGGTCCTCCGCACAAAAGATGCCAAATCGCTATCACCGCGGCGCACGATCGGCGGGGGCGGCTGGGAAGGTGTCAGCCATGCACCTGACCAACAGCTCGCCCTCCATCACCCCGCGTGACCGCCACCTGCTCCGGCACGCGGCACTCGCGGTCTGCTGCGCCGTGCTGTTCGCCGTCCTGGCAGCCATGGTGCAGACCGGCTGGAGGCCGCTCTCCCGGATCGACCACAGGCTGATCGACGATCTGCACGACTTCGCGGCCGGTCACACCGTGTGGACCGCCTCGGTGCAGCTGTTCTCCGACATCGGCGGAACGGTCACCATGCGCTCCGTGCTCGGCGCGGCCGCCCTCTGGCTCTGGCTGATCGGCGCCCGGACGCTCGGCGGCTGGGTCGCGGCCCAGGCCCTGATCGGCTGGGGCGGCCAGTGGGTGCTGAAGCTCTCCGTCGGCCGCCAGCGCCCCACCTTCTCCGACCCCGTCTCGCACGCCGGGGGCCCGGCCTTCCCCTCCGGCCACGCGATGGCCTCCGCGATCACCTGTGCCGTCCTGGTCGGCCTGATCTGGCCCCGGGTCGGCCGGGCGGGCCGGATCACCGCCTGTTCGATCGCCGCGCTGACCGTCCTGGGGATCGGCGCCTCCCGGGTCTTCCTGGGCGTCCACTGGCCCAGCGACGTGGTGGCCGGCTGGCTCGCCGCCGGCATCGTCCTCGGCAGCGTCACCGTGCTCGTCGAACTCGCCCGGCCCGGCGCGCTCGCCCGCGACTTCCGCCGGGTGAACTGGCGCACCCGCCCCCGGGTCCAACGCGTCCTGGTGTCGGCCCACCCGCCCCGGGACACCGCCGGCCCCACCCCGGGCCCCGCCGCCGACCACCCCGACGGCCTGCTGCGCTGACGCCCCCTCACCCCGGTCGCCCGGGGGAAAGGACCGCGGGCCCCCTCGATCGCAACCGAGGGGGCCCGCACTCACGTCATCCGCCGTGACCGGCGCTGTGCCCCAGGCAGGATTCGAACCTGCGACACCGGCTTTAGGAGAGCCGTGCTCTATCCCCTGAGCTACTGAGGCGGGGACGACCGCAGACAGCCTAGCGGATCGGGGCGCGGCGGTGGGCGGGGCGGGCTGCGCGGGCGGGCCGCCCGACGGGGGGTCAGGTGGGACGGGGGCGACCCGCGCGGCCGGAGGCGGCGCGGATAGCCTGGGAGGACGGACTCCCGGAGCGACGGGCCCGGACCCCTCCGGCAGGGGGAAGAGAACGGGGGCGGCAGATGGCGTCGGGTGACCGGTGGGACCGGGGCCCCGTCCGCCTCGCGCGGATGGCGGCCGGGCCGGTGGTGTGGCTCGCGCCGGCGCTGGTCATGCTGGCGGTCGGCGCGTACCGGCTGGGGACGCCCGCGCTGTGGCGGGACGAGGTGGCGAGCTGGGCCTCGGCCACCCGGCCGCTCGGCGACCTGCTGCGGATGCTGCAGCACGTCGACGCCAGCAACGGCGCCTACTACGTCCTGCTGCACGTCTGGACGGCGCTGTTCGGCGACTCGGAGATCGCGCTGCGGCTGCCCTCCGTCCTGGCGATGGCCGGAGCGGCCGCGTTCACCGCGCTGACCGCCGAGCGGCTGTTCGGTGGGCGGGTCGCGGGCGTCTGCGCCGGCCTGCTGTTCGCGATGGTGCCGCTGATCTCCCGCTACGCCCAGGAGGCCCGCTCCTACGCGCTGGTGACCTGCGCCGTCGCGGCGGCGACCTGGTTCCTGCTGCGCGCGCTGGAACGGCCGACGCTGCTCCGGTGGGCGCCGTACGGTCTGGCGATGGCGGTGGCGGGCGCGGCCCACCTGGTCTCGCTGAGCGCCCTGGCCGGCCAGGCGGCGCTGGTCGCGCCGTACCTGTGGCGGACCGGCGGCCGGGAGCGCCGCCGGCTGCTCGGCGGCCTCGCCCTGGTGCTCGCCGCCCTGGTCGCGGCGGTGCTGCCGGTGGCGCTGCTGGGCCGGCGGCAGTCCGAGCGGCAGCTGGGCTGGCTCGGCAAGCCGCCCCTGGACCAGCTGTGGCACTTCGGCGAGCCGCTGTTCGGCTCGGCCCGGGTGTTCCACGTCTTCCTGGTGCTGGGGCTGCTGGCCCTGGTGCTGCCCGGGCGGCGCGGCCCGGCGCTGCGGCTGCTGCTGCTCGCGGTGCTGCCGGTGCTGGCGGTCTGGGCGTTCTCGTTCGGCCCGACCTCCTACTTCCTCGACCGGTACCTGCTGTTCACGGTGCCCGCCTGGGCGGCGCTGGGCGGCTGCGGGATCGGCGCGGGCTACGCGGCGGTGACCGCGGCGGCCCGGCCCGGCCGGACCCCGCCGGAAGTGCGGGCGGCCGGCCTGCTGCTGGCGGTCGGCGTGGTGGCGGTGGCCGGGGTGACGGCCCTGCCGAAGCAGTCCCTGGTGCGCTACGCCGGCTCGCACGCGCAGTCGAAGGAGCCGTACCGGGAGGTGGCCCGGCTGATCGCGGCCGGTTACCGGCCGGGGGACGGGCTGGCGGTGCCGCTCGGCGACCAGGCCTGGTCGATGATCGGCCCGGGTGTCTCCTACTACCTGCCGGCCGGCGTGCGGCCGTACCCGCTGTTCGAGGCGACCGGAGCGGTCCAGGCCGAGGACCTCTTCCCGGTGCCGTGCGCGCACCCCGCCGAGTGCACCGGCCCGGGCAGCCGCGCCTGGCTGGTCGTGCTGGGCAACACCTCCGACCCGCTGGCCGCGCTGCCCGCCGACCAGGCGGACGCGCTGCGGGCCCGGTTCGGGACGCCGCAGCAGGTGACGCCGCTGGGCGGGATGACGCTCTCGCTGCTGGACGGGACCCGCCCCGGGCGCTGAGGCCCCTCGCCGGGTGAGCGGCCCGGGTGCGCCGGGTCCGGAGCCGGGTGACCATGGAGCACGACGACCATGGTCCGGGAGGACGGCGGGTGAGCGAGCAGCCGAGCGGGCAGCCGGCCGGCCGGGGCGGCCCCGACGACCGGGACGACCAGGGCGACCGCGGTGATCGGGGCGACCGGGAGGGCCGGCGGACCACCCGGTGGCGGCACCGGTCGGCGGCCCTGGCCGGGTCCGCCCGCGGGCTGCCCGAACAGGTCCCGCTGGTGGGCCGGGCGCTGCACCAGCTGCTCCGGGTCAACCTGCTGGACTGCGCGACCCGGCTGGCCGCGCAGGCCTTCCTGAGCGCGCTGCCCGCGCTGTTCGTGGTGGCGGTCTTCACCCCCGCGGCGGTCCGCGACGGCGTGGTGCACTCGCTCCGCAAGGAGCTGGGCCTGCAGGGCCAGGCGGCGCAGTCCGTGCAGCAGATGCTGGGGACCGGACACGGGCAGGAGACCGGCATCGGGGTGGTCGGCGCGCTGGTGACCCTGCTGTCGGCGACGGCGCTGAGCCGGGCGATGCAACGGGTCTGCGAGCGCTGCTGGGAACTGCCCAAGGCGGGGACCAGGGTGGCGGCCTGGCGCTGGCTGGTCTGGCTGCTGGTCTGGCTGGTCTGCCTGGTGTTCCAGACCCCGGTCAAGGACGGCTTCGGCCTGGGCGCCTGGCTGGGCCTGCCACTGACCTTCCTGCTCGCGACGGCGATGTGGTGGTGGACCCAGCACCTGCTGCTGGGCGCCCGGATCCGCTGGCTGCCGCTGCTGCCGGGCGCGCTGCTCAGCGGCGTGGCGGTGGTGGGGATCGGGGTGGCCTCGCGGGTCTACCTGCCGGGCGCGATGACCCGCAGCATCGGCCAGTTCGGCCCGTTCGGCGTGGTGTTCACCGCGCTCTCCTGGCTGATCGTGGTGTTCACCGCGCTCACCCTGGCGATCGCGCTGGGCCGGGTGGTGGCCGAGGAGGAGGCGATGGCCCGGCTGCTGGGCTCGCGCACCGCGCCGGGACAGTGGGGCGGCCCGCGGTTCTGACCGCGGGCCGCCCGGAGCGGTTCAGCCGGCGCGCCTCACAGGGCGCGGGTCAGCCGGGAGAGGACGGACGGCGGGGCGAGGTCGGACTGGAGCACGACCGGCACCTCCACCCGGTTGTCGCCCTCCCCGGTGCGCAGCACGCCGACCTTGGTGCCGGCCGCCACCCGGTGGCCGAGCTTCAGCGGGTCCAGCACCACGGTGCCGGTGACGCCGGGGAAGCCGGCCACCGTGAGGTCCTGGGCGGCGATCACCGGGACGGAGCCGCCGAGGCCGTCCTGGACCCGGCCGACCACGTCGCCCTGCTTGGCCAGGGTCTGCCCGGTGATCCCGTTCTGCGCGGCCTGGATCTGCTTGGCGCTGACGTTCTGCACCATCTTGAGGATGCTCGGCTCGGCGGTGGTGGCCGGCTGGCCCAGGGTGACGCCGAGGATCAGCCGCCGCACCCCGGCGATCTCCTTGTAGGCGGCCCACATCAGACAGCCGCCGGCCGGGGTGCTGGAGCCGGTCTTGACGCCGATGATGCCGTTCTTCGGGGAGATCAGGGTGTTGGTGTTGGAGATCTTCTGGTTGTTGAAGGTGGTGTCCGGGGTGGAGACGATCTGCCGGAAGATCTCGTCCTGCATCACCTGCTCGGCCAGCTTCAGCTGGTCCTTGGCGGTGCTCTTGGTCTCCGGGCTGAAGCCCGCCGGGTCGGTGTAGGTGGTGTTGGTCATGCCGAACCGGGCGGCGGTGTCGTTCATCTTCTTGACGAACGCCTCCTCCGATCCGGAGTCCCACCGGGCCAGCAGCCGGGCGACGTTGTTGGCGGAGGGCAGCATCAGCAGCTCCAGTGCCTGGTACTGGCTGATCTGCTGGCCCTCGGTCAGGGTGACCCGGGACTCGTCGACGTTGCCGGACTCCTGGGCGGCCTGCTTGTCGACGGTGATCTTCGGACCGGCCTCGCCCTTCTTCAGCGGGTGCGCCTGCAGGATGAGGTGGGCGTTCATGACCTTGGTGACGCTGGCGATCGAGGCCGGCGTCTCCGGGCCGGAGCTGCCCAGACTGCCGATGCCGACCACCTCGGCGGCGGACTGCCCCTTGGCGGGCCACGCCAGGTCGAGCGGGTCGCCGGCGAAGCCGTAGCCGCCGGCGGCGGTCATCGACACCTTGGTGCCCGGCAGCGGGCGCAGCAGCTGGGCGGTGACCACGGCGCCGAGCACGACGGCGAGGAAGAGCGTCCAGATGGTGATCCGCTTGAGGGCGCGGCGCAGCGGCGAGACGGGCCGGCCGTTGAGCGCGGCCAGCACCTCCATCGCCTCGGAGGTGGATTCCGGGAAGGGCGCCGGCGCCGGCAGCGGCTGCGGCTCGGGCACCGGCAGCGGCGGCGGGGCCGGGGCGGGCTCGGGCTTCGGAGCCGGGGCGGGCGTCGGCCGCGGCTCCGGCTCCGGCTCCGGGACGGGGGCCGGCTCGGGCTCCGGCAGCGGCTTCGGCTCGGGGTGCGGCTCGGGAGTCGGCTCCGGGACGGGGGCCGGCTCGGGCAGCGGGCGCGGGGCGGGCGGCTCCGGGACGGTGTCCGTGTCGGAGTCGGCATCGGTGTCCGTGCCGGCGTCCGTCCCGGGAACGGCCGCGGCGGCGGACGCGGCGGACGCCGCCGCGACGACGGGAACGCGCAGGACCTGGGTCCGTTCGGCGTTCTCCCGCTTCTCGAACTTCTCGGCACGCGCGGACGGTTCGGTCTCCGTGGTGGGGGCGTCGGGGCCGCCCGGGCCGTCCTCGCGCTCGGCCGGCCGCCCCGTCCGCATGGCGAGACGGGGGTCGGCGCCGACCGGGCGCTCCGGCGTGCCGGCCGCGGCACCGGCGGGCTTGCGCAGCTCTCCGGGCAGGCGAAGCGCGGTGGTCGCGTCGTCGGCGGGCAGCCGCAGCGCGGTGGTCGCCTGGTCGGTCGGCAGCCGCAGCGCGGTCGTCCGGTTGTCCGCATCCCGGACACGCAGCTCCACCGTGGGCCCGGGCCGGACCACCCGCGCCGCCTCGCCGGGGTCGTCGGAGTCGGCCTCGTCGGAGTCGGCCTCGTCAGGGCCGTCGGGGGCATCGACGTCCGCGACCGCGTCGGTGCCGCCGTCGGCCGCGGCGGCGGAGTCCTCGCCGGCGATCGCGGCGGGCCCGGCCGAGTCCGCGCCCGTGGCACCGGCGTCGGCGGCGGGCCGCTCGGCAGCGGCGTCCGAGTCGGCATCAGCGGCGCCCGCCCCGGCGGCCGTCCCGGCCTGCCCGGACTCCCCCACCGCCGGGTCCACCGCCGACGCGGCCGACTCCTCGACCGCCGCGGCTGCACCGGCCCGTTCGCCGTCCCGCTCCCGCGCCCGCTCGCCGTCCCGCAGCACCCTGTCGGGGGACTCGCCCACGTAACCCAGCCTCCTCAACGCCCGGAGGGGTACCGGCGAACCCCTATTTCGGGAAGCCGGCACCCCGCCCCATGTACCTGTACAGTCTCCGCCACCGGCGACCGATTCGGGTCGCCCACACCCCGCCCGACCGGCGGTTATTGGCGCGGCACGGCCGCACCGCGGCCTGTTCAACGGTCAGACGCCGGGCCCGCCACGGCCGGTTCCCCCGCTCGATCGCAAGGTCACGATTCGGAGGCGTACTCGACAAGCCCGTGTGAGAGGCGTCACGCTGTTTCCCATCCACGCGGGGAGGCTTGGATGGGCAAGAGCCGCAGAACTGTTCCCGAGGAGCTCTTGCTGCTCGCCCTGGACCCGGCCACGGGTACCACGGCGCAGCCGCAGACCCTCGACCTCGGACTCGCCGGGGCGCAGCTCGTCGAGCTGTCCCTGGCCGGACGGATCGTTCCGGAGGGCGACCGGATCGCCGTGGTGCTGCCACGGCCCACCGGCGACCCCACACTCGACCACGCGCTGGAACTGCTGCGACGACGCGGCAGCCCGGTCCGCGCGGCGCACTGGATCGGCGGGCCCCGGCTGGGGCTGCGGCAGACCTACCTGGCGCACCTGGAGCGCTGCGGCATGGTCACCGCCGTGCCCGGCCAGGTGTGCGGGGTGCTGCCGACGACGCGCTACCAGGCGTCGGACGACTGCACCAACGCCGCGATCAAGCAGCGGTTGGACACCGCGATCCGCACCGGCGTGCCGCCGGACCCGCGGACGGCGGCGCTCGCCGCGCTGGCGCACTCGGTCGGGCTGGGCAAGCACCTCTACCCGGGCAACGAGGGGCGTTCCTCGCGCTCCCGGCTGCGCGATCTGATCCGGTACGACCCGCTGGGCGGCATGGTCGCGCACGCCGTGATGGACGTGCAGAACGGCTTGCCGGGCCAGCAGAACCGTTCCGCCCAGGCCGGACCGGCCTCCGCGGCCTCGGGCCCGGGCGGCGGTCGCGGCGGCCAGCGCGCGGCGGCCGGACGCGGCAGCGGCGGCGGACGGGTCGCGGCCTCCCGCGTCGGAGTCCGCTGACGGCTCCGCGCACGAGCCTGCGCACCGGGTCGGCCGCCGGGCCCGCCGTCGGCCCCCGGACCGTGTCCGGGGCCGGCCGCAGCACCCGCGCCCGCCGGGCGCGGACCGGCGCGCACAGCGGCGCACACCGCACCGCTCGCGCCCCACGGCGGCGATGAGCAACCGGCACCACCCGGCAGGGCCACAGGGGCGGTCGCCCGCGACGGCGCCCGTCTACACGACCG
>NZ_JBEPAM010000022.1:0-114762 GCF_040298605.1 Kitasatospora sp. NPDC001527 | reverse complement strand
AGCGTGTCGGTGTGGGTCGAGCCGTAGCCGTTCAGCCACGCCTTCCACGAACCGCCGTGCGCCGCCTGCGAGGAGGAGTTGTCGACCACGCCGCTCGACTGCGTCCACGGCGCCGCCGTGCCCGTCTCGAAGCCCGCGTTGCCCAGCAGCTGCGCCGGCGTGCAGGTGCCGCCACCGCCGCCGGTGACCGTCCAGGTGAAGCTCGTGCTGCCCGTCTTCGCCGCGGCGTCCTTGGCGGTGACGGTCACGTTGTAGGTGCCCGCCGTGGTCGCGGTGCCGGTGATCACGCCGGTGGAGGCGTTGATGGTGAGACCGGCCGGCAGGCCGGTGGCGGAGTAGGTGTACGGCGTCGAGCCGCCGCTCGCCTGTATCTGGAGGTTCGCCGAACCGCCCACCGCCGTCGACTGGTTGCCCGGGTTCGCGACCGAGACGGAGCCGCTGCCCGCGGGCTTCGTCAGCAGGCAGCCGCTGACGTTGAGGTCGATGACGCGCCCGGTGCCCAGGCAGGTGGTGAACCAGTAGGTCTCCTGGCCGTAGCTCTGCCCCTTGGTCGCGGTGGTGGTGCCGTCGGCCGCCACCTCGCAGGGGTTGTTGAGCGTGCACATCTGGCCGTCGTCGTTACCGGTGTTGTTGATGCCGACGACCTTCTTCGTCGCGGCGTCGACGATCGGCGAACCCGAGGTGCCGTGCGTGGTGTTGCAGCCGGCGCTGTAGCGGATGGAGTCGCGCCAGGTCCACGCGTCCTCGCGCAGCGTGCCCACGAAGCCGTTGACGGAGCAGTTCCAGGTCTGCTTCCAGTACGAGGACGGGATGAACATCGCCGAGCCGTCGACCGGGTGCGTGTCGCTGATGGTCAGCGCCGTCGCGCCGAACTTCGAGGTGATCGACCCGAAGGTGTCGGTGAGTTGGTACAGCGCGACGTCGGTGCCGGTCATCGTGGCGTAGAGGATCCTGTCGGCCGTCACGGTGCCGAGGGAGCCGCCCGACGCGCTGAGCAGGGTGCCGCTGCGGCTGGCGCTCTGGTTCTGGATGACCTGGCCGGCGGGCGGCATGGTGGGCAGGCAGTGGCCGTTGGTGAGCATGAGGGCCCGGTCGGTGTCGACCGAGGAGGGGTAACGCACCAGCGAGGCGGAGCAGTTGCTCAGCGCGATGGTGGACGTCAGGTCACCGGCCTGCACCGCCTGCGCGGGCGCGACTGCCAGGGAGGTCAGGGCCCCGGCGATGACGACGCTCGCGGCGGACGCGGCGGCAAGTCTCTTGAACATGGCTCTCCTTGTGGGGGATGCGAGGCGTACGACCGGTTGCGGACGCCCGCGCCGCACGAAAGTGCCATGACCACTTCAATTGGTCAACCATGCGGACGAAAGTCACTCGGTCGGATGACCACCACGCGCCCCGGAGGACCACGGCGCAAGGGCCCGCTTCCCCACGTCACCGACATTCGAGTTCGCCGGGGCGCACTGGGACACTTCCGGGATGCTGTTGACATGGATCGCCGAGGTGGCGGACGAGCCACTGGTGCTGGATCCGGCCGACCGGCCGGTGGAGTGGGAGACCAACACCTGGTGGCTGGGCGGGCAGGGCGACGACCGGCAGGACCTGTCCGTGCCGGAGGTGGTCGCCGCCTTCGAGCGGACCGCCGAAGCCCTCCGGCTCCGCATCCTCGGAACGGGCTACGCGGGGGTGGCGACGTTCTACGTCTGGCACGACGACCGGGCCGGGCAGCTCCGCTGCTCGACCGGGTCGGTGGCCGCGGACGACCTTCCCTTCGGCGGCGCCTACGTGCCGTGCGACGATCTGGGCGCGGTGGTCGAGGGGTTCCTGAGTGACCGGAACCCGGGCGTGGTGGTCTGCTCGGACGTCGAGGAGGAGGACCTGCCCGAGCCGGAGGCCGTGCCCTTCCCCGTGTGGGTTCGCGGCGTCGGGCCGGTCCCGCGCTGACCGGTCCCCCGCCCGCCGGCACGGCCGAGGTCGACGGCAGTGGCGGGGGCAGGGACAGGGGCGGGCCACAGGACAGAATCGAGGGTATGAACGACAGCTTCACGCACCTCGGGACCGTCACCGCCCCCTCCGGCGTCCTCGTCTTCGGGATGTCGCTGTGGGTGGACCACTGGCCGCAGGTCGGCCGGCCGCTCTCCGAGCGGGCCCGGGAGGCGGCGGCGCGGGGTGCCGGGGGCGGGCACCTCATGGAGGATCCGGCGGAGGCCGTGGCCGTCGCCGTCGACCGGACGCGGGCGCTCGCGGTGCGGGCCCGGACGGCGCCGTCGCCGTTCGACGACGAGCCGGCGATCTCCGTGCTGGAGGTCGAGCTCGCGATCCCGTGGCCGGAGGGGCGGGAGGCCCCCGTGCCGCTCGGGGACCTGCCGGTGGACCGGGGCGGGATGCTGCTCGGGGACGCGGTCGGGCTGGACTCCTGGATCGGCCTCGACGGCGAGCCGGCCGACGGGCTCGCCGACGTCACGTACTGGGGGCGCGACGAGGACGAGGCGCACGAGCGGTTCGGCGGTGAGCGGATCCCGCAGTTCGAGGGTGACGAGCGGGGCAGCTACGGACTGCTGGACCTGCCCCTCGACAGGGCGAGGGCGCTCGCCGCCGAGATCGAGAACCACGGCGCGGGCGTGGTCTCCTCCGTCGCCCCGCACACCGACTTCCACCGCCTGGAGTGCGCCGGCCGCACCCGCCCGCTGACCGTCGGCGCGATCGAGGTCGGCGGCTGCCCGGTGCTCGGCTTCGGCTGGTGCCAGGGCGACCACGCCGTTCGGCACCACGGCGAACGGGCCTGGGGCCGGGTGTACCCCGTCACCCTCGACCGCGACGCGAACGGCGGGACGGTGCTGCGCTGGAGCATCCCCGCGTGGGACGAGGAGGACGAGGGAGACGAGGTCGGCGAGGGAGGCCGGGCGGCGTAGCCCTCCTCAGCGGAGAGGGAGCACGGGGCGGGTGGAGAGGCAGTCGGTGAGGTCGTCGCCGTTCTCGCCGAAGACCATCTCGGCGAGGTCGGGGTGCCGGTTGGCGGTGGCGAGCGGGAGCCAGGCGAGGACGGTGCCGTAGCCGCCGCAGACGGACTCGCCGCCGTCTCCGCCGTAGATGGACCCGGGCTCGCTGGTGATCTCCGAGCGGTAGGTGTCATGGGCGATGTGCAGGCCGAAGGCGTTGGGGCCGGCGTGCGGGCCGGTGTCGTCGCCGTACGGGATGCGGTCGAGCGGGCACTCGTCGCCCCAGCGGAACAGCGTGTGCGCGCCGGCGCCGCAGGCGTGCTCCCACTCGTCGGGGGTGGGCAGGCGCAGGCCGTCCTGGGCGAGGACGGCCGGCATCTCGGCGGGCTCCTCGTCCAGCGGCTCGTCCTCGACGGCCATCAGCACCGTCGGCACGGTGACGGTCCGGCGCGGGCTGAGCACCCGGGCGAGGTGGGCGCGCAGGTCCCCGTCACCGAAGCCCTGGCTGACGCTCTCCTCCCGGTAACAGGCGAGGAGTTCGGCGGACGGCTGCCAGCCCGCCGCGTCGAACCCGACGGTGACCCGCCCGCCCGGTATCAGCGCGAACGTCCGCCCGCCGCGCTCGACCAGCACGCGGTGCAGCGGCGCGCCCAGGTGCTCGACCTCCTCGACACGGTCGAGCCGACCGCCCACGCTGCCCGCGACCTGGGCGGCGAGGCGGGCGGCGGCGGCGCGGTCGAAGCGGCGCCAGGCGGCGAAGGTGAGGGTGGCGAGCGGTTCGGGAGCCATGCCGGGAGTCTGGCACGGGCCACCGACAATTGTCCGGCAACGGGCGGGCGACCATCCGAACGGGCTCGGGTCGGCGCACCCCGGGGCGGGCCAAGGTCCCCCCGCCGGTGGCGATTTGACGCGGATGCTCGCGGCCCCGGAACCCGACCTCCTCGGGCCCGTCCTCCCCGACGACTCCCTCGCCCTGCCCCGTGCCTCCATGGGGGTGTGCCGGTTCGTCACATCCGGGATCTCAGCACGTCGACCTCGCAGCCCGGCGCGAAGGGGTCGAAGCCGTGCTCGATCAGCCAGCGGACCGCCAGCAGGCTTCGCAACGACCACCACGCGTGGATCACGTCGAGGTCGATGTCGGCGCCGTATCCGGCGATGACGTCGTCGAGGTGCTCCTCGTGCCCGAGCGTGAACGTGGCGAGGTCGTACAGGGCGTCGCCCCGGCCCGCCTCGGACCAGTCGATGATGCCGGTGACCTCGCCGCCGTCGACGAAGACGTGCGCGATCTGCAGGTCGCCGTGCGTGAACGCCGGGGTCCACGGCCGGAGCGCCGCCTCGGCGACCCGGCGGTTGCGGGTGACCAGGTCGGCGGGCAGGAGGCCGTTCGTCACGAGCGTCCCGCACTCGTCGTCGAGTTCCGCCGCCAGCGCGACGACGCTCCGGCCGGCCCGGCCGGGCCGGGGCGGCAGCGGCGCGTCGTGCAGCCTCCGGATGGCGGCGCCCGCCGCGGCCCACGCCGCCGGTGACCCGGTCGACGGCCCGCCGAGGCGCCCGAGCGTCGTCCCCGGGAGCGCGGCGATCGCGAGCACGGGCGGCTTGCGCCACAGGACCTTCGGGGTCGGGACCGGAGCGAGGGACATCGCCTCGACCTCGGCGTCGATGCGCGCCTGATCGGCGTCCACCTTCAGGAACACGTCGCCGACGCGCAGGGTCGCGCGCTCGGAATGGGCGACGACGACTTCGACCTCATCCATGGGCCACCAGTATCCCGGGAACGACCGCCGGCGTCGCCGGGTTTACCGCCTGGGAGGTCACCCCCCGACGGAGCGGCGAGGGGGCACCGCCGGCGCTGCGGCCGGCGGTGCCCCCTCCGCGGAACCCGGTCCCGCCTACGGCTGCGGGAACTCCTCCTCGTCCACGTCGCTGGTCTTCGCGTTGCCGCCGACCTGCGCGGTCAGTGTGATCGACCAGGTCGAGTAGGTCGTCCGCTTGGTCTCGAAGGCCATCGTCTCGTCGAACTTCGTGTAACTGCAGTTCTGGGTGAACATCTTCAGCGACGGGTCCCAGTCGACGCCGTCGGAGAAGAAGACGTCGTAGGTGCCGTCCTCGATGCCCTGGATCGACGCCTTCTTGCCCTTGCCGACGTACAGCGAGTGCACCGCCTTGCCGTTCTGGGACAGCGAGACGACGGAGTCGGTGGTGCCGTCGGAGTTGTCGACGCTCAGCTCGCCCAGACCGCGCAGCCGGCCCTTGGTGACGAAGGTGTCGTTCTCCTTCGAGCGGGTCTGCAGCGGCGGCGTCTGCGGGACGGTGAAGGTGGTGGGGTACCCCGCGGCGGCCAGCTCGGCGAGGATGGCCGGGATCGCCTTCAGGCCTTCGGACAGGCCGACCTGGGCGTAGGCCGAGCCGGTGGTGCAGAAGGTCTTGGCCTTGATGTCGCTGCGGATCTTGGTCAGGTCGGTGGCGAGCTGCGACAGGGCCGTCGTCAACTGGCGCTTGGTGGTGCCGACGGCCGCCGGGGTGTCGCTGAGGCCGAGCCCGCTGCTCGCGGAGTTGGCGGCGCTGGCCGCCTCCTGGAGGCCGATCATGAAGTTGTTCATGTTGGCGGCCGGGTTGATCTTGCCCAGCGCCGCGCCGACCGGGTCGATGTAGCCGGCGAGCACGGGCCCGTACGGCGTCGGTGTCGGCGTGGGCGTCGGCGTCGGCGTCGGGGTCGACGTCGGGGCGGGCAGGGCGGTGAAGCGGTCCGACGGGCCGGACGAGGACGAGTCGCCGGAGGCGCTCGAACCGCCGGACCCGCCCGAACCGCCACTCGAACAGGCCGCCAGCAGCAGGGCGGTTCCCACCGCGACGCCGGCCTTGGTGAAGGACTTCATTTGCCGCTCCCCCGGGGTGTTCTCTCGGTACCGATGCATGCACACTCCGTGCCATCCGCTGTCCCCGCCGACATGATCCCGATACGACAAAGCACGGTCAACAGGGCGTACTTACAGCGCACTGAAGCGTAGCGGGGGCGTACGACGGAGCGCACGGCGCGGTCCCCGGCGTCAACTACGATCAGGAGGTGCTCAGCCTCACGGGTCTTCCCCTCCAGATCATCGCCTCCGTCATCGCGATCGGCGTCTTCGCCGCCACGATGTGGCTCTGGCCGAGATTCGGTGGCCGCGGCTGGAAGTCCTGGACCGGCCGGATCGGCGCGTTCCTCGCCACCCAGGTCTCGGTGCTCGTCGCCATGGGGCTGATCGCCAACGGCTACTTCGGCTTCTACAGCTCCTGGAGCGACCTGCTCGGCACCAACGGCAAGCCCGGCACGGTGGTCGACCACCAGCCGAACGCGGCCGCCGCGCTCGCCGTCACGGGCGAGAAGAACATGTACTCGGCGCAGGGCTCGGCCCGCGACCGCTCCGGGCTGATCCAGGAGGTCTCGGTCCGGGGCAGCGCCAGCGGCCTGAGCAGCGACGCCTTCGTCTACCTGCCGCCGCAGTACTTCCAGCCGGAGTACGCGCAGCGCAAGTTCCCGATGGCCCTGGTGCTGGCCGGCTACCCGGGCTCGGCGGAGAAGCTGATCACGCTGATGCAGTACCCGGCGTCCGCGCTCACCGCGATCGAGCAGAACAAGCTGCCGCCGACCGTCCTGGTGCTGATGCGCCCGACCCTGTCCGGCAACCGCGACACCGAGTGCATGGACGTCCCCGGCGGGCCGCAGGTGGAGACCTTCTTCACCAGCGACCTGCCGACGGCGCTGGCCGCCAACTACCGGATCGGCACCGACCCGGCCAACCGCGCCGTGATCGGCAACTCGACCGGCGGCTACTGCGCCCTCAAGTTCGCGCTGCGCAAGCCGGACGCCTACCGGTCCGCGGTCTCGCTCTCCGGCTACTACACCGCGCCGATCGACGAGACCACCGGCGACCTCTTCGCGGGCAACGCCCAGCTGAAGCAGGAGAACGACCTGGTCTGGCGCCTGAAGAACAAGCCCGCCGCACCGGTCGCGCTGCTGCTCGCCACCAGCTACGACGAGAACAACTACGAGGGCACGCAGGCGATGGTCAACGCCTTCAAGGCACCGACCAAGCTCTCCACGATCACCCTCGACACCGGCGGCCACAACTTCCACACCTGGACGCGGGAGATCCCGCCCGCCCTGGAGTGGCTCGGCAAGCACCTGACGATGCCGCAGGCCGCGTGACGGCGACGCGGGCCACCTGACCGAGCTCGCGGCCAGGATCACAGGCCGCTCATACGCGGCTCTCACCCTTCTCTCAGCCGGGCGCCCGAACGTAGCGCCCATGACGACGACCAGCCACATCCCACCGGCCGGCGAGCCCTGGCCGGAGGCCGGTGACTACCCGCCCCCGGTCCTGCCGCCCGCCCCTCCGCCGGAGGGAACGGCACCCCGGCGGCCCGCCGAGCCGCCGCTGTACCCGGAGTTCCCGCTGCCGCCGACCGGCCCCGAGGGCCCGGCCTCCTGGGCGCGGCGGCTGCGCACCCTGCCGGGCCGGACCTGGCGCGGGCGCGCCGACGACCCGCGCTGGGTGCGGCCCGCGCTGCTCGCGCTGCTGGCCGCCACGGCCGTGCTCTATCTCCGGGGCCTGTCGGCCTCCGGCTGGGCCAACGCCTTCTACTCGGCCGCCGCCCAGGCGGGCAGCGAGAGCTGGAAGGCCTTCTTCTACGGCTCCTCGGACGCCGGGAACTTCATCACCGTCGACAAGCCGCCGCTGGCGCTCTGGCCGATGGCGCTCTCGGCGCGCCTGTTCGGGCTCTCCTCCTGGTCGGTGCTGGCTCCGCAGGCCCTGATGGCGGTGGCCACGGTGGCCGTGCTGTACGCGACGGTGCGCCGGCGCTTCTCGCCGCTCGCCGGTCTGCTGGCGGGTGTGGTGTTCGCGCTGACGCCGGTGGCGGCGCTGATGTTCCGCTTCAACAACCCGGACGCGCTGCTGGTGCTGCTGCTCACGCTGGCCGCGTACGGCCTGCTGCGGGCCGTCGAGGTGGCCGGCACCCGGTGGCTGGTGTTCACCGGGGTGATGTTCGGGCTCGCCTTCCTCACCAAGACGCTCCAGGCGTTCCTCGTGCTGCCGGCGTTCGCGCTGGTCTACCTGGTGGTGGCGCCGACCGGGCTGTGGCGCCGGGTGCGCCAACTGCTGGCCGGCGGGCTGGCCATGGTGGTCGCGGGCGGCTGGTGGGTCGCGGTGGTCGAGCTGGTCCCCGCCTCGGCGCGGCCGTACGTCGGCGGCTCGCAGGACAACAGCTTCCTCTCGCTCACCTTCGGCTACAACGGGATCGGCCGGCTCAACGGCAACGAGACCGGCAGCGTCGGCGGCGGACCGGGCCGGCTCCCGGCCGGGCTGGAGGGCGCGTTCGGCAACGCGGCCGGCGGCGCGCCGGCCGGGGCCTCGCCCGGCGGGATGCGCGGCGGGGGCGGCTGGGGCCGGACCGGCATCACCCGGCTGTTCGACGGTGACATCGGCGGGCAGATCGCCTGGCTGATGCCTGCCGCGCTGATCCTGCTGGTGTTCGGCCTGTGGGCCACCCGGCGGCTCGCCCGGACGGACACCGCGCGCACGGCCTTCCTGGTCTGGGGCGGCTGGCTGCTCTGCACCGCGCTGACCTTCAGCTTCATGTCCGGGATCTTCCACCAGTACTACACGGTGGCGCTGGCCCCGGCGGTCGCGGCGCTGGTCGGCATGGGCGTGGACGGGCTGTGGCGGGCGCGGCACCGGCTGCCGTACGCGGCGGTGCTGGCCGGCACGCTCGCGGTGACGGCGGTGTGGGCGTACGTCCTGCTCGGGCGCAGCACGGACTTCCTGCCGTGGCTGCGGCCGACAGTGCTGGCGGGCGGGCTGCTCGCGGCGGTGGCGCTGGCGGTGGCCGGACCGCTGGCGGCACGGCCGGCGCGCCGGGCGGACGGGCTCGCGGACGGCGGCGCCCCGGCCGGGCGCTCGCGGCTCGCCGGGCGGCTGACCGCGGTGGCGGGTCTGGTCGGTGCGGCGGCGGCGCTGGGCGGTCCGGCGGCGTACGCGGTGGAGACGGTCGACACCCCGCACCAGGGCTCGATCGTGCTGGCCGGTCCGGCCGTGCAGGGCGGCTTCGGGCCGGGCGGCGGGCGACGAGGCCCCGGTGGCGCGGATGGCGGACCGGTGCTGTGGCAGATCACGCCGCAGCAGGACGGTGCTCCGGACGGCGCCCCGGGCCTCGGCCTCCCGCGGCAGGACGGCGGCCGAGGCGGCCGTACCCCGAACGGCGGCGGCGGGCCGGGCCCGTACGCCTTCACCGGCGGCCCCGTCGGCATGAACGGGCTGCTCAACGGCGCCAAGGTGAGCGACGAGGCGGCCGGTCTGCTGAAGGAGGGCGCCGACGGCTACCGCTGGGCCGCCGCGACCAGCGGTTCGCAGAACGCCGCCAGCTACCAACTCGCCTCCGGCGTCCCGGTGATGGCCCTCGGCGGCTTCAACAGCAGCGACCCCTCGCTCAGTCTGAGCGCCTTCCAGCAGTACGTGCAGGAGGGCAAGGTGCACTGGTTCATCGCCGGCGGCTCGTTGCGCGCCGCCGGCGGCGAGGCGGGCGGCACCGACACCGGGCCCGGCGGCCCGGGCGGCGGGTCGGGCCGGTCGCAGACCGCCGAGATCGAGGAGTGGGTGACGAGCCACTACACCGCCAGGACGGTCGGCGGCTCGACCTTCTACGACCTCAGCCAGTCCCCGACTTCCTGACCGGCGGCGGGGCGCGCCACGGTGGACGACCGTGGCGCGCCCCGCCGCCGTCGGCCCTCCCGCTACTGGGCGGGGTCGCTCGCGCAGCGCGTCCCGGCGGCCGGCGCGGTGCCTTCCAGCAGGAAGGTGTCCACCGCGGTCCTGATGCAGGCGCTCCAGCCGTACCCGGTGTGCCCCTCGCCGTCGCGAGTGAGCAGCACGGCGTTGCCGAGTTGGGCGGCGAGCTTCTCGGCGTTGGCGTACGGCGTGGCCGCGTCGCCGGTGGAGCCGACCACGACGATCGGTGCCTGGGCCTTGGAGGTGATGGCGTGCTGCCGCTCGGTCGAACGGAACGGCCAGGTCCGGCAGTCCGGATCGAAGATGGCCGCGCTCGGCTCGTGCCGGCTGATCAGCGGGGCCTTGGCGGCCAGTTCGGCGTACGCGGCCTGGAGCGCGTCGCCGGCCGGGACGTCGGTCGCCCCGTCGGCGCAGTGGATGGCGGTGTAGGCGTCGGCGGAGACGCTGTAGTGGCCTTCCTTGTCGCGCCGGTTGTAGGAGTCGGCGTAGGCGAGCAGGTGGTCGCCCTTGCCGTTGACCATGGCCTGGGTCACCACGGTCCGCAGCTCGTCCCAGGCGCTCTCGTCGCCGTACAGGCCCTCGATCATGCCGGTCCACGCGGCGGTGGCGGTGACGACGCGGCCGGTCGACGTGGGGAGCGGCTTCTGCTTGAGCCCGTCGAGGAAGTCGGCGAGCTTGCCCGCGGCCTTGTCGGGGTCCTTGCCGAGCGGGCACTGGGCCTTCTTGGCGCAGTGGGCGGCGAAGGCGTTGAGCGAGCGCTCGAACCCGGCGTACTGCTCGATGTTGTGCTGGGCGAGCGGCAGGGACGGGTCGACCGCGCCGTCCAGGACGAGCCGGCCGACGCGGTCGGGGAACTCCTCGGCGTAGACGCTGCCGATGTAGGTGCCGTAGGAGAGGCCGAAGTAGGTGAGCTTCTGCTCGCCGAGCGCACCGCGCAGCACGTCCATGTCGCGCACCGAGTTGCGGGTGCCGATGAAGGGCAGCAGCTTGCCGTACTTGGCCTGGCAGGCGTCGGCGAGCACCTTGCCGTGGTCCGCGCCGGGGTTGTCGGTGCTGACCCAGTCGTCGCGGACCTTGTCGTCGAGGCAGTTCACCGGGGAGGTGCCGCCGACGCCGCGCGGGTCGAAACCGACGGTGTCGAAGCGCTCCCGGACGCCCTTCTGGAAGTAGTCGGAGTTGCGCTGGACGAAGCCGACGCCGGTGCTGCCGGGGCCGCCGGGGTTGACGACGACGGAGCCGATCCGCTGGTCGGGCTTGGTGGCGGGCCTGCGGACCACGGCGACGTCCAGGGTCTCGCCGGCCGGGTTGGCGTAGTCCAGCGGGACCTTGAGGGTGGTGCACTGCACCGCCGACTCGTCGATCTTCTCGGTCTTCGGGTCGTCCTTGCAGGCCGCCCAGCCGAGCTGCTGGCCGTAGAAGGCCTGGAGGGCCGGGTCCGCCTGCCCGGTGGGCTTCACGGTCGGCGTCGGCGTGGGCGTGGCGGTCGGGGTGGGCGCCTCGGTCGCGCCGGGCGAGGGCGCGGTGGTCGCGGCGGTGGACGGCGCGCCGGAGGCCGCGCCGGTGGTGCCGCCCGAACTGCTGCAGGAGGCCAGCAGGGTGACGGCGGCGACGGCGGGCAGGGCGCGTCGCGAGAACCGGGTGATCATCGAATGCACCGCACACGAATACCACCTGACGATCACACGGTTGACGGCGCCCCAGCCGCCGCGCCCCGCCCGCCGCGCACACTTCGTGACAAAGAGCGGCGAACCCTCCGGAGAATCGATTCCTCAGCCGCCCGTCAGCCGCCGCACTGCTGCAGCATCGCCTTCTTGTCCGCCTCCGTCACCGGCAGCTGGTACTTCAGCGACACCTGCGCGAAGCGCACCGCGTACGCGCAGCGGATCTCCGGATCGGCGGGCAGCCAGGCGGACGGGCCGGAGTCGCCCTTGGAGGCGTTCTGCGAGCCGTCGGCCGGGATGAGGTTGAGCGGGTCGTTGGCGATCTGCACCCGCTTCAGCTTCTCCCACTTGCTCGCGCCCATCTGCCAGTCGTAGGAGAGCGGCATCACGTGGTCGATCTGGATCTTCGAGGCCTGCTGCTTGTTCCACTGCACCGCCTTGCCGGTGTACGGGTCGTGGATGGTCATCGAGGTGACCGTGCACTTCGAGCCGTCCTTGTACTCGACGGCCGAACCGTCGCGGGCCAGCAGGTCGTTGCGGGTGTCGCAGCTGTTGTGGCCGCCGGGTATGCCGTCCACGTTGTCGGTCCAGGCCGGGCCGAACTCGTTGCGGTCGTAGCCGTCCTTGGGGCCGGCCGCGGCGGTGGCGACCTTGGCGATCAGCGCGCGGCCCGCCTTCTGCTCCTCGGGCGTGGCGAGCGGCGCCAGACCGGGCTTGGTGCCGTCGGGGTTCTCCAGGGGGCTGGTGCCCCGGCCCGCGGCGCCCGCCGCCCCGGCCCCGGTGGAGGCGGCGCCGCCGTCCTTCTTCCCGTCGTCCGAGCAGCTGCTCAGCACCAGGGCGGATATCAGGAAGACGGCGGCGGCGGACAGGGTGGTGCGACGGGCGGGCACGGGGACTCCCCAGGTGGGCGGGCGGCTGACGGCGCACCAGCAGACCAGCCGCCCCGCAGGGGGTCAAGACACCACAACAGGGACCATTTCGATCATGGCGAAGCTCACACCCGCAGGTCCCGGACGATCTCCTCGACCACCGTCTCCAGCGGCGTCGCCGCCACCCCCAGCACCTCCCGGGTGACCGCCGAGTCGAGCAGCAGCGGCCGGTCGTAGAGGTAGCCCATCTCCTCGACCTCGGCGAGGATCTCGTCCCCGGACCGGGCCAGCTCCGCCGACGCGAGCGCGGTGAGCGCCGGCTCCGGCGCGCCGGCCGCCTTCGCCAGCAGCCCGGCCAGCTCGCGGGCGGACTCCTCGCCGGTGCTGGGCACGTGCCAGGCCCGGCCCCAGGACGCCTCGTCGCGCGCCGCGGCGACCAGGGTGTCGGCCACGTCCCCGACGTAGCTCCAGCTGTGCGGCGCGTCCAGGTCGGCGGGGTAGCCGACCGGCTCGCCCGCCACCACCGCGGGCGCGACGGTGAAGGCGAACAGGGAGGTCGCGGTGCGCCCGAGGAAGTCGCTGGCCCGCACCTCGGTGACCCGCGCCCGGCCCGCCTCGTGGGCGGCCAGCGCGTCCGCCCACAGGGCCGCCCGCAGCGCGCCCTTGCGGCTGCTCGGGGCGGCCGGCAGGTCCTCGGTGAGCGGGCCGTCCACCGGGCCGTAGCCGTACACGTTGCCGAGCATCACGTAGCCCGCGCCGGTCCGTTCGGCGGCGGTCAGCAGGGCCGCGGCCAGCGGCGGGAACTCGGTCAGCCAGCGGTGGTACGGCGGGGCGGCGCAGTTGATCAGCGAGGCCGCGCCGTCGACCAGGGCGGTGAGGGCGTCGGCGTCGGTGGCGTCGGCGGCGACCCGCTCGACGGCCGGGTGCTCGGGGCCGGTGCCGCGCCGGGTGACGAGGCGCACCCGCTCACCCGATCCGGCCAGGCGCAGGGCGGTGGCGGTGCCGGTCGGGCCGGCGCCGGTGACGACGTGGAAGGACATGGAAGGCTCCTGGGTTGGCCGAGGGGTGGTGGCGTCCGACGGGGCGGCGCCGTGATCAACTCTCGGCCAGGGCCCGGCCGCACGGCAGGGCTCCGGCTGCCAAGGTTCCGGAGGTTCTGGCCATGTCCCCAGCCGCGCGCCCGCCCGCCTGCGCCCACCGCGCCGACGACGTCGTCCGCGTCGCGGACGTCCACCGGGTCGCGGTCGTCGCCGTGCCCCCGGTGACCGCCTTCGACCTCACCATCCCCGAGATCGTCTTCGGCTCCGCCGAGCTGGACGGCCGCCCGGCCTACGAGGTGCGGGTCTGCACGATCGAGCCGGGCCCGGTGGCGAGCACCAGCAGCCTCCAGGTGATCGTCCCGCACGGTCTGGAGGCGATCGCCACGGCCGACACCGTCCTGGTGACCGGATCGGCCTCCCGCGCCGACGCCGACGAACGGATCCTCACCGCCCTGCGCACGGCGGCCGAACGGGGCGCCCGGATGGCCTCGATCTGCACCGGCGCCTTCGTCCTGGCCCAGGCCGGGCTGCTCGACGGGCACAGCGCCACCACCTACTGGGTGCAGGCGGGCGCGCTGGAGCACCGCTTCCCCAAGGTGCGGGTGCTCCCGCAGGCGCTGTTCGTCGACGACGGCCCGGTGCTCACCTCGGCCGGGCTCACCGCCGGCATCGACCTGTGCCTGCACATGGTCCGCACCGACCACGGCGCGGCGGTGGCCAACGCGGTGGCCCGGCTGGCGGCGCTCTCGGCGGTCCGCGACGGGGGCCAGGGCCAGGTCCTGCCGTCCCCGGTGGCCGCCCCGGACGGCAGCTCGCTCACCGCCACCCGCGCCTGGGCCCTCGCCCGGCTCACCGAACCGCTCACCCTGGCCGCCCTCGCCGCCCACGCGGGGGTGAGCGTGCGCACCCTCAACCGCCGCTTCCAGGCCGAGACCGGGACCACCCCGCTCCAGTGGCTGCTCACCCAGCGCCTCGAACAGGCCCGGGAGCTGCTGGAGTCCACCGCCCTGCCGGTCGACCAGGTCGCCACCCGGACCGGCTTCGTCACCCCCGACTCGCTGCGCCGCCACCTCCTCCAGCGCGTCGGCATGACCCCGCGCGCCTACCGCGCCCACTTCACCCGCCCCACGCCCCGCGGGAAGGGCTGACGGCCACCCGGACCGGACGGCCCCCCGGACCGGACGGCCGAACGGACCGGACGGCCGAACGGCCGGGCGGGCTGCGCGGCGGCGGCCGGGGCGGGCACGCTGGGCGCATGGGACGAAGCGATGCGGTGGCCGCCCTGGTGCTGGCCGCCGGGGGCGGGCGGCGGCTGGGCGGGCGGCCGAAGGCGCTGCTCCGGTACCGGGGCCGGCCGCTGGTGGAGCACGCGGTGGCGGTGGCCCGGGCGGGCGGCTGCCGGGAGGTGACGGTGGTGCTGGGCGCGGACCGGGAGCGGGTGCGGTCGACGGCCCACCTGCCGGGCTGCCGCCTGGTCGCCAACCCGGACTGGGCGCGGGGCATGGGCTCCTCGCTGCGGGCCGGCCTGGCCGCGCTGCCGGCCCGGTCCTCGGCGGCCCTGGTGATGCTGGTCGACACACCGGGGGTGAGCCCGGCCGCGGTGGCCCGGCTGCTGGCCGCCCACCGGGCCGGGGCGCAGCTGGCCGCCGCGGCGTACAAGGGGCGGCGCGGGCACCCGGTGCTGATCGGGGCCCGGTACTTCGCCGAGGCGGTGGAGGGCGCGCGCGGGGACGCGGGGGCGCGCGCCCTGCTGGCGGCGCATCCGGACGACCTCATCCTGGTCGAGTGCGCCGACGTCGCCGCCCCGGACGACCTGGACACCCCGGACGACCTCGCCCGGTGGGGCGCGGAGTGACTCACGGGCCGCACCGGGCCGCAGGTGTCCGCCCCGTCCGACCGGGTCGGGGATCCGCATCCCACGCAAGGGGGAGGCCTCTCCTCCTCACCGCCGATCGGTCGAGCGCACACCCCTGATTCCTCCCTGAGGATTGCCGCATTCCGCGCCGCGCCTCCCGGGTTTCGGGGAGCATGGAACGCGTCACCCACCCCCGACTCGAACGGACGGTGCCCGCGATGCCCGGACTGCCCGACGACTTCACCGGACACGACCCGGCCGGCCGCGGCCCGGGGGCGGCGGGTGGCGCCCGGGCGATCCGCTGCCCCGCCTGCCGGCGGGAGCACCTGTACGAGCCGCCGTCGCTGCCCTGCCCGTGCGGTGCCTCGCTCAAGGTGCCGCTGCTGCGCGGCGGGGTGCCGGTGCAGGTGCGCTTCCGCTCCTGGGAGGACTCCTGGCTGAGCATGCGCTGCCCGCACTGCGGGCGCTCCGACCAGTGGCCGCAGCCCGAGTTCACCTGCAACTGCGGGGCCACCGTGCGGCTCCCGGTGGACCGGACGACCCGGCTGGGCGGCGGCTCCACCGCCGGTCCGCTGGGCGCCACCGCCGGTCCGCGGGCCTCCCACCCGTACCCGGCGCGTCCCGCGCAGTCGCTGGACGCGCCCGCCGCGGCGCCGCCGGTCGCGGGGGCGGGGGCCGGCGCCCCGTCGGCACCGTGGCGGCGGCGCGCGCCGTTCCGTCCGCACCCGGTGCGGACCTCGCAGGACGCGGTGTTCACCGCGGCCCGCTACCTGGAGTGGCTGGGCTTCGACGACCTGGAGCTGACGGAGGCCCAGGAACGCGACGGGGTCACCCTGTTGGGCAGCCGGATGGTCGCGCAGGTGGACACCTGGACCGAGCCGGCCGACGTGAAGTCGGTCGAGTGCCTGTGGCTGCAGACCCTGCACGCGGAGGAGATGGCCGCCGCGATGTTCACTCTTGCGGGCTATTCGCACCAGGCCACGGTGCGCGGCGAACAGCTGCTGGTGGCCCTGTTCAGCCTGGACCTGGCGGGGGTGCCGCAGCCGGCGAACGGCGCCGCGGAGGCTCTGATGGAGACCGGCTGGACGTCCTGAGGCCCCGCCCCGGGCCCGTCCGGCCGGGCGCTGATCGTTTAGACGAAAACCCGCCCGGGCGCAACAACCTCCGCTCGTGATCTGGTGCACAAGCTCGCCCCCGTGTTGAATTGCCGCCACAGCGCGGGCCTGTGGCGCGTCATGCCACGTCCGGGGAGGGGCCCGCTTCCTGCTGGATGGCGCGCACAAGGAGGTGGCGTTGTCGGAGCACGGATGGGGCCCTAGTGGCCGGGACGCACGGGGGCCGGCGGCGCCCCCGGAGCCGGGGGACACCGTGTGGCGACTGCGGTCCCGGGCGTGCTGGCGGGAGGCCGCGGAGTTACTGCGGCCGGCCGCCGAACGCGATCCGGCGGCGGCGCTCGTCAGAGCCGAACTACTGATCGAGCAGTGCCTGTTCACGGCCGCCCACTGGGGCCAGGCCGAGCAGGCGCTGCGCCTGGCCGAGGCGGTCGCGGCGACCACCGAACAGCGCGCCTCGGCCGCCTGCGCCCGGGGCTTCCTGGCCTACGTGGCCAGCGTGCTCGGCGCCCGCGACCGGCTGGACGAGGCACAGGCCGCGCTCGGCCGCACCTCGGCCCTGCTGCCGCCGGACGCACCGGGCCGGCCCCTGCTGGACTTCCGGCGGGGGCTGGTCGCGGAGAACCTGCTGCGCGACCCGACGGCGGCCTGGATCGCCTACCGGCGGGCGCACGAGGGCGCGGCCGAGCGGGGCGACGAGCTGCTCCGCTCGTCGACCTGGCGGCACCTGGCCGCGCTGGCGCTCGCCGCCGGGGACCGCGAGCGGGCGCGGGAGGGCTTCGACGCCTCGCTGCGGCTGCGCGAACAGCTGGGGTTCACGGTGGGGGTGGCGCCGGCGCTGGCGGCGCTGGCCGAGGTGTCCGAGCCGGCCGAGGCCGCCCGGCTGCGGGCGGAGGCGGCCCGGCTGGTGCAGGCGCTCGGGGGCGTGCCGGTCTGGCTCGCCCGGCAGCTGGGCGCGGCCCGCGCGTCGGGCGCGCCCCCGGACGAGCGCGTCGAGAGGCAGGCCCAGGGCCCGATCAGCTAAGGTGACCCTAACCTGGCCGGGTCGAGCAGTGCCCCGGCCAGGTTCACCTTGCCGGTTCCGGACTCCGCCGGCCCCCGGCCGGCGGGCCCGGACGTTCCGCTCGACGGCGCCACCGTTGCGCCGGCGCGCCGGAGTGCGCGCCCTTCACGCCGGGCGGCGGGTTCACCGCCCCGGCGTCCGGCGCCCCGGCGCACCTCGGACACTCCGGGCGCCGCCGGACCGGCCGTCGCCTCGTCCACCCCCGCCGCGGCCCCCGGAATTCCCGCCTCCCCTTTTCCCCATACAAATACGACGATGAGATTTATCCCTCGTCAGAAATCCCTCTCGCCGGTGCATTGACAGGAAATCAGCCATCCTCCGGCCGGGCATCCGCCATGATGGTCCCCGCCATCACGACGCAGGAATTGCGGCGCAGGAAAGCGAGGCTGGTCCAGGCGATGAAATTGTCCGACATACCGCTGGGTTGGGCCGTCACCGGCGTTGCGGTGCTGCTGGTCAGCGCGCTCCTGGTGGCCCTGGCCCGGAACCGGGGCACCACGGGCGGCGGGAGCGCCGCGGATTCCTGGGAGCGCTCGGAGGAACGCCGCCGCCGCAAGGAGTCCCTGTACGGCGGGGCCTCGTACACGCTGCTGTTCTGCTGCGCGGCCGTGGCCGCCGCGCTCTCCTTCCACGGCCTGGTCGGTTTCGGGGTGCAGAACCTCAACCTGTCCGGCGGCTGGGAGTACCTGGTCCCGTTCGGCCTGGACGGGGCGGCGATGTTCTGCTCCGTGCTCGCCGTCCGCGAGGCCAGCCACGGCGACGCGGCGCTCGGCTCCCGGCTGCTGGTCTGGCTGTTCGCCGGGGCCTCGGCCTGGTTCAACTGGGTGCACGCCCCGCGCGGCTTCGGCCACGCCGGCGCGCCGCAGTTCTTCGCGGGGATGTCGCTCTCGGCCGCCGTGCTGTTCGACCGGGCGCTCAAGCAGACCCGCCGGGCCGCGCTGCGCGAGCAGGGACTGGTCCCCCGCCCGCTGCCGCAGATCCGGATCGTCCGCTGGCTGCGCGCCCCGCGCGAGACCTACGCCGCCTGGTCGCTGATGCTGCTGGAGAACGTGCGCAGCCTGGACGAGGCGGTCGACGAGGTCCGCGACGACAAGCGCGAGAAGGCCCGGGAGAAGGAGCGCCGCAAGCTGGCGGGGCGCCGCGAGCGGGCCGAGATCCGGGCGATCAACCGCACCAACAGCGTCTGGCGCCCGCGCGGCGGCGGACCGCCCCCGGCGCCGGCCGCCCGGCAGCTGGAGTCCGGCCCGGAGTCCGCCATAGCGACCGCCCCCGACGGCGGCGCCGGCGGCCCCGGAGCCGACCGGCCCGCCGTCGAGGGCACCGTCACCCAGCCCGGCCTGCCGGCCAGGCCCGAGCGGCGCACCATCGACCTCACGACGGAGGACGACACCGTGACCCTGCCGCGGCTGGAGGACCTGGAGCGGAAGCTGAAGGACCTGGAGCAGCAGTTCGGCTGACGCCCGGGCGGTCACAACTCGACGGTCACACCTCGACGGTCACCGCCGGACGGTCGTCCGCGGGCGTCACGCTGAGCTCGAACCACATCCGCTTGCCCGACCCCCGGGGCTCCACGCCCCAGCCGTCGGCCAGCGCCTCGACCAGCATCAGCCCACGCCCGGAGGAGGCCTGCTCCCCCGGCGTGCGGCGGGTCGGCCAGAGGTCCGACTCGTCCTCCACCTCGACCCGCAGCCGCGCCCGGCCGCCGTCCGCGGCCGGCTCCCGGTAGAGCCGGGCGGTGAACATGGCGTCCCGGTCGGTGTGCCGGATGGCGTTGGTGACCAGCTCGGAGGAGAGCAGCTCGGCGGTGTCGATCAGCTCGGCGACCCCCCAGCGGCGCAGCGCGTCGCGCAGCTCGGCGCGGACCTCGGAGATCCGGGCGAGGTCCGCCTGGCCGATCCGCCGGCGCAGCTGCTGGGCGGCCAGACCACCCTCGGGGCCGTCCCAGCGCAGCAGGAGCAGCGCTATGTCGTCCTCGCGCTCGCTGGAGTCGGCGGCCTGCGAGGCGATCCGGTCGGCGAGCTCGTCCAGCGGGTCGCGGCCGGTCTCGGCGGGGTCCGCGAGCGGTTCGGAGAGCACCGAGGTGAGCCGGGCGATGCCCTCGTCGAGGTCCATGCCGCGCGCCTCGACCAGGCCGTCGGTGCAGAGCAGCACGGTCTCGCCGGGATCGAGGCTGAACCGGGTGACCCGGTACTCCTCGTCCGGGGCGATGCCGAGCGGCAGCCCGCCCGCCACCGGGACGGCGGTGGCGGTGCCGTCGCCGCGCCGCACCACCGGGTCGAGGTGGCCGGCCCGGACGGCGTAGACCACGCCGTAGTCGACGTTGACCTCGGCGTAGGTGCAGGTGGCGAAGTGATCGGTGTCGAGGTCGGCGAGGAAGCGGGAGGCCCGGGCCATCACCGCGGCGGGCGGGTGGCCCTCGGCGGCGTAGGCGCGCAGGGCGATCCGCAGCTGGCCCATGATGCCGGCCGCGTGCACGTCGTGGCCCTGGACGTCGCCGATCACCAGGCCGACGTGGCCGCCGGGCAGCGGCACCACGTCGTACCAGTCGCCGCCGATCTGCAGACCGGAGCCGGCCGCCAGGTAGCGCACCGCGGTGGTGACGCCGGGCACGGACGGCACGGTGCGCGGCAGCATGACGCGCTGGAGGCCGGCCGCCAGCTCGTGCTCGGCGTCGTGCAGCCGGGCCCGGGCCAGTGACTGGGCGACCAGGCCGCCGAGGGTGGAGAGCAGGGTGCGCTCGTCGGCGTCGAGCCGGCGGTCGTCGTCGAAGCTGACCACGCAGACGCCGATCGCCCGGCCGCTGGCGACCAGCGGCAGGAAGGCCCAGGAGCTGCGGCTGGTGCGGCGGGCCTGTTCCCAGACGTCGGGGTAGCGCTCGCGGTACTCCTCGCGGCTGGTGCAGAACACCGGGGCGCGGCCCCGCAGCGCCTCGGCGGCGGGGTGGCTGGGCGGCAGCACCGAGCGGTCGTAGCCGGCCAGCTCGTCGGTGCGGTAGCCGGAGGCGCCGAGGATCTGCACCCGGCCGGCCTCGTGGGAGGCGAGCACCAGGCCGTCCGGCGGCAGGCCGGGCAGCGGCAGCTCGGTGAAGACCCGGGCGACGTCCCGCACGGTGACCGCCTCGGAGAGCGCGCGGGCGGCCTCCTTGATGAAGCGGGAACGCTCCTCGCGCAGCAGGGCGAGCCGGTCGGCGCGGTCGCGCTTGTGCAGCTCGACGGTGGCGTCCCAGACGAAGCCGACCATCCGGGAGGCGCGGCCGAAGGCGTCGGCGAGGACCCGGCCGCGGAAGCGGACCGCCCGCATGGCGCCGCCCTGGCCGACCGTCCGGTAGTAGGCGCCGCACTGGCCGAGCTCGGCGACGGCGCGTTCCACCCGGCGGCGCACCACGGGGGCGTCCTCGGGATGGAGCAGGGCGAGGAAGGAGGCGGAGGAGCGGTCGAAGCGGCCCTTCTCGACGGCGTCGAGGCCGACGATGGTGCAGGCGCGCTGGTCGCCCTCCAGGATGTCGCGGCGGATGTCCCAGTCGAACGAGCCGATGCCGTTGGCGGCCATCGCGGGCTCCAGCCAGTCCGGCGTGGAGTCGCCCGGGGAGAGCGGCAGACCGCCGGAGAGCATCGGCGCGAGCCGGCCGGCCGCGAGGCCGGGAGCGGTGCGCAGCGAGTGCCGCCGGGCCGCCTGCGCGGGCGGTCTGGCCCGCCCGGAGCCGGTCGTGGACGGACCGGCTGGGAGGGCCGGCCCCGGTGACTCGGGCTCTGTGGGCATGCTGCTCCTGCCGCTGCCGTGGCGGACCGCGCCGACCGTCCGGACGGGCCGCGTGGCGGGTGATGGGTGGTGCTCGACGGTCGCGCGCCAACGGGCGGTCATCGGTCGAGGTGGTCATTCCCCGCCGCTTCTCGCACGTGGGCACACATTCCCACCATCCTGGCCAATGTTCGGCCGAGCGGCAATGGCAACGGGCCGGGAATCTTGCCTTCCGCCTTCGCTTCCGGGCATCGTTCGGCAGCGAACGGTGCTCGTACGACAAACGGCGGCCGAGTGCGCCGGACGGCCTCAGGCGCCGACGGTGGCCAGTTCGAACCAGGTGACCTTGCCGTCGCCGCGCAGCTGGACGCCCCAGGAGTCGGCGAGCGCCTCGACCAGCTGCAGTCCGCGGCCGGAGGTGGCGTACTCGGCCTCCGGTTCGCGGCGGCGGACGGGCAGCCGGGCCGTGCCGTCCTGGACCTCGATGCGCAGCCGCTGGTCACCGGTGATCACCGCGTCGAAGACCGCGCCCTGGCCGGTGTGCTGCAGCGCGTTGGTGACCAGCTCGGAGGTGAGCAGCTCGGCGGTGTCGGCCAGCTCGGGCACGCCCCACAGGCCGAGCGCGGCGCGCAGCCGGCGGCGGACCGCGCCGACGGCCACCAGGTCGGCGGCCTCCAGGGCCAGGTGGAGCCGGCGGTTGAGCGCGCATCCGGGCGACGGTGCGCCCGGCCGGGTGACGCCCGCCGGGTTCACGTGTCCGGCGCCGGGGGCCGCCGTGCCCGCCGGAGCCCCCTGGCCGGTTCCGGTCACCCGGAAGGCTCCTCCCGAACTTGTCCGCTGCCGCGGGAATCGCGACTGACCGTCCATCACCCCTGCCCCCGCCCTCGTTCCGGGCCGCCGGTCCGGATCCCCCGCCGGCCGGTCGGCCCCCTTGGTACTGACCAATCTTCGTCATGCCCAGCTTTCGGCATTTGGAACAGTGCCCAGGCGATCACCTGGGGTGAAAGGGGCACGGGACGCTTCACGTGATCCAACTGCCCGCGCCGGACGGGTTTGCGAAGCGTACGGGCGGTTTTCGACCTCCGGCGCCACCGCCCGGGCCCGTCGACGGGCCGATCGCCGCGGGAGCGGCAAGGCTGGACAGGGCGGGCGGCTCCGGGTTCAATGGCCGGAGATGTTTGAACGCCGTTCTAACAACCCTCACCCCCCTCTCCCGGCGACCGCGAGCGAGGAACCGTGCGACTGACCCCCACCGAGCGGGACCGGCTGCTGATCTTCACAGCAGCCGAGCTGGCCCGCGCCCGCCGCGCCCGAGGCGTCCGCCTCAACATCCCCGAGGCGACCGCGCTGATCGCCGACGCCGTCTGCGAGGCCGCCCGGGACGGCCGGCGCCTGGCCGAGGCGATCGAGGCCGGCCGCTCCGTGCTGACCGCCGACGACGTGCTGCCCGGCGTGCCCGACGTGGTCACCGTGGTGCAGGTCGAGGCGGTCTTCGACGACGGCACCCGGCTGGCCGTCGTCAACGACCCGTTCAGGGGCGCCGGCTCGCTCGGCGACGAGGCCCCCGGCGGGGCGCTGCTCGGCGACGGCGCCGGCTACGACCCGGTCGAGGAGACCGTCGTCCTGCCGGTCCACAACACCTCCGGGGTGCCGATCTCGGTCACCTCGCACTTCCACTTCTTCGAGGCCAACCCGCGCCTGGCCTTCGACCGCGCCGCCGCCTACGGCACCCACCTGGCGATCCCGGCCGGCTCCTCGGTGCGCTTCGACCCGGGCGCCACGGTCGAGGTCGGCCTGGTGCCGATCGGCGGCGAGCGGGTCGCCATCGGCTTCGCCGGCCTGGTCGACGGCCCGCTGGACGCCCCCGGCGCCAAGGAGGCCGCCCTGGCCAAGGCCCGCGCCACCGGTTACCTCACCCAGTTCGACGACGCGGAGGTCGAGTCGTGACGTCCATCACCCCCCACGACTACATCTCCGTGCACGGCCCGCGCGCCGGCGACCGGATCCGGCTCGGCGACTCCGGGCTGATCGTGCGCGTCGAGTCCGACTCGCAGGCGCCGGGCGACGAGTTCCTGGCCGGCTTCGGCAAGACCGCCCGCGACGGCCTGCACCTCAAGCCCGCCGCCGTCCGCGACACCTGCGACGTGGTGATCAGCAACGTCCTGGTCATCGACGCGATCCAGGGCATCCGCAAGACCTCGATCGGCCTGATCGGCGGCCGGATCGCCGCCATCGGCCGGGCCGGCAACCCCGACACCCTGGACGGCGTCGACGTGGTCGTCGGCACCGGGACGACGATCGTCTCCGGCGAGGGCATGATCGCCACCGCCGGCGCCATCGACACCCACGTCCACCTGCTGTCGCCGCGGATCATGGAGGCCTCGCTCGCCTCCGGCGTCACCACCATCATCGGCCAGGAGTTCGGCCCGGTCTGGGGTGTCGGCGTCAACTCACCGTGGGCGCTGCGGCACGCCTTCAACGCCTTCGACGCCTGGCCGGTCAACATCGGCTTCCTCGGCCGCGGCTCCTCCTCCGACGAGGCCCCGCTGATCGAGGCGCTGGCCGAGGGCGGCGCCTCCGGCTTCAAGGTGCACGAGGACATGGGCGCGCACACCCGCGCCCTGGACACCGCGCTGCGGGTCGCCGAGGAGTACGACGTCCAGGTCGCCCTGCACACCGACGGCCTCAACGAGTGCCTGTCCGTCGAGGACACCCTGCGCGTCCTCGACGGACGCACCATCCACGCCTTCCACATCGAGGGCTGCGGCGGCGGTCACGTGCCCAACGTGCTGAAGATGGCGGGCGTGCCGAACGTCATCGGCTCCTCCACCAACCCCACCCTGCCGTTCGGCCGGGACGCGCTGGGCGAGCACTTCGGCATGATCGTCTCCGCGCACGACCTCAAGGTCGACCTGCCCGGCGACGCCGCGATGGCCCGTGACCGCATCCGGGCCGGCACGATGGGCGCCGAGGACGTCCTGCACGACCTGGGCGTCATCGGCATCACCTCCTCCGACGCCCAGGGCATGGGCCGGGCCGGCGAGACCGTGCGCCGCACCTTCGCCATGGCCGGCAAGATGAAGGCCGAGCTCGGCCCGCTCGGCGGAGGCTACGGGACGACCGAGGGCGGCGACGACAACGAGCGCGTGCTGCGCTACATCGCCAAGCTCACCATCAACCCCGCCATCGCCCACGGCCTGGCCCACGAGGTCGGCTCGATCGAGATCGGCAAGCTCGCCGACATCGTGCTGTGGCGCCCGGACCACTTCGGCGCCAAGCCGCAGCTGGTCCTCAAGGCCGGCTTCCCCGCGTACGGCGTGGTCGGCGACCCCAACGCCTCCACCGACCGCTGCGAGCCCCTGGTGCTCGGCCCGCAGTTCGGCGCGCACGGCGCCACCGCCGCCGACATCTCGGTGGCGTTCGTCGCCCAGGCCGCCGCCGACGGCGCCTACCTCGACCGCCCCGCCGACGGCCTGCCCACCCGGCGCCGGCGCGTCGGCGTCCGGGGCACCCGCGGCATCGGCCCGCGCGACATGGTGCGCAACGCCCGGGTCGGCCAGGTCGAGGTCACCGAGACCGGCCTGGTCTCGCTCGACGGCGCCCCGCTGCGCTCCGAGCCCGCCGAGAGCGTCTCGCTCAGCCGCCTCTACTTCCTCTGACCCTCCCCGCCCACCGAAGGACGCCGCGATGACCACCCCCACCCCCGCCTCGCTCGGCTACCGGATGCCCGCCGAGTGGCATCCGCACGACCGCACCTGGATGGCCTTCCCGACCGACAACCCGACCTTCGACACGCCCGAGCACCTGCACGCGGCGCGCGAGGCCTGGGCGAACGTCGCCAACACCGTCGTCCGGTACGAGCCGGTCACCCTGATCGTGAACACCGGTGAGAGCGCGGAGGCCCGCAAGTACGTCGCCGACGCGGTGGAGATCGTCGAGCGCCCGCTGAACGACGCCTGGATGCGCGACATCGGCCCGAGCTTCCTGGTCGACGGCGAGGGCGGGCTGGCCGCCGCCGACTGGATCTTCAACGGCTGGGGCGCGCAGTCCTGGGCCCGCTGGGACAAGGACCAGCACATCGCCGAGCACATCGGCGAGCTGACCGGGGTCCGGCGGTTCGCCTCGAAGCTCATCAACGAGGGCGGCGGCATCCACGTCGACGGCGAGGGCACCGTGCTCGTCACCGAGACCGTCCAGCTCGGCGAGGGCCGCAACGCCGACTGGACCAAGGAGCAGGTCGAGGCCGAGCTGCACGCCTTCCTCGGCACCACCAAGGCGATCTGGCTGCCGCGCGGGCTCACCCGCGACTACGACGAGTTCGGCACCCGCGGGCACATCGACATCGTCGCCTCCTTCGTGCGCCCCGGCGTCGTCGTCGCCCACGTCCAGCCGGACCCGGCTCACCCCGACCACGAGGTGTGCAAGGAGCTGGTGGCGATCCTGCGCGCCTCCACCGACGCCCAGGGCCGCCCGCTGGAGGTCGTCGAGCTGCCCGCCCCCACCGTCCTGCTGGACGAGGAGGGCGAGCCGGTCGACTACTCGTACATCAACCACTACGTGGCCAACGGCGCCGTGGTGCTGTGCGCCTTCGACGACCCGCGCGACCAGGAGGCCGCCGCGATCCTGGCCGAGGCCTACCCCGGCCGCACGGTCGAACTGGTCGACGCCCGCGAGATCTTCGCCAACGGCGGCGGCATCCACTGCATCACCCAGCAGCAGCCGAAGGCCTGATCCCGCCCGGACCCGCGGGCGGCCGGCGGCCGGTGCTACCGGTGGTACCTCCCCAGGTCGTCGGTGGTGAGTCCGTGGGAGCTGTGCATCGCGATCGAGCTGTAGGAGGAGCGCAGGGCCCGCAGCTGGGCGAGCCGCTCCTGCTCGGCCAGCACCCCGTCGAGGTTCTCGGTCGGGCCGCTGCGGCGCCGGTGCAGGTGCACCGTCAGGCCGGTCACCAGGACGGCGAGGCCGGCGAACAGGGCGATCATCGTGGCCATGGCCACCCCCTCGGGTCGGCGGCGTTCCAACCGGTTCGTACCCGCAGGAGCGGGGCGCCGAACCGTCCGGCGTCCCGCTCCGTGGCCGCCCGGCCACGGCCGGTATCGTGAAGGCCCCCTTGAACCCGGAGGAGCAGCACCGATGGCCGACGCCCGCCCGCGCCGACCGGCCCGCCCCCGCGAGGAGGTCTTCGCCACCGCGCGCGCCGCGATCGCCGAGCACGGGCTCGCCAAGCTCACCATGGCCGGCCTCGGCAAGCAGCTCCAGATGAGCGCCGGGCACCTGCTCTACTACTTCGGCAGCAAGGACCAGCTGCTGCTGGAGACCCTCCGCTGGAGCGAGGAGCAGCTCGGCGCCCGGCGCCGGACGGTGCTCGCCGACGGCGGCCGCGACGTGCGGCAGCGGCTGGACGCGTACACCGCGCTCTACCTCCCGGAGGGCCCGGGGGACCCGCGCTGGATCCTCTGGGTCGAGGTGTGGGGGCGCTCCCCCGCCAGCGAGGAGCTGCGGCAGGGGCAGCTGGAGATCGAGGCGCCCTGGCAGGCCGACCTGGTCGCCCTGATCGAGGAGGGCACGGCCACCGCCCGGTTCGCCCCCGGCGACGCCACCGAGCGCGCCATCCAGATCCGCGCCCTCCTCGACGGCCTCGCCGTCCCCCTCGCCCTCGGCCTGCCCGGCGCCGACCGCCCCCGCGCCCACCACCTCGCCGCCACCGCCTGCACCACCCTCCTCGGCTCCGACGGGGATTAGGCGGCTATCCCTGCGCCGGATTGCCGAGCAGCTTGCGCCGTTCTCGGCGGTTGGGGTGGCGGACGGTCACGCCCGCCATGCCGCCGGACCCGGTCAGCCGGATCAGTGGAGTCCCCGGGAGCCGGTCGGGAGTGGTCTTGTCCTTCAGGCCGCCGATACCGGGATCCATGCCGCCGGTGTCCACGGCCCAGGCGTCCGGGACGACGATCGTGACGCCGGCCATCTCCCCGTAGGCCTCCACCACGACCTCCGTGAGGTGGCACTCGACCCGGGTGAAGTCGAGCTTCACACCCCCGAGACCTCCGCGCGCGATCACGTGCCCGGGGACCTCCCAGCGCCCGGGGCCGTACGACACGCCGGACATGCCGCCCTTGAGCACCAGCGGCTGCCGGCCCTCCCCGGGATTCCGGCCGGGCAGGTCGGCGGTCAGCACGGCCAGCTCGCCGTGGGTCCTCGACTTCAGCGCCCGCTCCAGGCGGTCGTCCAGTTCCTCCAGATCGATCCGCCCCTCGGCCGCCGCGTCGCGCAGGCGCGCCACCACGGCCTCCCGGTCGTCGTGGGAGGCGCGGATGTCGCCTGGGGGCACGGGGCCCGGAGAGCTCTCCGGAGGCTGGACGGTCATGGCCGCAAGGATAAGGAGCCGGGGGGCTACTCGGTCCAGATGGCCGCGGCGGTGCGGTCGTCGGTGTAGCCCTTGGCGCGGACCTGGACCTGGCGCAGGAAGTCGACGGTGCCCGGCGGGTGGGGGTGCGCCCAGTGGGAGGCCAGGAAGTGGGCGACGGCCGGTTCCTCGGCGACCGGGCGGGCCAGCCCGGGGGTGCAGAGCAGCAGGATGTCGCCCGGGGTCGCCGGGACCATCCGGAAGCGGAACGGGCGGGGATCCGCCGGGGTCTCCGGCGCCGGCGGCTGACCGTCGGGCTGGTGCAGCAGCCGGGCCGCGTACGCGTCGATCCAGTGGCCCGAGCGCAGCAGGTACAGCCCGCCCGGGCCGACCCCGAACGCCGCCCGGTAGCCGGCCCGCGGATCGAGCGAGACCAGCAGGCAGTGCAGCGAGGCCGGGGACGGGTCCGCGTCCGCCGCGTCCGCCGCGCCCCCCGGGGCCAGCGCGCGGAGCGGGGCGACGGCGCTCAGCGCGAGCCGCTGGAGGCCGTAGCGGAGCCGGTCCCGGGCGCCGTCGCGCAGGTCGGCGGAGAGGCTCTCGCGGCTGCGGCCGACGGCGCCGGCGAGCTGGCGGCCGGCCTCGGCCGCCGCGGTGGCGACCGCCTCGGCGGTCGGGCCCGCGTGGTCGAAGCCGCCGAGCACCGCGAGCAGCACGCCCTCCGCCCCGTCGCCGAACCGGGTCACCAGCAGGGAGTCCCGCCGGGGCTCGCCCCGGTGGCGGGCGGAGTCGCCGCGGACGGAGACCGCCCGCAGGGTGGTGGCGGCGTACTGGGCGCCCTCCAGCACGGTGTCGGCGACCACGCCGCCGAGCGCGCCGGGGTCGGCCTCGGGGACGGCGGTCGGCTCGGGGCCGTAGGTGGGCGGGCGCTCGCCGACGTGCGGCACGGCGGGCGCGGCCTCGGCCCGCCCGGGCCGGGGCGCCGGGCGCGGCGCGGGGGGCGGCGCGGGGGGCTCGACGGGCGCCGGTTCGGGGGCGGCCGGCTCGGGCTCGGCCTCCTCGGCGGCGGCCGGTTCCGGTGCGGGAGCGGGCTCGGGAACCGGCTCGGGCTCGGGCTCGGGTTCCGGCTGCGGCTGCGGCTGCGGCTGCGGAGCGGCCTCGGCCACGGGCTTGGGGCGCGGTTCCGGCACCCGGGCGTCCGCCGCCCAGGAGGGGGCGGGGAAGCGGTGCGTCTCGTCGGCGGCCGGGGCCTCGACGGCCGGAGCTTCGGCCGCCGGGCCCCGCGGGGAGATCACGCCGACGGCGGTGTCGAACCAGTCGTCGATGCTGTCCCGCCCCGGCACCTCCTCGCCGCCCCCGTCCTGCGGCACCTCCTCCGCCACCGCCTCGGCCGCCCCGGCCACCGCCTCCTCCTCGGGCGCGCCGCGCTGCTGCCCGATGAGTCCGGCCGCCGTCTCGAACCAGTCGTCGACGCTGCCCTCCCCCGACTCGGCGTCCGGGGTGTCGGGGAGGGTGCCGGCCGGGCCCGCGTAGACCGTGTCCCACCAGCCGTCCTCCGGCCGGTGCTGCTGCTGCGCGGGTGCACCCTGCTTGGTCATCTGGCGGCTCCTGGTCGCTGGCTCGACGTCATTGTCCCCAAGCGCCGCGGCGCTGTCCGGGTTTCGGCGACAACCGCGCGCACATCGGCCGATATCGATCACCGGGTTCGCCGCCCGTTTCGTTTCTGTTCCTCCCGCAGTCGACCGAACCGCCCCGACCAGGGTGTTTCCGGGGTATTCCGGTAACTCCGCACCGGAAAATGAGGACCGAGGAGGGGGCTCGCTTCACTCGTTCGGCTGATTAAATGTGCGCATGACCGCGTCGGCCCCCAGCAACCCCCGACCGGGGAGGGCCGCACTCGCGGTCCGCCCGGTGGGCGCGCTGTGGATCCTGCTGCTGGTCGGGCTGCTGATGGCGCTGCCGTGCGCGGCGCACGCCAAGGCGGCCACGGCCGAGCGGCCGGGCTTCCCGGTGACCGTCCCGGCCGACCCCCCGGTCGGTCCCCCGACGGGTCTCGTCGCCGACCTCGCGGCCGGCGCACCGGTCCACCCGCACGGCTCCGCCGCCACCGGTCCGGCCACCGTGCCGCAGACCCTCGGCGACCGGATCCGGGCGGAGAGCCACCGGCACTGGACCTGGTGCTCGGTCGACGGCGATCCGCCGCACCGCAACAACGGCTGCTCCAGCCACCCGTACTGCGCCCAGGACGCCCAGCTCCCCAACCCGCCGCCGCACCCGCAACCCGCGGCGGCGCCCCTGACCCCGACCCCCGAGGCGCTGCCCCGGGTGGTGCCCGCCGGGCTGCTGGTCGGCCCGCACCCCGCGCCCGACCTGCACGAACTCCAAGTACACCGGTCCTGAGTGGAACCCACCGCCGGCCCTGACCCAGCGCCCGCCGACCACCGCGTCGCCGGGCGGACGGGACCGACGGATCCGCCCCTTCCCACCACTTCTTCAGACCGCCGCGCCCGATGCGCGGTGGGGACAAGGACACCGCATGGGTTCCGCCTCCAAGCAGTCGAACAAGTCGCAGGGCAACAAGCCGAGCGGCAAGCAGGCGAGCAACGACCGCCGCGCCCGGATCGCCGAGCTGCGTGCCGCCGAGCAGCGCCGCGACCGCCGCAACAAGATCATCGCCGGTTCGGTGGCCGGCGTGCTGGTGATCGCGGCGATAGCCACCGGCACCTGGATCGTGGTCGACGCCAACAAGGACAAGAAGGCCAAGCAGGCCGCCGCCGCGGCCCCGATCGACGGCGTGCAGACCTTCGGCGACCTGAGCCGCAACCACGTCAAGGAGAAGGTCACCTACCCGCAGACCCCGCCGGTCGGCGGCGACCACAACGCGATCTGGGCGGACTGCATGGGCACCGTCTACGACCAGCCGGTCGAGAACGAGCGCGCCGTCCACTCGCTGGAGCACGGCGCGGTCTGGGTGACCTACAACGGCAAGGCCACCCCGGAGGACATCAAGACCCTCTCCGACAAGGTGAAGGCCACCCCGTACTCGCTGATGAGCCCGTACCCGGACGAGCAGGGCACCATCACCCTGAGCGCCTGGTCGACCCAGCTCACCGTGGACAGCGCCAGCGACCCCCGGGTGAACCAGTTCTTCACCAAGTACGTCCAGGGCAAGCAGACCCAGGAGCCGGGCGCCTCCTGCAGCATGGGGTCGATGTGACCGCCGCCGAGGAGACCCCGGCCGAGGCCGGCTCCGCGGACGCCACGGACGCCGCGGAGGGGGCGGACCGCGCGGCCTCGCGCCGGCGGATCTGGTGGCCGGCCGCGCTGGCCGCCGCGCTCGCCCTCGCGCTCGGCGTGCCGGCCCTGGTGGCGGGCGGGACGTCCGCCTCCGGGTCCTCCTCGTCGCTCAGCGCGCCGGCGGACGACTCGCCGGAGGCCGGGTTCGCCCGCGACATGTCGACCCACCACCAGCAGGCGGTGGACCTGTCGTTCATCGTCCGCGACCGGACGTCGGACGAGCCGACCCGGACCCTGGCCTTCGACATCATCAACACCCAGGCCAACCAGCGCGGCATGATGATGGGCTGGCTCGACCAGTGGGGGCTGACCCAGCACTCCCCGGCCAAGCCGATGGCCTGGATGGCGATGGGCGGCCACGGCCACGGCGCCGACTACCAGGCGCACGACGGCTCGCTGATGCCCGGCATGGCCACCACCACGCAACTCGCCAAGCTCCGGTCGCTGAGCGGGCGGGACGCCGAGGTGTTCTACCTGCAGCTGATGCTGGAGCACCACAAGGGCGGCGTGGAGATGGCCCAGGGCTACGTCGACGTGGCGCGCAACCCGGCGGAGAAGCGGCTCGCGGAGTCGATGGTGGCCGGCCAGACCTCGGAGATCGGGCTGATCACCGACATGCTCAAGGATCGCGGCGCCGCCCCCGGCGTGCCCGCCTCCTGACCCGCGCACCTCGCACGGCACCCTCACGGCCGGGGCGGTGGACGGAGTTCCGTCCACCGCCCCGGCCGTTGCCGTCCGCCCGTCGCCGGCCGACGCCCCGGCCGCCCGGCCGCTCAGCGCCGCCGCACCGGCCGGGTGAGCAGCACGGCCAGGGCCGCGACGGCGGCCAGCGCCAGCAGCACCCCTCGGCCAGCCGGCACCGGACCGGCCAGGTGGACGCCGAGCACCGGCAGCGCGGTGCCGAGGGCCGTGCCGAGGCTGCGGGCCATGTTGACCATGCCGCCGCCCACCGCCGAGCACTCGGCCGGGATCGCCCGCATCACCAGGGCGTTGTTGGCGGGCAGCAGCAGGCCGAGGCCGAAGCCGGCCACCAGCAGCGGGACCGCCGCCGCCAGGGCGGGCGCGCCCGCGGCGGGCAGCAGCGCCCAGCCCAGCAGCCCGGCGCCGGCCAGCGCCGCGCCGAAGCGGCAGCGGGCGACGTCCGACCAGCCGCGCGGCAGCAGCACGCCGCCGGCCGTCGCAGCCACCGCGAAGGCCGCCGGGAGCACGGTGATCACCAGAGCGGCGCGCCCGGTGGACAGGCCCGCCTCGGCGAACAGCACCGGGCCGAGCACCAGCGGGCAGAACAGCAGCAGGTAGCCGATCAGCGAGACGGCAAGGCCCGGGCGGACACCGGGGGTGTTGACCAGGCCGGGGGCGAGGATCGGCCGCGCGGCGCGGCGCTCCTGGCGGACCAGGCCGAGCCCGCTCAGCACGGAGGCGAGCAGCAGGGCGGCGACGGCCCAGCCGGGCAGCGGCAGGCCGGAGGCGGCGGAGAGGGCGAGCAGCAGCGCGGTGGTGGAGCCGGCGAGCAGCAGCAGGCCGGCCAGGTCGAAGCGTCCGTCCTCCGGGTCGGGCCGGGCGGCCCCCCGCCGTCGGGGCAGCGGGCGCGGCACCGGGCGGGCGTCCGGGCCGGCGTCGGGGCGGTGGGTGCGGGGCAGCAGGAACCACCCGGCCAGCAGGCCGACCAGGGCGACCGGCACGTTGATCCAGAACACCCAGCGCCAGGAGGCGTGCTCGACCAGCAGCCCGCCGAGGCTGGGACCGAGCGCCAGGCCGAGGCCCTGGGCGGCGGCCTGGATGCCGAGCGCCCGGCGCATCGCGTGCTCCGGCACGCCGCGGGCGACCAGCGCGACGCTGTTGGCCTGCATCATCGCGCCGCCGACGGCCTGCACGGCCCGGCAGGCGACCAGGGTGCCGAGGTTCCCGGCGAACCCGGCGCCGAGCGAGGCGAGGCCGAAGAGGGCGAACCCGCCGAGGTACACGGTCTTGCGGCCGACCAGGTCGGACAGCCGGCCGACCGGCGCGAGCAGCGCCACCAGGACCAGCAGGTAGGCGAGGGCGACCCATTCGACGGCGGCGAAGCCGGTGCCGAAGTGGCGCTGGAGCGCCGGGTAGACGAGGGCGGTGACGCTGGCGGTCAGCTGGCCGAGGAAGGCCCCGAGGCAGACCGTGCCGACGGCGAGCCAGTGGGCGTACCGCCGGCTGGCTATGCCGCGCGGCCGGGGGCGCTCGGTGAGCAGCCGGGTGGCGAGGGTCGACGGCGCGTTCATACAAGGAAATATATCGGATACAGATATGTTCTATCTACGATCTGATCTGCATCCGAGCGGCCCGCCCCGCGCTCGGGCCGTTCGCCCCCGACCCGTCCCCGGCGTTCGGGCGGTGTCCGGACCAGGCGCTACGCTGTCGGCCATGCCGTCGTCACCCTCTGTTCCCGAACCCGCTGCCGATCCGCAGGCTCCGGAACCGGACGCGATCGAGCGCGCCCGGCGGCTCACCGACGCGGTCACCCGGCTCCGCCGGGCGCTGCGCAGCAGTATCCGCACCGACTACCCGTGGGAGTCCCTGCCGATGGCGCAGGTCGAACTCCTCCAGACGCTCGCCGCCGCCCCGCTGCGGGTCGGCGAGCTGGCCACCCGGCAGCGGCTCGCCCCCAACACCGTCAGCGGCCTGGTCGGCAAACTGCTGGACGCCGGGTTCGTCGACCGCCAGGCCGACCCCGGGGACCGCCGCACCGCGCGGATCGCGCTCACCCCGGCCGGGCGGCGCCAGCTCGACGACTGGCAGCGGGCGCACGAACGCCGGATCGCTTCCGCGCTCGACGCCCTCTCCCCCGCCGACCGCGACGCCGTGGTGCACGCGCTGCCGGCCCTGGAGAACCTGGCCCGCGCGCTCGGCGGGACGGCCAACGGCTGAGCGGCCGCCGGCTGGACGGCGGACGGCCGAGCGGCCGCCGGGCGGGGAAAACCGGTACCGCGCCGGACACCGGTCCGGCTAGCGTCCCGCCATGGACCCCGCGCTGATCCGCCTCGAAGCCTGGACCGACGCCGACCTCGCCCTGCTGCGCCTGGTCAACACCCCGCAGATGCGCCGGCACGTCGGAGGCCCGGAAAGCGAGGAGCGGACGCTCCTGCGGCACCGGCGCTACCTGGACTTCGTCCCCTCCGGCACCGGCCGCATGTACCGCGTCGTCCTGGAGCCGGCCGGCGTGGCGGTCGGCACGGTCGGCTACGCCGAGCGCGAGTGGCGGGGCGGGACCGTCTACGAGATGGGCTGGAACGTCCTGCCGCCGTACCAGGGGCGGGGCATCGCCGCGGCCGCGGCCCGGGCCGCCGTCGGGGCCGCCGCCCGCACGGCCCGCCACCGGTACCTGCACGCCTTCCCCTCGGTGGGCAACCCGGCCTCCAACGCCGTCTGCCGCCGGGCCGGCTTCACCCTCCTCGGCGAGACCGACTTCGAGTTCCCGCCCGGCCGTCCGATGCGCAGCAACGACTGGCGGGTGGACCTGCGGGCGCTCCCGGACGGCCCGACCGGGAGCGCCTGACCCGGAGCGTGCGCGGGCGAGGGGACGCGGGTGACGCGGCGGCGGCTCAGAACAGCGAGGTGCCGCGCTCCAGGTCCAGCAGCCGGCGCTTGTTGTCGACGCCGGCGGCGAACCCGGTGAGGGAACCGTTGGCGCCGAGCACCCGGTGGCAGGGGCGCACGATCAGCAGCGGGTTGGCGCCGACCGCCCCGCCCACCGCGCGCACCGCGCGCGGGGACTCCCCCGCCAGGTCGGCGAGCTGCCCGTAGCTGACGGTCTCGCCGTAGGGGATCTTGTCGAGGACGGCCCAGATCCGCCGGCGGAACTCGGTGCCGACCGGGGCGAGCGGCAGGTCGAAGCCGGTGCGCTCGCCCGCGAAGTACTCGGTGAGCTGGGTGACCGGCTCCGCGAGCGCCTCCGGGTCGTGCACCCAGTCGTCGGCGGGCTCGGCGAGCGCGTAGCGCTGGCCGGGGGCGGTGACGGTGGCCAGCGCGGCCGGGCCGCCGCCGTCCGGGACGATGCCGCTGAGCATCAGCCGGCCGAGCGGGCTCTCCATGAAGGTGAAGACGGTGGTGCTCATACTGGGGTGTTCTCCGTTCCGGTGCTGGGGTCGGCGGCCGCGGCCGCCCAGAGGCGGTGCACGGCGTAGGAGCGCCAGGGGGCCCAGGCCTCGGCCGCGAGGGCGGCGGACTTCGGGTCCCCCGGGGCGCCGAGCCGGATCAGTCCGTGCTTGACGCCGATGTCGCTCGGCAGGAAGACGTCGGGGTCGGCGAGGGCGCGCATCCGCAGGTAGCCGACCGTCCACGGGCCGATGCCGGGCAGGGCGAGCAGTCGCGCGGCCGCCTCCTCCCGGTCGACGCCGCCGTCCAGCCGCACGACGCCCTCGGCGAGGGCGGCGCACAGGCCGGTGAGGGCGCGGCGCCGGGCGGCCGGCATCGCGAAGTCCTCCGGGTCGGCGGTCGCCAGGGCGGCGGCGGCCGGGAAGAGCAGCCGCAGCCCCCCGCTGGGTTCGGGCAGCGCGGTGCCGTACTTCTCGGCGAGCCGGCCGGCCAGGGTGCGGGCCGCGCCGACGGTGATCTGCTGACCGAGGACGGCGCGCACGGCCAGTTCGTGCGGGTCGACGTGGCCCGGCGAGCGCAGTCCGGGGCGGGCCCGGACGAGCGGGCCGAGCAGCGGGTCGGCGCCGAGCTGTTCGTCGACCGCGACCGGATCGCCGTCCAGGTCGAACAGGACGCGCAGGCGCTGGACGGCGGTCGGCAGGTCGCGCAGGTCGGCGAGCAGCAGCCGGCAGTCGAGCCAGCCGCGGGTGACCGGCGTGCCGGGGGCGAGGCCGTCCACCTCGGCGATGCCGTGGCCGTACGGGAGCGCGAGGGTGCGGCGGTAGGTGCGCACCCCGGGGCGCGGGCCGGGCACGACCTCCTCCACGCCGGGGACGGCGCGCTGGGCGAGGAAGTCGATCAGGTGGTCGCTGTCCAGGGCGCCCCGGTAGGCGAGCCGCAGCGCGAGGCCGCCGGCCGGGGTGGCGGTGCGGCGGCCGGCCGCGACCTCGGCGCGCAGCCCGCTGGGGGTGCGGTCGTAGACCTCGCGGACGGTGTCGTTGAACTGCCGCACGGAGGCGAAGCCGGCGGCGAACGCGATGTCGGTGACCGGCAGCTCGGTGGTCTGCAGCAGCAGCCGGGCGGTCTGGGCGCGGCGGGCGCGGGCGAGCGCGATCGGGCCGGCGCCGAGTTCGGCGGTGAGCTGGCGCTGGAGCTGGCGGGAGCTGTAGCCGAGGCGCTGGGCCAGGCCGGCCACGCCCTCGCGGTCCACCACGCCGTCGCCGATCAGCCGCATGGCCCGGCCGACCAGGTCGGCCCGGTGGTTCCACTCGGGCGAGCCGGGGACGGAGTCGGGGCGGCAGCGGCGGCAGGCCCGGAAGCCGGCGTTCTGCGCGGCGGCGGCGCTGGGGTAGAAGGTGCAGTTGACGCGCTTCGGGGTCACGGCCGGGCAACTCGGCCGGCAGTAGATGCCGGTCGAGGTGACGGCCGTGAAGAAGACGCCGTCGAAGCGGGCGTCCCGGCTGTCCACGGCGCGGTACCGGATGTCGTCGTCGATCACGCTGTCCAGTCTGCGGCACCCGGCGGCCCTCGACTGGCGGGAATCGGACACGGGCGTCATGGACCGGGCGGGCGGAAAAATCGCGCGCCCCGGCGTCCGCCGGCCGGATAGCCTGCGCACGGCCCCGCCCCCCGATCCCAGGAGGTCCCTCCCGTGTCCGAGCAGCCCTACACCGGTGCGGACGACCCGCGGGTGACCGCCCTGCGGGTCGAGGAGTTCGCCTTCCCCGGCCCGCTGCGCGACCGGCTGGTCGACGCCGTGCTGTCCGGCGCGAAGACCAGCACCACCGGTCTGCTCACCGAGTACGAGCGGGAGGGCGAGCCGCTGCCGGCGGCCGGCACCCGCGGGGCGGTGGTCGACTCGGCCGGGCGGGTCGTCGCGGTGACCGAGACCACCGAGGTCAGGGTCGTCCCGCTCGGCGAGGTCGACCTGCGGCACGCCCTCGACGAGGGCGAGGGGTACGCGTCGGTCGCCGAGTGGCGGGCCGGGCACGAGCGGTTCTGGCACAGCGAGGAGCTGCGCGCCGCGCTGGGCGAGCCGGCGTTCACCGTCGACGACACCACGGCCGTCGTCCTGGAGCGCTTCCGGCTGGTGGCCGACTTCCGCTGACGCCAGGTGCGCCGGGGCGCCGGCGGCGGGGCGGGCGCCCCGCCGCCGGCGGCCCGGTGGTCACCACTTCACGGTTCCGCCCGCCGCGCGCATGGTCTTGGTGATGGTCTTCCACTTCTTCACCCGGGCCGAGGCCAGCCGGGCGTCCGAGCGGGAGGCGATCCACTCGTTCTCCCGCTGGAGCTTGCGGTAGCTCTCCATCCGGCGCTCCGGCAGCGAGCCGTCCGCGAGCGCCTCCCGCACCGCGCAGCCGGGCTCGCTCTCGTGGTTGCAGTCGTGGAAGCGGCACCGCTCGGCCAGCTCCTCGATGTCGGCGAAGGCGAGCGCCACGCCCTCGCCGCCGTAGAGGCCGACCTCGCGCAGCCCGGGGGTGTCGATCAGCACCCCGCCGCCGGGCAGCGGCACGAGCTCGCGGGTGGTCGTGGTGTGCCGGCCCTTCTGGTCGCCGGAGCGGGCCTCCTGCACGGCCATCACGTCGACCCCGGCGAGCACGTTGGTCAGGGTGGACTTGCCGACGCCGGACTGCCCGAGCACGGCGGTGGTGCCGGGGGTGCAGGCGCGCAGCACGTCGATCCCCTCGCCGGTCTCGGCGCTGACCACCAGCACGGTGACGCCGGGCGCGGCGGCCTCGACGTCGGCCCGGATGAAGTCGGCGTCGTCGACCAGGTCGGCCTTGGTGAGCGCGACCAGCGGCTCGGCGCCGGACTCCCAGGCCAGGGCGAGGAAGCGCTCGATCCGCCCGAGGTCGGGCTCGGCGGCGAGCGAGGCGGCGACCACCACGGTGTCGACGTTGGCGGCGAGCACCTGGCCGTCGGAGCGCTTGCCGGCGACCTTGCGGATGATGGCGGTGGAGCGCGGCAGCAGGGCGGCGACCGCGGGCATCGGCAGCCCGTCGGAGAGGTCGACGGCGGCCCAGTCCCCGGTGCACGGGCAGTTGATCATGTCGGCGTCGCCGACCTGCCGGGTGTCGGCCCGGACGGTGCGCAGCTCGCCGGTCGCGGGATCGGCGAGCACGACGTCGCACTGGCCGCGGTCGACCCGGACGATCCGGGCCGCGGCCAGCCCGGCCTCGGCGAGCGGCGCGAACAGCTCGTCGAGCTCGGCCGTCCAGCCGTAGCCGGCGAGCGGGGAGACGGCGTCCGGAGAGCCGTCGGTGGAAAGGGGGGAGGAAGACGGAACGGAGGCAGCGTTGAACAACGCAGTGGGCCCTTCGGGAGGAAATGATCCCGCCGGGCTGCTGCGGCTGCGTGCGCGAAGGGCTACGTCAGCCGGCGGCCGGCAGGGAGAGGAGGACGCGGGTGCTGCCCAGGGCAGCCGTCATGACAGTCGTGGTCACGAGGCTCACCTCCTGCTTTCTCTCCTCGGCGCGGCGCCGACGCCGCCCGAACCGGACGCTCACACGCTAGCGGGCCCGCGCGGTGCTGCCAACCGGTTTTTCACCCGCGGTTCCTTCCGCCCCACGGCTCAGCGCTGGTCCCACGGGGGCCGCGGCGGGCGGGTCGGCAGGGGGTACTCGGGCGGCGGCGCGGTGGGGCGGTCGCTGTCCGGCGGCGGCGGGGCGGGGCGGTGGTGCGGTCCGCCGCCGCGGGCGGTGAGGCGGCCGCGGACGTTGTCGGCGGCGAGCACGTCGGCCCACCGCTCGGGGTACTCGGAGGGCACGTCGACGTCCTCGCCCTCGTCCTCCCAGTACTCCTCCTCGCCGCCCTCGGCCAGGCCCAGCTCGCGTGCCCGGCGGGCCCGCTCGACGGCGCGCCGGGCGGCCACCTCGCGGACCACGGCGGCGGCCGCCTCCTCCTGGGCGCGCTCGTTCTCGGCGCGGGCGTCGGCGGTCTCCAGGGTGGGCCAGCGGCGGTCTATGGCCGCGTTCATGGCGGCGCCGATGAGCACCGCGAGCGCCACCACGAAGATCCACAGCAGCACGGCCACCGGCGCGGCCAGCGAGCCGTACACCGAGTGGCCCTCGATCGAGCTGACCAGGTACAGCCGCAGCGCCACGCTGCAGAAGACCAGCACCACCAGGGCGACCAGGGCGCCGGGGATGTCCTCGCGCCAGGGCGTGGAGACCGGCACCGCCAGGTGGTAGAGCGTGGTCAGCGAGACGATCAGCAGCAGGATCGCGAACGGCCAGTAGATCGCGTTGAGCAGCCCGGCGCTCTCCGGCACGGCGTTGGTCACCAGTTCGGGGCCGGTCATCAGCAGCGGCAGCACCAGCGAGCCGATCACCAGCGCGCCGAGGTAGAGGCCCAGCGACATCAGCCGGGTCTTGACGATGCCGCGCCGGCCGTCCAGCCCGTACATCACGGTGATGGTGTCGATGAAGATGTAGAGCGCCCGCGAGCCGGACCAGAGCGACAGCAGGAAGCCGATCGAGATCAGGTCCGGCCGGGTCTGGTCGAAGACCTGCCGCAGCAGCGGCTGGACGACCTCGGTGATGGAGGAGTCCGAGAGGACCGTGCCGGCCGCCCTGACGATGTCGGCCTTCAGCTTGTCGATGGTGCCGGCGCCGAGGAAGTCGTCCAGGTAGCCGAGCGTGCCGGCCAGGCAGAGCAGCAGCGGTGGGATGGAGAGGAGGGTGAAGAACGCCGCCTCCGCGGCGAGTCCGGTGACCCGGTACTCGACGCAGGTGTTGGTGGTGTCCTTGACCAGGGCCCAGGCGGTGGTCCGCCAGGTGATCTGCTTGGCCGCCCTCCGGGAGCCCTTGCCCCGACGACGGGAGGGCCGCTCGGGGTTCGGCCTGGTCGTTTCGCCTGCTGCTTGCACAGGGGTAACGGTATCGGGCCGGAACCGGTCGGCCGATCTCCCGGGGTCCGCACGCCGCGTGGAGGTCCCGCGGGGCCCGGATCGGCGGGAGCGGCGGGAACGCTCGGGCATCTCATGATCCGAAACCAGGGCATCCAGAATACGGACGTTAGTGGACCGCGAGTCGTGCGCCGTGCGAATCTCTTGCCATGCCGAGCGCCGGAACCACCCTAGTAGGTCGACTCCACGTCGATCTCCTTCGCGTGTCCAGCGCCATCTGTCCGGTGACCTGAGCCCGACCCCGCCGCCTCCCACGCACCCGGCGCCACCTCCCCCCGCCATCCCCGCCGAAGCGGATGCGCAGGCGCCCGCCCGGCCACCGCCACTGCTCGTCCGGCCTTGAGAAATCCGCAGGTCACAGCAGCACCGCACCGCCGAGCACGCCCCGCGACCCACCCGGCGTCAGAGCCACCTGCCCCGAAGGACTTCACCATGGCCACCACCCCCGAGACCGCCGAGCCCACGGCCGACAGCGCCCCCGCGCGCCGCCCCGCCGCCGCTCGCAAGGTGACCCGTCACCGCGGCGAGGGCCAGTGGGGCATGGGCCACTACACCCCTCTGAACGCCAACGAGCAGTTCAAGAAGGACGACGACGGTCTCAACGTGCGGACACGTATTGAGACGATCTACGCGCACCGGGGCTTCGACTCGATCGACCCGGCCGACCTGCGCGGCCGGATGCGCTGGTGGGGTCTGTACACCCAGCGCAAGGAGGGCATCGACGGCGGCAAGACGGCGATCCTGGACCCGCACGAGCTCGACGCCGAGTACTTCATGCTCCGCGTCCGGATCGACGGCGGCCGGCTGACGGTCGCCCAGCTGCGCGCGATCGCCGAGGTCTCCGAGCAGTACGGCCGCAACACCGCCGACCTGACCGACCGCCAGAACGTCCAGTACCACTGGATCCGGATCGAGGACGTCCCGGCGATCTGGCAGAAGCTGGAGGCCGTCGGCCTGTCCACCACCGAGGCCTGCGGCGACACCCCGCGCGTCATCCTCGGCTCCCCGGTGGCCGGCATCGCCGAGGACGAGATCATCGACGGCACCTCCGCCATCGAGGAGATCCAGCGACGCTTCATCGGCAACAAGGACTTCTCCAACCTGCCGCGCAAGTTCAAGTCCGCCGTCTCCGGCTCCCCGCTGCTGGACGTCGCCCACGAGATCAACGACGTCGCCTTCGTCGGCGTGGTCCACCCCGAGCACGGCCCGGGCTTCGACCTCTGGGTCGGCGGCGGCCTGTCCACCAACCCGAAGCTCGGCGTCCGGCTCGGCGCCTGGGTCCCGCTGGACGAGGTCGCCGACGTCTACGGCGGCGTCATCGGCATCTTCCGCGACTACGGCTACCGCCGGCTGCGCAACCGCGCCCGGCTGAAGTTCCTGGTCGCCGACTGGGGCAGCGAGAAGTTCCGCCAGGTGCTGGAGGACGAGTACCTCAAGTACAAGCTGATCGACGGCCCCGCCCCCGAGGAGCCCAGCGGCCGCTGGCGCGACCACGTCGGCGTGCACCGGCAGAAGGACGGCAACTACTACGTCGGCTTCGCGCCGCGGGTCGGCCGGGTCGACGGCGCGCTGCTCGGGCGGATCGCCGACCTCGCCGAGGCGCACGGCAGCGACCGCCTGCGCACCACCGCCGAGCAGAAGATGATCGTCCTCGACGTCCCCGGGGACCGGGTCGAGTCGCTGGTGGCCGGCCTGGAGGAGCTGGACCTGCGGGTCACCCCCTCGCCGTTCCGCCGCGGCACCATGGCCTGCACCGGCATCGAGTACTGCAAGCTCGCCATCGTCGAGACCAAGGAGCGCGGCCGCACCCTCATCGACGAGATGGAGAAGCGGCTGCCCGACTTCGACGAGCCGCTGACCATCAACATCAACGGCTGCCCGAACGCCTGCGCCCGCATCCAGGTCGCGGACATCGGTCTCAAGGGCCAGCTGGTGACGGACGAGCAGGGCAACCAGGTCGAGGGCTACCAGGTGCACCTGGGCGGCGCGCTCGGCCTGGAGGCCGGCTTCGGCCGCAAGGTCCGCGGCCTCAAGGTCACCAGCGAGGGCCTGCCCGACTACGTCGAGCGGGTGCTGACCCGGTACCGGGAGGACCGCGCCGAGGGCGAGCGCTTCGCCCAGTGGGCGGCCCGGGCCGGCGAGGAGCAGCTGTCGTGAGCGAGCGTGCGGCCCCCTTCTTCTGCCCGTACTGCGGGGACGAGGACCTGCGCCCCTCCGAGGCCGGGCACGGCGCCTGGGAATGCCACGGGTGCCGCCGGGCCTTCCAACTGAAGTTCCTCGGCCTGCTGTCACCGACCAACGGGGGTAACCGGAGTGACCGGCACGACGACTGACCACGAGGAGCTGGCCACCCGGGCCGGCCGTGAGCTGGAGGAGGCCACCCCGCAGGAGATCCTGCGCTGGGCCGCCGACACCTTCGGCAAGCGCTTCTGCGTCACCTCCTCCATGGAGGACGCGGTCGTCGCCCACCTGGCCTCCTCGGTCTTCCCCGGCGTGGACGTGGTCTTCCTGGACACCGGCTACCACTTCGCCGAGACCATCGGCACCCGGGACGCGGTGGCGGCGACCATGCCGGTCAACGTCATCACGCTCACCCCGGCGCTGACCGTGGCCGAGCAGGACGCCCGGTACGGGCCGCACCTGCACGACCGCGACCCGGACCTGTGCTGCTCGCTGCGGAAGGTCGAGCCGCTGAACCGCGGCCTCGGCGGCTACGACGCCTGGGCCACCGGACTGCGCCGCGACGAGTCCCCGACCCGCGCGAACACCCCGGTGGTCGCCTGGGACGCCCGGCGCCGCAAGGTCAAGATCGCCCCGATCGCCCGCTGGACGCAGGAGGACGTGGACGCCTACGTCGCCGCCAACGGTGTGCTGCTCAACCCGCTGCTGTGGGAGGGCTACACCTCCGTCGGCTGCTCCCCGCTCTCCTGCACCCGCAAGCCGGGCGAGGGCGAGGACGCCCGGGCCGGACGCTGGTCCGGCTCCGGCAAGACCGAGTGCGGCATCCACCTCTGAACCTGGACGACCCGCACCGCCCGCACGGCCCGCACCGCCCGAACACCCGTCAACCCCGTTCTAAGGACTTCAAACGTGACGACAGCCGACACCCTGGCCGCCGCCGGAGCCGCAGAGGCGGCCCGCGCGGCCGGCCCCTGCGAGCGCGGCGCCACCGTGTGGCTGACCGGGCTGCCGAGCGCGGGCAAGACCACGCTCGCCTTCGCCCTGGCCGAGCGGCTGCGCGCCGAGGGCCACCGGGTCGAGGTCCTGGACGGCGACGAGATCCGCGAGTTCCTCTCCAAGGGCCTCGGCTTCAGCCGCGAGGACCGGCACACCAACGTCACCCGGATCGGCTTCGTCGCCGAGAAGCTCGCCGCCAACGGCGTCAAGGTGCTCGCCCCGGTGATCGCGCCCTACGCCGACTCCCGCGCCGCCGTGCGCGAGCGGCACGCCGAGCACGGCACCGAGTTCCTGGAGATCCACGTCGCCACCCCGGTCGAGCTGTGCGCCGAGCGCGACGTCAAGGGGCTGTACGCGAAGCAGGCGGCCGGCGAGATCTCCGGCCTCACCGGCGTCGACGACCCCTACGAGGCCCCCGAGCACCCGGAGCTGCGGCTCCAGACCCAGGGCCGCGCGGTCACCGAGTCCGCCGCCGAGCTGCACGCCTTCCTGACCGAGAGGGGCCTGGCATGACCACCGCGACCCAGAGCCTGGTGCAGGCCGAGGACCCCAACGGGAATTCCGGGGGGCCCTTCGCGCTGTCCCACCTGGACGCGCTGGAGGCCGAGTCGGTGCACATCTTCCGCGAGGTCGCGGGGGAGTTCGAACGCCCGGTGATCCTGTTCTCCGGCGGCAAGGACTCCATCGTCATGCTGCACCTGGCGCTCAAGGCCTTCTGGCCGGCCGCCGTCCCCTTCTCGCTGCTGCACGTCGACACCGGCCACAACTTCCCCGAGGTCATCGCCTACCGGGACCGCGTGGTGGCCGAGCACAACCTGCGGCTGCACGTCGCCTCGGTGCAGGACTTCATCGACCGCGGCGTGCTGCGCGAGCGCCCCGACGGCACCCGCAACCCGCTGCAGACCGTCCCGCTGCTCGACGCCATCGAGAAGGGCCGCTTCGACGCCGTCTTCGGCGGCGGCCGCCGCGACGAGGAGAAGGCCCGCGCCAAGGAGCGCGTCTTCTCGCTGCGCGACGAGTTCGGCGCCTGGGACCCGCGCCGCCAGCGCCCCGAGCTGTGGTCGCTCTACAACGGCCGGCACGCCGTCGGCGAGCACGTGCGCGTCTTCCCGCTCTCCAACTGGACCGAGCTGGACGTCTGGCAGTACATCGAGCGCGAGAACATCGAGCTCCCCGGGATCTACTACGCCCACGAGCGCGACGTCTTCGCCCGCGCCGGCATGTGGCTGACCGCCGGCGAATGGGGCGGCCCCAAGGAGAACGAGCCCGTCGAACGGCGGCTGATCCGCTACCGCACCGTCGGTGACATGTCCTGCACCGGTGCCGTCGACTCCGACGCCACCACCATCCAGGCCGTCATCGCCGAGATCGCCGCCAGCCGCCTCACCGAGCGCGGCGCCACCCGCGCCGACGACAAGCTCTCCGAGGCCGCGATGGAAGACCGCAAGCGCGAGGGATACTTCTAATGAGCACCACCCAGACCGGCACGCCCCAGACCGGCACCGCCACCTCGCTGCTGCGCTTCGCGACCGCCGGCTCCGTCGACGACGGCAAGTCCACCCTGGTCGGCCGCCTGCTGCACGACTCCAAGTCGGTGCTGGCCGACCAGCTGGAGGCCGTCGAGCGCGTCTCCCTGGGCCGCGGCCAGGACGCGCCCGACCTCGCGCTGCTCACCGACGGCCTGCGCGCCGAGCGCGAGCAGGGCATCACCATCGACGTCGCCTACCGCTACTTCGCCACCCCCAGGCGGCGGTTCATCCTCGCCGACACCCCCGGGCACGTGCAGTACACCCGGAACATGGTCACCGGCGCCTCCACCGCCGAGCTGGCCGTCGTCCTGGTCGACGCCCGCAACGGCGTGGTCGAGCAGACCCGCCGGCACGCCGCCGTCGCCGCCCTGCTGCGGGTGCCGCACGTGGTGCTGGCCGTCAACAAGATGGACCTGGTCGACTACGCCGAGCCGGTCTTCGCCGCCATCGCCGCCGAGTTCACCGCCTACGCGGCCTCGCTCGGCGTCAAGGACGTGGTGGCCGTCCCGATCTCCGCGCTCGCCGGGGACAACGTCGTCGAGCCGTCCGCGCACATGGACTGGTACGGCGGCCCCACCCTGCTGGAGCACCTGGAGACCGTGCCGGTCGGCAGCGACCCGAGCGTCGAGCCGGCCCGCTTCCCGGTCCAGTACGTGATCCGCCCGCAGACCGAGGAGCACCCGGACTACCGCGGCTACGCGGGCCAGCTGGCCTCCGGCGTGCTGCGCGTCGGCGACGCCGTCACCGTGCTGCCGTCGGGCCACACCACCACCGTCACCGGCATCGACGCCCTCGGCCGCGCCACCGACCTCGCCTGGGCCCCCCAGTCGGTCACCGTGCGCCTCGCCGACGACATCGACATCTCCCGCGGCGACCTCATCGCGGCCGGCGCCGCGCCCGTCCCCACCAAGGACATCGAGGCGACCGTCAGCCACCTCAACGAGCGGCCGCTGCGGGCCGGCGACAAGGTGCTGCTCAAGCACACCACCCGCACGGTGCGCGCGATGGTCAAGGAGATCACCTACCGGATCGACATCGACACCCTCGAACAGCGCTCCGGCGCCGAGGGGCTGAACGTCAACGACATCGGCCACGTGGTGCTGCGCACCGCCGAGCCGCTGGCGCTCGACGCCTACACCGACAACCGCCGGACCGGCTCGTTCCTGCTGATCGACCCGGCCGACGGCACCACCCTCACCGCCGGCATGGCGGGCGAGGCCTTCGAGACCGTACGCACCACCGACGCCAACGAACCCGACGAGGAGGACTGGGTCTGATGCCCAGCGAGGCGTTCTCGGGCATGGACAAGGAAGGCGGCCGCATCGGCAGCGGCGTCCTCGGCAGTGGCCAGGGCGGCCTGACGCGATGTGTGGGCCGACAGGGCTGAGAACGCCCTGTCACCGGGCCGACGCAGCTGTTCCGCCCCCCACAGCAGGCGCAGCAGCGCCCCGGCCCGGCTTGCCCGGCACCCCGCACGGTGCCGCAAGCACGACCTTGACCGAACGTCCGCCCGGGACCGCTTCCTGACGGTCCGTCCGCGAACAGGACTCACCATGGCACCGAACCAGGCACTTCCGCATACCTCCGCACGCCCCGGCGCCGGCCGGATCAGACGCTCCGCCGCGACCGCCGTGGCCGGCCTCACCGCCGTCGCGCTGCTCTCCGCCTGCGGGTACGGCTCCAAGGACGACGACAAGAAGTCCAACACCGCCGCCCCCGCCGGTGATTCCGCCTCCGGCGCCAAGCTGTCCGCCGACACCGTGAAGATCGGCTACTTCGCCAACCTGACCCACGGCACCCCGCTGGTCGGCCTCCAGGACGGCATATTCCAGAAGGAGCTCGGCTCCACCCAGATCAAGACCCAGGTCTTCAACGCGGGCCCGGCCGAGATCGAGGCGCTGAACGCCGGCTCCATCGACATCGGCTGGATCGGCCCCTCCCCGGCGATCAACGGCTACACCAAGTCCGAGGGCAAGTCGCTGAAGATCATCGGCGGTTCGGCCTCCGGTGGCGTCAAGCTGGTGGCCAACCCGGACAAGGTCGCCTCGCTGGACGACCTCAAGGGCAAGAAGATCGCCACCCCGCAGCTGGGCAACACCCAGGACGTGGCGCTGCTCAACTACCTGGCCGGCAAGGGCTACAAGGTCGACGCCCAGTCCGGCGCCGGCGACGTCAGCGTGGTGCGCAGCGACAACAAGGTCACCCCGGACGCCTACAAGCAGGGCTCCATCGACGCCGCCTGGGTGCCCGAGCCGACCGCCTCCAAGCTGGTCACCCTCGGGGCGAAGGTCCTGCTCAACGAGAAGGACATCTGGCCGGACAAGAAGTTCGTGATCACCAACATCATCGTCTCGCAGAAGTTCCTCACGGAGCACCCCGACGTGGTCGAGGCCGTGCTGCGCGGCTCGGTGAACACCAACGCCTACATCAAGGCCAACCCGGAGAAGGCCAAGGCCACCGCCAACGAGGCGATCAAGAAGGAGGCCGGCAACGCGCTGGAGCCGGCCATCCTCGACCCGGCCTGGGCCGACATCGACTTCCTGGACGACCCGCTGGCCGCCACCCTGCAGACCGAGGCCGACAACGCCGTCACCGCCGGCCTGCTCAAGAAGCCGAACCTGAACGGCATCTACGACCTCACCCTGCTCAACAAGGTGCTCAAGGACAAGGGGCAGAGCCCCGTCGCGGACGCCGGTCTCGGCGCCAAGTAGCGCCCACAGGACCGCACCACCGCGCCCGGAACCCCGCGGTCCGGCCCCCGCCCCGCCCGAACCGATGCCCGCTCGATGCCCCGAGCCCGGGCCGGGCGGGGGCCCGGACCCCGGCCCCTCTCCCTGACACCAGATGCCAGACCACACCACGCAGGAGGTGCCCGGAATGACTCCGGCACTGACCACCTCGGACGACGCCCCCGGCGTCGGCACTCGCGACGGCTCCCCCGCCGTCCGGATCTCGCACGTCCACAAGTCCTTCGGCCGCCCCGGCGCGCAGACCCACGTCCTGGACGACATCAGCCTCGATGTCGCCCCCGGCGAGTTCGTCACGCTGCTCGGCGCCTCGGGCTGCGGCAAGTCCACCCTGCTCAACCTGGTCGCCGGCCTCGACAAGCCCAGTTCGGGCAGCATCGAGGTGCCCGGAGGACGCCCCGCGCTGATGTTCCAGGAACACGCGCTCTTCCCCTGGCTCACGGCCGGCAAGAACATCGAACTCGCCCTCAAGCTCGCCGGCGTCCCCCGCCCCGAGCGCCGCCCCGAGGCCGAGCGGCTGCTCGAACTCGTCCGGCTCCAGGACTCCTACGGCAAGCGGGTGCACGAGCTGTCCGGCGGCATGCGCCAGCGCGTCGCGCTGGCCCGCGCGCTCGCCCAGGGCAGCCAGGTGCTGCTCATGGACGAGCCGTTCGCCGCGCTCGACGCCATCACCCGCGACGTACTGCACAACGAGATCACCCGGATCTGGGCCGAGCGGAACCTGTCGGTCCTCTTCGTCACCCACAACGTGCGCGAGGCCGTCCGGCTCGCCCAGCGCGTGGTGCTGCTCTCCTCCCGCCCCGGCCGGGTCGCCCGCGAGTGGCGCATCGACCTCCCGCAGCCCCGCCGGATCGAGTCCTCCGGCGTGGCCGACCTGTCCATCGAGATCACCGAAGAACTGCGTGGGGAGATCCGCCGCCATGGCCAGCACTGACACCACCACCAAGACGGCGTCGGCCCACGGCGGCACCGTCGCCGACTTCGCGAGCGTCGGGTCGGGCCTGGACGCGCTGGACGCGGTCGTCACCCAGCGCAACTCCACCACCGAGACGCTGCGGCAGAAGGTCCTGCCCCCGCTGCTCGGAGTCGTCCTGGTGCTCGCCCTGTGGCAGGGCGCGTACAGCCTGCACGTCACCAGCGAGTACAAGCTCCCCAGCCCGCTGGACGTCTGGCGGGCCGCCGAGGACCTCTGGTACCAGGGCACGCTGTTCTCGATCATCTGGACCAGCGTCTGGCGCGGTCTGTCCGGCTTCCTCGTCGCGCTCGTCATCGGCACCCCGATCGGCCTGCTCGTCGCCCGGGTCAAGCCGGTGCGCGCCGCGCTCGGCCCGGTGCTCTCCGGCCTCCAGTCGCTGCCCTCGGTCGCCTGGGTGCCCGCCGCCGTCATCTGGCTCGGCATCAACGACTCGATGATGTACGCCGTCATCCTGCTCGGCGCCGTCCCGTCCATCGCCAACGGCCTGGTCGCGGGCATCGACCAGGTCCCGCCGCTGTTCCTGCGGGCCGGCCGCACCATCGGCGCCACCGGCCTCACCGGCGCCCGGCACATCCTGCTGCCCGCCGCCCTGCCCGGCTACCTGGCCGGACTCAAGCAGGGCTGGGCCTTCTCCTGGCGCTCGCTGATGGCCGCCGAACTCGTCGCCTCCTCCCCCGACCTGGGCCTGGGCCTGGGCCGGTTCCTGGAGAACCAGCGCGAGTTCTCGGACATGGCGGGCGTGCTGCTCGGCATCATCCTCATCCTGTTCGTCGGCATCGCCATCGAACTGCTCGTCTTCACCCCGGTCGAGCGCCGGGTGCTGCGCAACCGCGGCCTGCTGGGCACCGGTAAGTGAGGCTCCCCGCATGACCGAACGCCGGCTGCCCGCCGCCCCCGCCACCCCGGTGGCGGCGGGCAGCCCCGCCCTGCTGCTGATCGCCCACGGCAGCCGCGACCCGCGGCACGCCGCGGCCGTCGCCGCGCTGGTCGCCCAGGTGCGGGCGCTGCGGCCCGGCCTGGACGTCGCCACCGCCTACCTCGACCACTGCGCCCCGCGCATCCCGCAGGTGCTGGACCGGCTGGGGCCGGGCGCGGTGGCCGTGCCGCTGCTGCTCAACCGGGCCTTCCACGCCAAGCACGACATCCCCGCCGCCCTGCGCGCGGCCGGCGCCGACCTGCCGGTGGCCGATGTGCTGGGGCCGTCGCCGCTGTTGCTCGCCGCGCTGGACCGGCGGCTCACCGAGGCCGCGCCGGAGCTCGCCTCCCCCGCCGCGCGCGCCCGCACCGGCGTCGTGCTCGCCGCCGCCGGCTCCTCCGACCCCGCGGCCGACGCCGCCACCCGGGCGGTCGCCGCCGAGTGGCGCCGCACCCGCGGCTGGGCCGCCGTCGAGGTCGCCTACGCCTCCGCGAGCGGCCCGCGGGTGCCCGACGCCGTCTCCGCCCTGCGCCGTTCCCCCGCCGTCGACCGGGTCGCCGTCTCCCCCTACCTGCTCGCCCCCGGCCTGCTCCCCGACCGCATCGCCGAAGCCGCCGGGGCGTCCGCCGCCGACCACCTCGCCGCCACCCTCGCCCCCACCCCCGACCTCGCCCGCCTCCTCCTCACCCGCTACGACGAGGCCCACGCGGCGGCCAGGACCACCCCGGCCCTCACCGCCTGAACACTCAGGAGGCCCTGCGGTGCTGGTACTCCGCCACCGCCGCGGTGATCACACTGAGCGGGACCACCGCCTCCTGGTCCGCAACGGCCGCCTCGATCCACTCCCGCATGATCACCGTCGGCTTGATCCCCCGGGCCTGCGCCCGCCGCCGGACCTCGTCCATCACGGGCTTCGGCAATCTGAGCGAAGTCGTGATCATCACCGACTCGGCGGGCAGCGGCTCCGCCGGCTCGGCCGCCATGATCTCGTCCTCGGTCAGTTCGTGCGTCTCGTAGAACTCGGCCAGCGCTTCGAGGTCCGCACCGCTGTCCGTCATCTGCCACCCTCAACTCGTCCGCTTGAGGAACAAGCGCCGCTCGGAGCCGGTCATGTCCCGCGCTGTGACGCAGTACCGTCCGGACCTCACCGCGGCGCTCACCACCAGCACCACCACCAGGTGACGCCCGGCATCCGTCACCCCGAGGCAGAGCGTCGTCCCTTCACGCCCCGAGGTGAACCACCTCGGCCGCGTGAACAGCGAGCGTGTCTGAAAGATCGTGTAAGTCCGTGATGTGACAGGCTGGCCGAGGCTCGGTCTCGGGTCTTGGCCGGCCGGAACGGACGGACATGACTACTGACAGCGAGAACCCGGTCGTCGAGACGGTCGGGGACGAGTTGGTGGACGAGGTCGTCGAGCGTCTGATGGACCGGGCCGATGCCTCCGGGGCGGCCCTGCTCGGCGAGGGTGGCCTGCTGACCCGGGTCACCAGGACCGTGCTGGAACGGGCCCTGGAGGCCGAGATGACCGAGCACCTGGGCTACGAGAAGCACGACCCGGCCGGCCGGGGCTCGGGCAACAGCCGTAACGGCACCTCGACGAAGACCGTGCTGACCGATGTCGGGGCGGTGACGGTCGCGGTGCCCCGGGACCGCAACGGGGACTTCGAGCCGCTGCTGGTGCCGAAGAACGCGCGGCGGCTGGCTGGGTTCAACGAGCGGATCCTGTCACTGTACGCGCGCGGCATGAGCGTGCGCGACATCCGCTCCCACCTGGCCGCCATCTACGGCGTCGAGGTCAGTCCGGACCTGATCAGCAAGGTCACCGACGCCGTCACCGACGAGCTCGCCGCGTGGCAGAACCGGCCGCTGGACGCGGTCTGGCCGATTATCTACATCGACGCCCTGTGGGTGAAGATCCGCACCGGCTCGGTGAGTTCGAAACCGGTCTACCTCGCGGTCGGGGTGGACATGGACGGGCGCAAGGACGTACTTGGGCTGTGGGCCGGTTCCGAGGGTGAGGGCGCGACCACGTGGATGGCCGTGCTGTCCGAACTGCGCAACCGTGGTGTCGAGGACGTGTGCATCGTCGCCTGCGACGGGCTGAAGGGCCTGCCCGAGGCGGTGACCGCGACCTGGCCCCGTGCCACGGTCCAGACGTGTGTGATCCACCTGATCCGGGGGTCTCTCAGGCTGGCGGCCAAGCGGGACCATCCCAAGCTGGTGCCGGCGCTGAAGGCCGTCTACACGGCCGCGACCGAGCAGGCCGCCGAGCACGCGCTGGAGGAGTTCGCCGATTCCGAGCTCGGCGCCCGCTACCCGGCGATCGTCCAGACCTGGCAGCGGGCCTGGCCCGAGTTCACGCCCTACCTGGCGTTCCCGCCCGCAATAAGGAAGGTCGTCTACTCGACGAACATGGTCGAGTCGATCAACTCCCGACTGCGGAAGGCCACCCGCAACCGCGGCCACTTTCCCTCCGAACAGGCCGCGTTGAAGGTGCTCTACCTCGCCGTCCGAGAGCTGATCGCTCCCCGGGCACGCGACGTCAACCACGTCGCCGCACACTGGAAGGAGGCGCTGAACCAGTTCTCACTCTTCTTCGAGGACCGGCTCAGCATCCAATGACCACAAGGGGCTTACACAAGATCCCTTACACGCCCTGAACAGCCTGCTCCACTTCGTCCGGAGTCACCCCGTGCCTGGCGATGTGCTCCTCGGACCGGTCGGTCCAGTAGGTCTCGGCCTGTACGACAAAGAGCGTGTTGCAAACGCATTGCATTCGGCCAATCGGTGTCACCCTGGCGGGCTACGCGCGCGCATGCGTTCGACCGGCGCGCGGTGGGTTCGCGCGCCGGTCGGCGGCCGTCGCACCGTTCCCCGGGGTCGTGGCGCGACGTGGGTCCCGGGGTGCCGGCGCGGCGGGGTCAGGGGGTGGTGGTGCCCAGGTGGACGGTGATGAGGCCGGCGGTGATCAGGGTGAGGCCGGCCAGGGCGGTGAGGGACGGGACTTCGTGGCGGACGGCGAGGGCGGTCAGGACGGTGCCGATGGTGCCGATGCCGGTGAAGACGGCGTAGGAGGTGCCGACCGGGAGGTCCTGGAGGGCGCGGGAGAGCAGGTAGACCGCACCCAGCATGAGGACGAGGCACAGGGCGGTCTGCGGGAGCCGGGTGAACCCGCGGGTCGGCTCGATGGACTGCGCCCAGGCCACCTCCACCACCCCGGCCAGCAGCAGCCAGATCCACGGCACGGCGCTCAGTCCTCCCTCGGGATGCGGTAGCCGACCAGCTTGGTGCCCAGCTCGCCGGCCCGGTGCAGCGCGTCGGCGAGGGACTCCCGGTGCTGCCCGACCCGCCCGGCCAGGGCGGGGTCGACCAGGGAGTTGACGAGCTCGGCGGCGATCACCTCGGTATCCTCGACCGCGTAGTGGCCGCGGACGAAGTCGCTCAGGTAGCGGCCGTTGTGGTCGTAGGGCTCGCGCGGGGTGCCGGGCCCGTAGGCGCCGCCGCGCGCGGCGACCACCACGAACTTGCGCGGGGCGAGCACCATCTTCGGGAAGGTGACCTGGTCGATCCAGGCCTTGAGCGCGGCGGGGATGCCGAAGTTGTACATCGGCGCACCGATCAGCACCGCGTCCGCCGCGACGAGTTCGTCGAGCAGCGGCCGGACGACCGCCCAGGCCTCGCGCTCCTCCCCGGTGCGGACCGCCTCGCCGTAGCGGGCGATGTCGGTGATGCCCTCGCGCAGCAGGGTGTCGCAGATCCGGGTCCAGCCCTCGCGGATCGGCGGCAGGGGGTCGGCGGCGAGGTCGCGGTGGGTGACCTCGCCGCCGCCGGCCTCCCAGGCGTCGGCGAAGGCCGCGCCGAGGCGGCGGGTGAAGGAGTCGGTGCGCGCGCTGCTGTCGAGGTGCAGGAGGTGGGACACGGTGAACCCCCGGGAACGGTTGGGCGGGACGGAGCCGCCGAAACAAGCGGACATCACGTCCACTTGCTGGCACCGCCTACGCTAGAGGGAAGTGGACAGCATGTCCACTTCCCTCTAGTGCCCACTTCCCTCTACCGTTGCTCCCCATGACGACGGAACTCCCGCTGGCCGACGGCCCGCCGCCCCGCGAGCGGGCCGACGCGGCCCGCAACCGGGCCAAGGTGCTCGCCGCCGCCGAACGGCTCTTCGCCGAGGGCGACCCGACCGCCGTCACCATGGACGACATCGCCCGGACGGCCGGCATCGGCCGCGGCACGCTCTACCGCCGCTACCCGGACCGCGCCTCGATCGCCCGCGCCCTGCTCGACGAGCACGAGCGCGCCCTCCAGGAGCGGCTGCTGCGCGGCGCCCCGCCGCTCGGCCCCGGCGGCGCGGACGGCGCCGCGCCCGCCCCGGCCGAGCGGCTGGCCGCCTTCTACGCGGCGATGGTCGAGCTGCTGGAGACCCATGTGCACCTGGTGCTCGGCGCGGAGACCGGCGCCGCCCGCTACCGCACAGGCGCCTACGCGTTCTGGCGGCTGCACGTCACCCACCTGGCGCGCGAGGCCGGCCGGCCGGACCCGGAGGTCCTGGCCGACCAGCTGCTCGCCCCGCTCGCCCCCGAGCTCTTCCGCCACCAGCGCGACGGCGGCCTCACCCCGGAACGGATCACGGCGGCCCTCGCCGCCCTGGCACACGGCGTGCTGGGCCGGGACTGAACGGATACCGGACGGCAGCCGGACCGCTGCCCGACGGGTCAGGCGGGCACGTGCCAGACCTGGTTGGCGGCGCCGTTGCAGTCCCAGATGCCCAGCTGGTTGCCGTTGGCGGTGGAGAAGCCGAGGTCGTCCAGGCAGCGCCCGGACTGCGGGTTGAGGATCGAGCCGTCGGCGCGGACCTGCCACTGCTGCGCGCCGGTGCCGTTGCAGGTGTACAGCTGGATCTTGGTGCCGTTGGCGGTGTTGCCGCCGGAGACGTCCATGCACTTGTTGAAGGCGCGGACGGTGCCGTCCACCGCGATCTTCCACTGCTGCGCGTTGGTGCCGTTGCAGTCGTAGATCTGGACGGGGGTGCCGTCGGAACTGCCGGCGCCCTTCACGTCGACGCACTTGTCCGCGTAGCCGGTGATCTGCCCGACCGGGCCGGCGGGCTGGGTGGGCAGCCGGCCGCCGTAGACGACGTGCGGGAAGACGACGGTGTCGTTGATGCCGCAGGAGCCGACCGACGTGCCGTCGCCGGCCACCGCGTAGCCGTTGACGGGCCGGGAGAACTGCACCGTGTGGTCGGCGTTCCAGTACTGACAGGTGGCGGTGACCCACCAGACCTGCAGCGGGTCGATGCCGGAGCAGACGCCGTAGGCGTTCCAGCTGCCGGTGTAGGTGTAACAGCCCCCGGCCGCCTGGGCGCTGACGGCCGGTGTGGCGAGGGAGGCGGCGGCGCCCAGCAGCGCGGCGGTGGAGAGGAGGGCGGCGGTACGACGCATCGGAAGGTCCTTCCGGAGACGGGGGAACCGGACGACCCGCATGACAGGGAACCGTGATGACGGTGCGACAGTTGTGCGGGCCGCGTGAAAGCGTCGGGGGATGCCTGGCCACGGTCAACAACGCGGGGGAACGATCACGCCAACGGTCCGTCCACGGAGGGAGGCCGGAGCGGGCGGGCGGGCGGAGACAGCGGCAGGCCGGGGCTCCGGGCGATCCGGCCGGAAAGCACCGCGGCCCGGCTCCCCCGTGCGGGGGAACCGGGCCGTCGGACGTCAGGCCGTGCCGGTCGCTCAGTCGGCCTTGCGGCGCTGGCGGCCGGTGCCGTAGTTGGCGCCGGACTTGGAGCCGCTGCCCGGCTTCGCCCGGCCCGCGGAGCGGCCGATGAAGCCGGCCGCCTGGCGCGACGCGCCGCCGCCCTGGCCGCCGGCCGCGCCGCCGCCACCGCCACCGAGGCGCTGCTTGGGCCGGGGGCGGCGCGGGTTGCCGTTCATGTCGACGTCCGCCGGCAGCGCCGAGCGCTTGCCGGAGCGGCGGCGCTGGCCGCCGGAGGTCTTCGCCTGGCCCGGCTCCTCGCCGGCCGGGGCCGCGGTGGCCGCCGGGGCGGGCACGGTCAGGGCGACCGGCACGCCGCTCGGGGTGCGGGCGCCGGTGATCCGGCTCAGCTCGGCGTCGCCGGGGCGGACCTTGGTGGTGGTCGGACGGATCCCGGCCACCGTCATCAGCCGGCCGACCTCGCGCCGCTGGTCGGGCAGCACCAGGGTGACGACCGTGCCGGACTCGCCGGCCCGGGCGGTGCGGCCGCCGCGGTGCAGGTAGTCCTTGTGGTCGATCGGCGGGTCGACGTTGACGACCATGTCCAGGCCGTCGATGTGGATGCCGCGGGCGGCGACGTTGGTGGCGATCAGCGCGGTGACGTGGCCGTCCCGGAACTGGTCGAGCACCCGGTTGCGCTGCGGCTGGGACTTGCCGCCGTGCAGGGCGGCGGCCTTCACGCCGTTGGCGAGCAGCTGCTTGGCGAGCCGGTCGGCGCCGTGCTTGGTGTGCACGAACATGATCACGCGCCCGTCGCGGGAGGCGATGTGGGCGGTGGTGGACGCCTTGTCGGCCGGGTCGAGCTGGAGCACGTGGTGGTCCATGGTGGTGACCGCGCCGGCCGAGGGGTCGACGGAGTGGGTCACCGGGTCGCTCAGGAAGCGCTTGACCAGCCGGTCGACGTTGCGGTCCAGGGTGGCGGAGAACAGCATCCGCTGCCCGCCCTCGGCGACCTGCTCCAGCAGCTTGGTGACCTGCGGCAGGAAGCCCATGTCGGCCATCTGGTCGGCCTCGTCGAGCACGGTGATCGCGACGTCGGAGAGCCGGACGTCGCCGCGGCCGATCAGGTCGTCCAGCCGGCCGGGGGTGGCGACGAGGACCTCGGCGCCGCGCCGCACCGCGTTGGCCTGCCGGGTGATCGACATGCCGCCGACGACGGTGGCGATCCGCAGGTTGACGGCGGTGGCGTAGGGGGTGAGCGCCTCGGTGACCTGCTGGGCCAGCTCGCGGGTGGGCGTCAGCACCAGCGCCAGCGGGTGGCGGGCGTCGGCGCGCTTCCCGGCGGTGCGGGCGAGCAGCGGCAGGCCGAAGGCGAGCGTCTTGCCGGAGCCGGTGCGGCCGCGGCCGAGCACGTCACGGCCGGCGATCGAGTCGGGCAGCGTGGCGGCCTGGATCGGGAACGGCTCGGTGACGCCCTCGCGGGTCAGCGCGGACAGGATCGCCTTGGGCATCTCCAGCTCGGCGAAGCTCGCCGCCGGCGGCCGGGCCGGGGTGCCCTGGACGACGGTGAAGTCGGCGGGCTCGGCGACGCGCGGGGTGGTGCGGCGCGGCGGCCGGGAGGACGCGCCGGCGCGCGGGGTGCCGGCGCGCGGGGTGGCGGCGCCGGTGCGCGGGGCGCCGGAGCGGCCGCGGGGCTTGCGGGTACGGCCGCCGTCGCGGGCCGGCTGGGCAGGGGTGGTCACAGGGTTTCTCCGTCTGTAGCACGGCAGCCCCGGTCGGGGCTGGTCGGCCGTCGGGAGGAAGTGCGCCGCCCCGGCCGTTCGGCGGCATGGGCGAGGGCCCGCACCGTGCGGTGCGGGCCCTCGCTACGCGAGATCGCGAGTCAGCTCGGAGGCTGGACTCAGATGACGCGGATGTTCTCGGCCTGCGGGCCCTTCTGGCCCTGGGTGACGTCGAACTCGACCTTCTGGCCCTCGACGAGCTCACGGAAGCCCTGCGCGACGATGTTCGAGTAGTGCGCGAACACGTCCGGGCCGCCGGTCTCCTGCTCGATGAAGCCGAAGCCCTTCTCGCTGTTGAACCACTTCACGGTGCCGGTAGCCATAACCGTCTCCTCTAACTGGGGCATCGGAGCCCACACCTCGTGGACCCCAAGTAGCCGCGATCCCCATCCGGAGACTGAAACACCGGACAAAACAAATGCGCCTGTTGGTTGGGACCAGCAGGCGCACACAAGCGTTCATGGGAACCAAAACTGCAACTGACTCGACTGTAGCACGGCCGCACCCCGATTGACCGGGGATTTTCTGCCCGACAGATCACGTTTGCGGGCCCCGCGGAACGGGCAGACGGCGCCCGCCGAAGCGGGCGCCGTCCATGGCGGCACCGGGGTGTCGCCCTGCCGTCACCGGGGTGGCGGAGCGGTCAGTGCCGTCCGGCCGACTCCGGCAGGCCGTGCGCGGTGTACGGGCTCGCCGGCGCGCCGGCCGGGCCGCCGTGGCCGCCCGTCGCGTCGCCGCCGTGGCCGGGCCACCAGGCGGCCTTGCCGACCAGCGCGGTGAGCGCCGGGGTGAAGAACATCGCCATCACGAAGGCCGCCAGGAAGATCCCGAAGGCCATGCCGAAGCCGAACTCCAGCATGAAGATGTTGCCCGCGAGCATGAACGTCGCGAACGACACCGCCAGGATGAAGCCGGCCGCCGCGACGGTCGGGCCGCCGTGGCGCACCGCCTCGCGGGCCGCCTCGCGCGGGTTGCGGCCCGCGCGGGCCTCCTCGCGCAGACGGGCGATGATCAGGATGTTGTAGTCGGTGCCGATCGCCACCACGAAGAGGTAGATGAGGATCGGCAGCATGAACATCATGCCGTGCTCGCCCTTGATGTTCTGGAACAGCAGGGTCGAGGAGCCCAGGGTGGCGGTGAAGCCGAGGCCGACCGAGGCCATCAGGTACCAGGGGGCGACCACGCTGCGCAGCTGGAGGGCCAGGATCAGCAGGATCAGCAACCCCGCGATCGGGAACACCAGCTTGTAGTCGTGGCTCATCGCCAGGTTGATGTCCTTGTAGATCGCGGTGATGCCGCCGACCTTGGCCTCGCTGCCGGACGGCGCCTGGTCGTGGGCGACCTTGCGCAGCTCGGTGACGGTGTCGATCGCCTCGTTGCCGGACGGCTCGCTCTTGAGCAGGACGGTGAAGTCCGCCGTCATGCCGTCCTTGCTGACCTGCGGCTCGGCCTCGGCCTCGGCGACGCCAGGGACGGCGCCGAGCTTGGCGGCGTAGCCGGTGAACGCGCTCTGGTCGAGCTTGGCGCCGCCGGTGGAGGTCAGGTAGACGTGCGTCGGGTCCGCGGCACCGGCCGAGAACGCGCTGACCATCTTGTCCTGGACGACCATCGACTCCTTGGTCTTGGGCATGGAGCTGCCCGCGAGGTCGAAGGTGCCGTTGTAGCCGAGGGCGCCGGCGGTCAGCGCCAGCAGCACGCCGCCGGAGGCGACGGCCACCAGGGCCGGGCGCTTCTCGACCACGCGGCCGAGCGCGGCGAACCGGGCGTCGCTCGGCTCGCGCATCCACTTCTTGCCGGGCCAGAACACCCCGCGGGCCGGGATGACCGTGAGCACGGCCGGGGCCAGGGTGAGCGAGGCGAAGGCGGTGACGACGACCGCGATGGCCAGCGCCGGGCCGAGCGCCTTGAACATGCCGAGGCTGGAGAGGACCAGCACCGCGAAGGCGACGGTGACCGCGCCGGCCGCGGAGGCGATGGCCTCACCGACCCGGCCGACGGCGTTGACCACGGCCTCCTGCCGGGTGTCGCCCGCCCGCAGCCGCTCGCGGTAGCGGAAGGCGAGGAACAGGAAGTAGTCGGTGCCGACGCCGAGCACCACGACGATCAGGATCGCCGAGAGCACCGGGGTGGACTTCAGGTCGAAGGCCTTGGTGGCGTAGGCGATCAGGCCGTTGGCGGTCGGCATGGCGATCACCAGCGAGAGCAGCACCGGCAGCAGGCCGGCCAGCACGCTGCGGAAGATGATGCCGACGATGATCGCGACCAGCACGACGCTGCTGATGCCGATGACGGCGTCGGCCGCGCCGGAGGACTCCTGCTGGTCCAGCTGCTGGGCGGCGGAGCCGCCGAGCTGGAACTTCAGGTCGCCGCCCTGGGCGAGCGCCTTGCCCTCCTCGCGGACCTTCTTGGCGACCTCGCCGAACTTCTCCGAGTTCTGGGTGGTCTTGTCGATCGCGATCGGCGCCAGCGCGTACTTGCCGTCCTTGGACGTCGACTGGTCGCTGAGCGGGACGATCTGCTCGACGTGCTCGATCTTCTTGTCGGTGAGCCCCTGGATGATCTTCGCCGCGGCGGCCTTGTCGCCGGCCGTCAGCGGGCCGCCGTCGTTGCGCTCGAACAGGGCGAGCGCGGACGGCGTGAAGCTCGCCGGGAACGCCTCCTCCTGCAACTGCGCGGCCTGGATGGACTCGTAGTGCTTCGGGAGGAACGCGGCCTCGTCGGTCTGGGCAGTGATCTTCGGCGCCGTGACCGCGATGGCGAGCATCGCGACGATCCAGCCGGCGATCACCCACCAGGCGCGACGGACGACGAATTGTCCTAGTCGGTGGAACATGCTCGTAATGCCTCCTGGGCATGGTTCACCGCAGCCCTTGGGGGACGGGACGCCGGGCGACGGATCGAGGATCGGCCCGGCCGGTGCGGGGGCACTGGCCTAGCCGGTCGGCAGGTAAGTACGTGAAGGGGGCCCATCCTACGGGCACTTGCTAGCCGACCGGCAAGCAGTTTTCCCCTGACCCCGTTGCCGCAGGCCGACCCCCCGGGGACGCCGTGAAGCGACCCTGACCCATCTTCGCGCCCGCACGACCCCCGGGGCCTCGTGCTGGGGGTGGATCCGGCTCCCCCTCAGGGTGGAGTCCGCGCCCCGATCCCCAGGAGGAGATATCAGGGTAGGCGGGTAGGGAAAACCCCACCCCGCCCCCGAGGAAGACCACAGGGAGGACTCCCCCGCCAGCCGGATACCCCGTCACCTGCGGCTTCCCTAGGGTCATTCGCGACGCCGGGCCGCACCCCGGTGTCCCACATCCCGGCGGCCGACCACCGCCGTAGGCCCGGCCCGCGCCCGCCACCGATCCCGGCGCCGGCCGCATTCCCAGGGGGAAGCGTGAAGAGCAAGCTCGGCATGGCCGCCGCCATGGGCGCGTGGAGCGCCCGGCACAGAAAGACCGCCGTCTTCGGCTGGCTGCTGTTCGTCGTCCTCGCCGCCGTCCTCGGAGGCATGCACGGCAGCACCAAGGTCACCGACGCCGAGGCGATGCCCGGCCAGGTCTCCCGGGCCGCCGAGATCCTCGACCAGGCCGGCCTCAAGCCCCCGTCCACCGAGACCGTGCTCGTCCAGAGCACCGGCCTGACCGCCGACGCCCCCGCCTTCCGGGCCGCCGTCGACCAGGTCGTCGGCGCGGTCAACGGCACCGGCAAGGCCACCGACGTCCGCTCCCCCTACGACACCGGGGCGCTCTCCGCCGACGGCCGCTCCGCCCTCGTCCAGCTCACCGTGAAGGGCGAGCGCGAGGAGGCGGTGAAGAACGTCACCGCCGTGGTCGACGCCGTCGCCGCCGTCCAGAAGCAGCACCCCGACCTCACCGTGGTCGAACTCGGCGACGCCAGCTCCGGCAAGTGGATGGACGAGCAGTTCGCCGACGACTTCGCCCGCGCCGAGTGGACCGCCGTCCCGCTCGCCCTCGGCATCCTGCTGGTCGCCTTCGGCGCGCTGGTCGCCGCCGTACTGCCGGTGGTGCTCGCGCTCACCGCCTTCATCGCGGCCGGCGGGCTCGTCGCGCTCAGCAGCGGCCTGCTGCACACCAGCAACAGCGCCAGCTCGGTGATGCTGCTGGTCGGCCTCGCCGTCGGCGTCGACTACTGCCTCTTCTACCTGCGCCGCGAGCGCGAGGAGCGGGCCGCCGGGCGCGACCTGGAGACCGCCCTGCGGATCGCCGCCGCCACCAGCGGCCGGGCGGTGCTGGTCTCCGGCGTCACCGTGGTGATCGCCATGGCCGGCATGTTCCTCACCGGCATCGCCGAGTTCGAGTCCATGGCGTACGCCACCATCGTGGTCGTCGTCACCGCGGTGCTCGGCTCGCTCACCGTGCTGCCCGCCCTGCTCTCGATGCTCGGCGACAAGGTCGGCAAGGGCCGGGTGCCCTTCCTCGGCCGGCTGCGCCGCCCCGACGCCGCGACCACCGGCGGCCGGTTCTGGAACGCCGTGCTGACCCCGGTGCTGCGCCGCCCGCTGGCCGCCACCGTGCTCGCCGTGGCGGTGCTGATCGGCCTGTCCGCCCCGCTGCTCACCATGCACACCGCCAACCTGACCTTCCAGCAGCAGCTGCCCAAGGGCAACGAGCTGGTCGCCGTCTCGCAGAAGATCGAGGCCGCCTTCCCCGGCAGCCCGGCGCCCGCGTCCGTGGTCGTCAAGGCCGCCGACATCGACTCCCCGGCGATGACCGCGGCGATCGCCGACCTCAAGGCCCGCGCCCTGGCCAGCGGGCAGATGCACGGACCGGTGGACGTCACCGTCCACCCGCGGCAGAACGTCGCCACCGTCGACATCCCGCTCAACGGCACCGGCAACGACAAGGTCAGCAACACCGCGCTGAAGACCCTGCGCGAGCAGCTGGTGCCCGCCACCGTGCTCACCGTGCCCGGTACCGAGGCCCCGGTCACCGGCCGCACCGCCGGCTCGTACGACTTCAACGCCAAGATGACCGGCTCGATGCCGCTGGTCTTCGGCTTCGTGGTGGCCTTCGCCTTCCTCCTGATGCTCACCTCCTTCCGCTCGCTGGCCGTCGCCGGCACCGCCGTGGTGCTCAACCTGCTGTCGGTCGGCGCCGCGTACGGAGTGCTGACGCTGGTCTTCCAGCACGGCGTGGGGGCCTCGCTGCTGGGCACCGAGGGCGTCGGCGCGGTGGAGTCCTGGGTGCCGCTGTTCCTCTTCGTGATCCTCTTCGGCCTCTCGATGGACTACCACGTCTTCGTGGTCTCCCGGATCAAGGAGGGCCGTGACCGCGGCCTGCCGACCCGGGCCGCGATCGCCCACGGCATCCGCTCCACGGCCGGGGTGGTCACCAGCGCCGCGGTGATCATGGTGGCGGTGTTCGCGGTCTTCGGCACGCTGTCCATGCAGGCCATGAAGCAGATGGGCGTCGGCCTCGCGGTCGCGGTGCTGGTCGACGCGACGATCATCCGCGCGGTGCTGCTGCCCTCGGTGATGACCCTGCTCGGCGAGCGCAACTGGTACCTGCCGCGCTGGCTCGGCTGGCTGCCCGACCTCTCGCACGGCGAGAGCGTCCCGCCGCTGGGCGCCGCCGCCGCGGGCCAGGCGCCGCCGGCCCCGCAGACCGGGCAGGAGCCGCGGCCCCACCAGGCCCGGCACCGCCGGATCGAGGTCTGACCCTTCCCCCGCGGTCCCCGGACCCGCAGACCTCGCACGACGCCGGGCCCCGCGTGACGCGGGGCCCGGCACCCGTTTGCCAGAATGATCGCCCACCCTCACCCGGCTGTCATGCAAGGAAACGGACACCCCCATGCTCCCCTTCGACGAGGGGCGGGCCCGGCTGCTGCTCGCCCACGCCTGCGAGTCGGCCGGCCTGCCCGGCCCCGGCGACGCCCGGCTGCTCGCCCTCGGCGAGAACGCCGTCTTCGACCTCGGCGACCCGGCCGTGGTCGCCAAGGTCGGCCGCGCCCCGGAACTGTACGAGCGCGCCCGCCGCGAGCTCGCCGTCGCCGACTGGCTGGCCGGCCACGGCGTCCCGGTGGTCCGCCCGTACGACGCGGTGCCCGTCGAACCGCAGGCCGCCCACGGCCACCCCGTCACGTTCTGGCACCGGCTGGCCCCCTCCGAGCGGCCCGCCCGCCCGGTCGACCTCGCCCCGCTGCTGCACACCCTGCACCGGCTGCCCGAGCCGCCGTTCACCCTCGGCCGGCGCGACCTGCTGGCACCCGTCGAGCGCTGGCTCGCCTCCGCCGAGGGCCACGTCGACCCGGCCGACGTCGACTTCCTGCGCCGGCGCCGGGACGCCTTCGCCGACGAGGCGGCCGCGCTGGTCCCGCGCCTGCCGACCGGGGTGATCCACGGCGACGCGCTGCCGCGCAACGTCCACGTCGGGCCGGACGGGCCGGTCCTGCTCGACCTGGAGTTCGTCGCCGACGACCTGCGCGAGCACGACCTGGTGGTGCTCGCGCTCGCCCACGACCGGTACGGCGTGCCGGGCGAGGAGTACCGGGCGTTCACCGAGGCCTACGGCTGGGACGTGCGCGAGTGGCCCGGCTTCGCGGTGCTGCGCGGCGCGCGGGAGACGGCGAGCGCCTCCTGGGTCGCGCAGCAGGCGCCGGGCAACCCGGCGGCGCTCGCGGAGTTCCGGCGGCGGGTGGACTCGCTGCGGACGGGCGCCACGGAGGTGCGCTGGTACCCGTTCTGACGCCGTCCCCACCGGCTGGTGCCGACAGGCACCGGCCGGTGGGGGTGCCGGGGGCGGGCGGCGCGCACGGCGTTCCCCGTTGCCCGGGCCGTCACCCGGGCGCCCTACACTCCGCCCCATGGCCACCGATCACACCACCGCCCTCGGACCGCGCCTGAGCAGCGGTCGGATCATCGGACTCGTCATCGTCGCCGGGTTCACCGCGGCCGCCGGCTGGCTCACCGCCACCGGCTTCGTCCACGCCTACGGGACCGACGCCTGCGGCCCCGAACAGCGGTGCAACGGCTTCGGCACCGCCGGGTACCTGGCCGGTGGCATCCTGCTCTGGCTGCTGTCCCTGGTGTCCGCCGCCACCACCGCGCACGGCGACGCCCCCACCACCGAGCCCTCGGCCACCTCCGACCGGGGCGTCCTGCTGGGCTGCGTCGCCCTCGGCCTGCTCGGCGCGGCTCTCGCCAACGGCTCCTTCCACCCCTGGCCGCTGGTCCCCGTCCTCCCGCTCGCCCTGCTCACCGCCGTCCTCGACCGGCACGGCGCCCGCCGCTGGCGCGCGTTCCGGCTGGAGGCCCGGCGCCGGGCCGACCGGCAGGGCCGCCTGGAGCAGTACGGCGTCACCGTCCCCGGCCGGATCACCGGCCTCACCCCTACCGGGACCACCTCCAACGACTGCCCGGAACTGCGGCTCACCGTCGAGTTCACCACGATCGACGGAGCGCGCCGCACGACCACCGTCACCGACGCCTTCCCCGCCTTCGACGCCCCGCGCCGGGGTGCCCTCACCGAGGTCCGCTACGACCCCGCCGACCCGGAGAACGTCCACGCCTCCCTCACCGCCGGGGCCGTCCCGGACGCCCCCGCCCTCGACCTGATCGCCGCCCTGGAACGCCTCACCGCCCTGCACCGCGACGGCGCCCTGGACGCCGCCGAGTTCGCCGCCGCCAAGGCCCGCCTGCTGGGGACCGGCTCCGCCTCCGTCCACCCGCCGCATCCCCCGCAGGACGCGGTCGTCCACCGGACCGCCCGCCCGGGAACGGACGGCCCGCGTTAGCCATCCGCGCTCAGGCGCCGAGGGCCGGGCTCAGCGCAGCGGCCAGCGGGGGTCGATGACGGCCTCGGGGTCCTTGCCGCGGCGCAGCCAGGACTGGAGGCCCTCGGCCCAGTCGCGGTACCACTCGACCTGCCGGGCGTGGAGGTCGGCGACCGGGACGCCGCCGACCCGGTCGGGGTAGCGCTCGGCGAGGGCGACCGCGACCCGGACGGCGGCGAGGGCGTCGCTGCCCGCCTCGTGGGCGTCGGTCAGTTCGACGCCGTACACCTCGCAGACCCGCTGGAGGGTGCGCGAGCCCTTGCGGTACTTGTCCACCGCGCGGTCGATGACCAGCGCGTCGAGCACGGGCGCCACCGGCCCGCCGAGCCGCTCGGCGAGCACCGGCAGACCGTGCCGGCGCAGCTCGGCGTCGAGCAGCGAGAGGTCGAAGGGCGCGTTGAAGGCGACCACCGGCCGCCCGGCGGCCAGCCGTTCGCACAGCGCCGCGGCTATCTCGTCCACCGCCTCCTTCGCCGGCCGCCCCTCGGCCCGCGCCAGCCCGTCCCCGATCCCGTGGATCGCCTCGGCCTCGGCGGGAATCGGCACCCCCGGATCGATCAGCCACCCGGTGGCACCCAGCCGGCGGGCCCCGACGGTGTCCACGAGGGCGGCCGTGACGATGCGGTCCACGGCCGGGTCGGTGCCCGTGGTCTCCAGGTCGAAGCCGACCAGTGGCTGCTGCCACCAGCTCATAAGGGTGTGTCCTTCCGTCCTCCGGTGCGAAGCAGCCCCTATCATCACCCGCCCCACCGACAATCCGGCCGGTGGGGGGCTCGCCCCCGTGCGGCAGATCCTTCACGGAACCGCTCAGTAGTCATACTCGTCGTACTGCTTCGGTATTGTCACGACTACACAGCGCATGCACGGGTGGGCCTTCTCACGAGGCGGCCCACCCGTTCACGCGAAACTTCGCTCCGGGGGGAGACGCAGTGGCCGATGTCACCATCAATACGGGAGAGCTGAGCGCCTCCGCCAACCTGGCGAGCGCCCTCGCCCAGGAGTTCGCGAAGCCGGTCCAGACCGCGCTGACCGCCGCCACGACGGCATCGGGGCAGCTCGCCGGCTGGTCGATCGCGGGCGGGCTCCGGCAACTCGGGAACGACTGGGCGGCCCCGCTCGGCGCGCTCCGTCAGCGCCTCGCGGACACCGCCGCGAACCTCCACGCCAACGCCGCGTCGCACGCGAGCAACGAGCAGGCCGTCGCCAGGGCCTGGAGCGCACCCCAGGGGGCGAAGTGAGCAGCGCGTACGAACTGCTGATGAGGTTCGACCCGCAGGGTCTGCGTGAAGCGGCGAAGGGCTGGAAGGCCCTCGCCCATGCCTCTGAGAGCACCGGCAACCGCCATCGCCTTCAGGTCAACGGACCGCTGCACGCGCACTGGAAGGGCACCAACGCCGACGCGGCGTTCCCGTTCATGGCCCGGACCGAACAGCAGTTGGACATCGTCCGGGTCGAAGCGGAGTCGGTCGCACTCACCTTGAACACGGTCGCGGACCGGATGTACCAGGCGCAGACGAACCTGACGAACGCCGTGCACCGGGCCCAGGACTCCGGCCTGACCGTGTCGGCGGACGGCGTCGTGGGTCTGCCGCCCGAGGAACCCGGGGACCGCAACGACCCGGACACGCAGGCCGCACGCCGCACCCTCATGGGCCTCAGGGGCGAGATCCAGACGAGGATCGACACCGCGCTGAAGGACGCCCAGCGGGCGAGCGACCAGGGCAACACCGCCCTGGGCCGCCTCGGCGCCGACATCCTCACCACCCAGCGGGCGAGCGGCGCCATGGCGGAGACCGGTACCGACGCGGCGGACGTCATGAAGGACCTCGGTCTGGCGGACGCGTACGTCCCGGACGGCAAGGACCCGAAGCAGAACGCCGAATGGTGGAAGGGACTGTCACCGGAGCAGCAGGAGACCTACCTCGCGCTGAACGCGGCGAAGATCGGAAGCATGGACGGCCTGCCGGCCACCGCCCGGGACGAGGCGAACCGCCTCGTCCTGGACCAGAAGCTCGACGCGCTCCAGGCCGGCACCCCTGCCGCCTTCGGCCTCTCCCAGTCGGACTACGACAAGCGGAAGGCGGCGCTCCAGACCATCAAGGACAAGCTGGCGGAGACCGCCGACGCCCGGGACGAGCAGCACCAGATGTTCCTCCTCGGCATCGACCCCGAGAGGTACGGTGGCGACGGCCGCGCGATCGTCGCCACCGGCAACCCGGACACGGCCAAGCACACCGCGGTGTTCGTCCCGGGGACGGACACGGAGTTCCCCGGCGTCCCGGGGCAGATCGACCGGATCCGACAGATCCAGGGCTACGCGACAAGGGTCGCGAACACCGGAGAAACGGTGTCGGTGATCTCCTACCTGGGCTACGACACCCCCGAGAGCATCCCCGAGGCGGCGAACCCGCGCCGGGGCATCGACGGCGCCGAGGACATGCGGCGCTTCTCGGACGGGCTCCGGGTCGCACACGGCGAACCCAAGAGCCACCTGACCTACATCGCCCACAGCTACGGCAGCTACGCCGTCGGCGTCGCGGCCAGGGGAGGTGACGGACTGCACGCCGACGACATCGTCACTCTGGGGAGCCCCGGCATGGGCGTCGACCATGCGAAACAGCTGCAGATCGATCCCAGCCATGTCTGGATCTCCGAAGCCGAGGACGACCTCACCCGGTTCGCCGGCGGACTGACCCTGGGCCCCGGTCCGCACACCGTCGGGTTCGGCGGCAACAACCTCTCCACCGACACGTCGGGCCACGGCGGGTACTGGGACGACGGATCGCAGAGCCTCTGGAACCAGGCACAGATCATCGTCGGGAAGCCGCCGGAGGTGGAACCCAAGGAAATCAACATCGGCGGGTTCATTCCCGTCTGGCACTGAGCCTCCCCGGGAGAACACCCATGATCCGTCCGTCCGTTCGCCGGTCCACCGGCAGGAATCGGCTGAGCCGCCTGGTGGCCACGGCGCTCATGACCGCGACGCTTGGAGCCTGCATGTCCAGTCCCGGAACCGGGAAGAACGACCCCCTGCCCGTCAAGTCCCGTCAAGAGGCGCTGGACTGGGCCCGCCAGCTCATCGCGCACGTGGCGCAGACAGCCGGCATCGAGATCAACAGCGAGCCGGAGCAGATCCTCTTCAACCCGTGCGTCGGCCGGAAGGGCGAGTCCGCGCCCGACGACCGCTACACCCTGCTGTACAGCGTCCACAGTGACGTCCAGGGCATCGCCCGGCACAACGAGGTCATTCGCAGTGCCCGGGACCTGTGGACGAAGGAGGGCCTGAAGATCAGCGACTTCCGTGAGGCAACGGAGGCGACGCCGTTCGCCGCGCTCGGCGCCCGTCACCCCGGGAGCCGGTACTTCGCCACCGTCGACAGCACCGGCGACAAGAGGATGGCGCTGGGTGTCACCACGCCGTGTCTGATGCCCCCGTCCGCTTCGCCCTCCGCCGGTTAGCCGGGGGCGAGGAGGGTGCGGCCGAGCCAGTCGGCGGCGTCGCGGGCGCCGGGGAGGACGTAGAAGTAGCCGCCGCCGGTGGGGCGGAGGAAGCGGGCGAGGGGTTCGTGGGCCAGGCGGGTCTGGACGGCCTCGAACTGGCGGGCGAGGTCCTGCTGGTAGCAGCAGAAGGCGAGGCCGAGTTCGGGGACGCCGGTGGTGTCGAGGCCCCGGTCGTAGTTGAAGGCGCGGCGCAGGATGCGGCTGGCGCGGGTGGCGTCGGTGCGCGGGTTGGCGAGGCGGATGTGGGAGTCGAGGGCGATCACGGCGCCGTTCGGGTCCTGGGTGTAGTCGGGGGCGTCGTTCTCGCCGGCACGGCCGAGCGGGGCGCCGTCGGCCTTGCGGCGGCCGATCATCCGTTCCTGGTCGCGCAGCGGCACCTCGTCCCAGGAGGCGGTCAGGGTGCGCACGGCGCGGATCACCTGGTAGCTGCCGCCGGCCGCCCAGGCCGGCTCGCCGCTGTTCGCGCCGACCCAGACCAGCTCGTCCATCTGCCGGGCCGAGTCGGTGTCGGGGTTCTCGATGCCGTCCTTGAAGCCGAGGAGGTTGCGGGCGGCGCCGCTCGGACGGGCGCGGTTCTGGTGGCCGTCGAGCTGCCAGCGCGGCCCGAGCGCCCGGCCGGCGACGCGCAGCAGGTCGCGGACCGTGTGCTGGACGGTGTCGCGGTCCTCGGCGCAGACCTGGAGGGAGAGGTCGCCGTGGCACTCGGCGGGGCGCAGGGCGTCGCCGGGGAAGGCCGGCATCGCGGTGAGCCGGGTGGGGCGGGCGTCGGCGAGGCCGTAGCGGGCGTCGAAGAGCGAGGCGCCGACGCCGACGGTGACGGTGAGGTCGTCGGTGGGCAGGGCGTCGGGGCCCAGGGTGCCGCTGTCGGCGGGGGCGGCGGCCGGGCCGAGGTCGGGCGGGGTGCCGCCGCCGGTGAGGAAGCGGATCCGGTCGGTCAGGGTGCGCAGCAGCTTCTCCAGCGCGGCCCGGTCGGCGACGCGCACGTCGAGGGCGAGGAAGGTGCCGTGGCCGGGCGGCGGGTTGAGGATGCCCGCCTGGTGGACGCCGTGGAAGGGGATCCGCCCGGCGGTGGCGCGCGGCGCGGCGGCGGCCGGGGCGGGGCCGCCGGGGCCGAGGGCGATCGCCCCGGCGCCGAGCGCGGCGCGGACGAAGCCTCGGCGCGAGGCGCCGGGGCGCCCGGGCGTGCCCGGGCCGGTGGTGTGCTGGCTGGTCAACGGCGGGCCTTCCGGGGCGGCGGAACGGGAGGGCGCGGGCCCGGTACCGGGCCGCTGATCAGGAACCCGACGCTAGCAATCCGCACCCCGCCCCACCCCCGCGTGCCCGCCCCGGCCGCCGGTGACCATCCGTCCGGCGCAGCGCACGAGCCGTCCGGGACGGCGTCCGGGACGCGGCGCGCGCCCCAGGTCGGCACCGTCCGGCCGTCCGGGACGGCGCCGGGCGGTTGAACCGGACCGGGCGGCCCGGATTCGGTGGCACCAGGCATCCGCTCCGCCACCCGGCGGACGACGAAGGGACAGGCCCATGCGCATCCGCCTCCTGCTCTCCGGCGCGGCCCTCACGGCCGCCGCCCTGCTGGGCACCACGGCCGCCACCGCCCACGCCGCCCCGAGCGGCGGCACGGGCTCCGCCGTGAGCGTCGCGGCGGGCTACTGGAAGAAGATCGGCCGCTACTCCTACGCGGACTGCGTCGATCTGCGGGACTCCTACGCCGGCGAGGCGCAGTGCCGCTCGGCCGGCGGCGGCAGGTACGACCTGTGGATCTGGGTCCCGTAACCACCTCCGGGCCCGGCAACCCCGGGCGGCCCGGCGGGCGGGCATCCGCCGGGCGGGCCCGGGCGCCGGGCCGCCCGGGCGGGCTGGAACACTGCGGGGGTGACCGACACGACCGACACCCCGGCCTGGACCCTGCGCCCGGGCAGGCTCGCCGACGTCGAGCCGATCGCCGAGCTGCGCGCCGAGGTCATGCGCCCCGACCTGGTCCGGCTCGGCCGCTACGACGAGCACCGGGTCCGCCGGCGGCTGCGGGACACCTTCTCCACCCGGTACACCTCGGTCGTCGAGGTCGGCGGCGTCCTGGCGGGCTGCGTCACCGTCCGGCCGCACGAACGGGGCGGCCGGCTGCTGGAGCACTTCTACCTCTCCCCCGCGCACCAGGGCCGGGGCCTGGGGACCGCCGTCCTGCGGCACGTCCTCGCGCAGGCCGACGCCGTGCCGGCCGAGGTCCGGCTGGTGGTCGTCCAGGGCAGTGCCGCCCGCCGGCTGTACGAGCGGCACGGCTTCGCGGTGGAGGCGCAGGACCCGGTCGACGTGTACCTGCTCCGCCCGGTCGGGGGCGGGCCGGTCAGCCCCGGACGGTGAAGCCGCCCCGGACGGCGCCGAGGTCCTGACCGGTGTCGGCCGGGATCCGGCAGGGGGCGGCCACGGGCGGGGCGTCCACCGTCCTCGGGATGCCCGTCCAGGCGATCCGGAACCCGCCCCGGCCGTCCGGACGGAAGGCGAAGGCCACCTCGGGGTGCCAGCCGCTCGCCACCGGCGGCACCGGTTCCAGGGCGGGGCCGGCGGTGTACGTCACCGAGTCGGCGGTGCCGGTGAGGACGACGGTGCCGGCCGTCTCGGTCAGGCAGTCCACCCGGACCTCGACCCGCGCGGTGAACTGGCGGTCCGTGCCGCGCTCGAACACGTGCTGGATGGTGGCGTGACCCCGGCCACCGTGGGCGGCGACGCCCAGGGTGAGCAGTTGGGTCGGATCGGGGACACCCCCGAGCGGGGCGAGCGCGGCCCACCCGTGCAGGCGCGTGGACGCCGGACCGGCCGAAGCGGCCGGGGCGGCGCAGAGCGCCAGGATGCTCGCGAGCGCGGCGGCGCCCAGCAGGTGCTTGCGCATGATCGGACCTCGTTCCTCGAAGGCGGCCGGACCGGTGCCGGCCCGCTGCCTCCACCCTCCCGGCCGCCCCGGGGCCGCCGCCTCCGCCGCGAGGAGGGACCGCGTCCCCCTCCCGGGGGAGCCCCGGTTCAGGAGACCGGCCGGGAGTCCGCCCAGACGCCCTCGAACTCCTCGCGGTAGACCTCCAGCAGCCCGGCGTCCGTGCCGCCCGGCTGCTGGCCCGCGCCGCCGCGCAGCACCAGGGCGGGCGACTCCATGCCGCGGGCGCGCCGCAGGTAGGGCTGGACGACGCCGAGGTCGCGGGTCTGGCGGCGCCCGCCGGGGGCCGGGGCGGCGGAGGGCGCGCCCTCGACCAGGTAGGCGGTGAAGCGCGGGGTCTCGTCGAACACCCGGATCTCGAAGCCGCCCTGGTCGCGCAGCGCGGCCCGGACCCGGCGCACGTGCAGGATGTTCATCTGGATCGAGCGGCCCAGCTCGCCGCGCCCGATGCCCAGTTCGCGCTCGCGGCGGCGCACGGCGCTGCTGGCCGGGTTGAGGAAGAGCAGCCGCACCCGGCAGCCGTCGGTGGCGAGGCGCACCAGCCGCTTGCCGGTGTAGTTCTGGCAGAGCATGCCGAGGCCGATGCCGAGCGCGTCCAGCCGCCGGGCGCCGTCGAGCAGGTCCTCGACCGGCAGGTCGCGCTGGAGCCGGACCCGGTCGGGGTGGACGGCGACGACGTCCGCGTACCGGCCGGCGACCAGCGATTCGACGACGTCGGCGGGCACGGCGCCGGCGCCGCCGTCGAACAGGGCGAGCAGCCGGGCGGCGGCCCGCTCGGTCTGGGCGAGGACGGTCGGGGTGAGGACGCGGTTGCGGGAGACGACGTGCCGGGCGACCTCCAGCTCGTCGAGGGCCAGCTCGATCTCCCGGCGGTCGGCCAGGTAGGGCTCGAAGCACGGCCAGTGCTGGATCATCAGCTCGCGCAGCTGCGGCAGGGTGAGGAAGACCAGCGGGTCGTCGTCGGCCGGGTCGAGCAGGTAGCCCTTGCGCCGGCTGACCTCGCGCACGGCGCCGGCCCGGTGCGCCCACTCCTCGCCGGCCGGGCCGGCCGCCGCGGTGACCCAGTCCTCGCCGTGGGCGGGCGCGTAGATCGGGTGCAGCACCTCGTCGACGAGCGAGCGCAGCCGCTGCTCGACCAGATTGAGCCAGACGTAGGCGCGGCCGGAGAGCCGGACCCGCTGGTAGGCGTCCTCCCACTCGGCGCCGGACCAGGCCAGCGCGGGGACCTCGACCGGTCCGCCCTGGGCCGGGACGAGCGAGCGCCCGCCAGTCAGCGCGGGCCGCATGACCACCGTCGGCGCCTCGCTGCGGGCGCCGCCCCGGTCGGGGCCGCCGGGCCCACCGCCACGACCGCCGGCGGGGAACACCATGCGCCACCTCACCTGGTTCCTGCTGGGAGCCGCCGGGGCGGCCGCTCGGAGCTGTCTGCCTGCTGCCCGGCCGGTCGGCCGCACGGCGTCCCGCCCGACGCACCGGCGGTTCGCCGCCGGTTCGCCTGATCGACCGCCACGAGCCCCGGGCGGGCCGGACGATCAAGGGTACTGCCCGCCGCGAACCGCCCGCAGCCGGTTGGACCACGGCGCCCGCCGGGCCCGGGGGTGCGCCCCAACCGTCTCACCCGCCCCGCGCACCACGGAAGCCCCGCGACGGGGCCGGGCCCCGTCCCGCAGACGCCGCCGCGCCGGATCCGGGGCGTTCCGCGGCCGCCCCCGGGCGGCCATGGGGACACCCGTTCGGGCGAACACGGCACAAATGGCCCCGCCGTCGGGGAAAGCGTCGGGGAGTATGCGGTCTGTGCCGCCCGTGCGCCGTACGTCACGGCGCCCGGCCGGCACGCGCGCCCGCCCGCCCGGCCGGGTGCGACGCGTGCCCCCGCGGTCCGGGCCCCGACCATCGGACGGTCCGTCAGTTCTCCTTCTACGCAAGGAAGGCGAGGAACCATGCAGGTCTGGCCAGGGACCCCCTACCCGCTCGGCGCCACCTACGACGGGGCCGGCACCAACTTCGCGGTGTTCTCCGAGAGCGCCGACCGGATCGAGCTCTGCCTGCTCGCCGAGGACGGTTCGGAGACGGCCGTCGAGCTGCGCGAGACCGACGCCTTCGTCCGGCACGCCTACCTCCCCGGCGTCCAGCCCGGCCAGCGCTACGGCTTCCGCGTCCACGGCCCGTACAACCCGGGCCTCGGCCAGCGGCACAACAGCGCCAAACTGCTGCTGGACCCGTACGCCAAGGCGATGAGCGGCCACATCGACTGGGACGAGTCGGTCTACGGCTACCACTTCGGCGCCCCCGAGTGCCGCAACGACCTCGACTCCGCCCCGCACACCATGCACTCGGTGGTGATCAACCCCTACTTCGACTGGGGCACCGACCGACCGCCGCGCACCGACTACCACCGCACCGTGCTCTACGAGGCCCACGTGAAGGGCCTGACCAAGCTGCACCCGGGCATCCCCGAGGAGATCCGCGGCACCTACGCGGGCGTCGCCCACCCCGCCGTCATCGAGCACCTCGCCAAGCTCGGGGTCACCGCGATCGAGCTGATGCCGGTGCACCAGTTCGTCCGCGACCACCGGCTGCGCGACCTCGGCCTGGCCAACTACTGGGGCTACAACACCGTCGGATTCTTCGCCCCGCACTCCTCCTACTCCTCCACCGGCGACCGGGGCCAGCAGGTGCAGGAGTTCAAGTCGATGGTGAAGGCGCTGCACGCGGCCGGCATCGAGGTCATCCTCGACGTCGTCTACAACCACACCGCCGAGGGCAACCACCTCGGGCCCACACTCTCCCTGCGCGGCCTGGACAACGTCTCCTACTACCGCCTGGCCCGGGACCAGCGGTTCTACGAGGACACCACCGGCACCGGCAACAGCCTGCTGATGCGCAGCCCGCACGTGCTCCAGCTGATCATGGACTCGCTGCGCTACTGGGTCACCGAGATGCACGTGGACGGCTTCCGCTTCGACCTCGCCGCCACCCTCGCCCGGCAGTTCCACGAGGTGGACCGGCTCTCCTCGTTCTTCGACCTCGTCCAGCAGGACCCGGTGGTCTCGCAGGCCAAGCTGATCGCGGAGCCCTGGGACCTCGGCGAGGGCGGCTACCAGGTCGGCAACTTCCCGCCGCTGTGGACGGAGTGGAACGGCATGTACCGGGACACCGTCCGCGACCTGTGGCGCGGCGAGAACGCCGCGCTCGCCGAGTTCGGCTCCCGGCTCACCGGCTCCTCCGACCTCTACCAGGACGACGGCCGCCGTCCGATCGCCTCGATCAACTTCGTCACCTGCCACGACGGCTTCACCCTGCGCGACCTGGTCTCCTACAACGAGAAGCACAACGAGGCCAACGGCGAGAGCAACCGGGACGGCGAGTCCTTCAACCGCTCCTGGAACTGCGGCGTCGAGGGCCCCAGCGACGACCCGGCCGTCGAGGAGCTGCGGGCGCGCCAGCAGCGCAACTTCCTCGCCACCCTGATGCTCTCCCAGGGCGTGCCGATGCTCTCCCACGGCGACGAGTTCGGCCGCACCCAGCAGGGCAACAACAACGCCTACTGCCAGGACAACGAACTCACCTGGGTGCACTGGCCGAAGGACGACGGGGCGCGGACCCGGCTGCTGGAGTTCACCCAGCAGATGGTCTGGCTGCGCCGCGACCACCCGGTGTTCCGGCGCCGGCGCTTCTTCCACGGCCGCCCGGTCCCGGGCCGGGCCGCCGGGGAGGGCGGGGGCGGCGGCGAGTACGAGGACCTCACCGACATCGCCTGGTTCACCCCCGGCGGGGAGGAGATGACCAAGCGCAACTGGGGCGCCAGCTACGCCAAGTCGCTCACCGTGTTCCTGAACGGCTACGCCATCTCGGAGCCGGACCGGCGCGGCGGGCGGATCGTCGACGACTCCTTCCTGCTGATGTTCAACGCCCACTTCGAGCCGCTGGAGTTCACCGTGCCGGCCGGGCACGGGCAGGAGTGGCAGGTGGTGGTGGACACCGCCCGGCCCCGGCTGCCCGCGCCCGGCGCCGAGGCCCGGGTCAAGGCCGGGGACACCCTGTGGCTGACCGACCGCTCGCTGATGGTGCTGCAGCGCCCCGCCTGAGCAACGTCCGCGCCGGGCCGCACCGGTGTCCCGGTTCGCCGACGGATCTTGCGCACCGGCCGTCGCGCGGGCCACGGTGGTTCCCGGAAGCACCGGGGAGCACCGGGGACCGAGGGGGCGGCTGGCATGGCGGGCGATCGTCCGAGCGCGACGGAGTTCTTCCTGGGGACGCTGCTCTCCGTCCCCGGCCGGATCGCCGACGCGACGATCCGCCGCCCGCCCCCGTACCGGTGGGTGCTCTCGCGCACCCGCACCCCGCGGGCGCGGGCCGCCCGGGCCGCCGAGCACGCCGTCGTCGAGGGGCTGATCGGGCGGCTCGGCGCGGTCGACGGGGTGGTCCACGTCGTCACCCAGCTGGACGACCGCCGGCTCGGCCCCGGGCTCGGGCTCGACCCCGGCCGCCGCCTGGAGCTGGTCTGCCAGCTCGCCGCGACCGCCTACTTCGCCACCGCGCTGGAGATCCCGGAGCTGCTGCGCCGCATCGACGCCGCCGGGGTCGCCGACTGGGGCAGCGGGCTGCGCCACGACCCCCGGCAGCCGCACCCGCCCGGCTCGGTCGCCGACGCGCTGGCGTACTACCGGCACGGCGGCCGCCACCCGGACGGCTCGCCGCGGAACACCCCCGCGCTGTACGCCCTGGGGACGACCCTGTCCTGGGACGAGCCGGGCCGGCCGCCGGTCCCCGAGCCGAACGCGACGATGTTCAACAGCTCGATCTCCCAGTACACCGGGGACCCGGCGGCCCCCGGCCTGGTGGCGGCCGCCCGCGCCGAGCACGGGGTGATCCTGCGCCTGTCCCGCTCCGGGGCCGGCGGCCCGCAGCGCCCGGGCTACTTCACCGTCCCCCGGGGGTGGCGGCGCCGGGGCCACTGAGCGTCCCCGACGCCCACCGCTCACCTGTTCGGGCCAGCAGCGGGTCTTGCCCCCGCGCCCCGCCGGGTAGGCATGGAGGCATGACCCACGCCGCCGAGCCCGCGCAGCCCCGCCCGGCCGCCTCCGTCCCGTCGTTCGATCCCTCCCGCCGCCCGACCACCCCCCGGAGCGTCGCCCCCCGCAGCGTCCCGACCGCCTCGTACCGGCTCCAGCTCCAGCCCGGCTTCACCCTGCGCGACGCCACCGCCGCCGTCCCCTACCTGGCCGCCCTCGGCGTCTCCCACCTGCACCTCTCCCCGCTGCTGGAGCCCGTGCCCGGCTCCGCCCACGGCTACGACACCGTCGACCACGGCCGGATCGCCGAGCAGCTCGGCGGCGAGCCGGCCCTGCGCGCCCTGGCCGCCGAGGCGCACCGGCACGGCCTGCGGCTGATCGCCGACGTGGTGCCCAACCACATGGCCGTGCCCGCGCCCGAGCACCTCAACCGGCCGCTCTGGCAGGTGCTGCGCGACGGCCCCGACTCGCCCTACGCCCGCTGGTTCGACATCGACTGGACCGCCCAGCCCGGCCCGCCGGACGCCCCCGGGCGCGGCCGGGTGCTGCTGCCGCTGCTCGGCGACCGGCTCGGCGCCGTGCTCGACCAGCTCGCCGTGGACGGCGACACGCTCCGCTACCACGACCACGTCCTGCCGCTGCGCCCCGGCACCGAGCGGCTCGCGCTGCCCGAGCTGCTCGCCCGGCAGTGGTACCGGCTGGCGTGGTGGCGGCTGGCCCGCACCGAGCTCAACTACCGGCGGTTCTTCACCGTCAACGAGCTGATCGCGGTCCGGGTCGAGGACCCGGAGGTGTTCGAGGCCACCCACGGCCTGCTGCTGCGGCTGCACGGCGAGGGCGTGCTGGACGGCTTCCGGATCGACCACCCCGACGGGCTCGCCGACCCGCGCGGCTACCTGGAGCGCCTGGCCGAGGCCACCGGCGGCACGTACACGGTGGTCGAGAAGATCCTCACCGGCGAGGAGCGGCTGCCCGCCGACTGGCCGTGCTTCGGCACCACCGGGTACGACGCGCTGCGCCGGATCGACGGGGTGCTCACCCACCACGCGGGCGCCTGCCGGCTGGCCGGCGCGTACGAGGCGTTCCTCGCCGGCGCTCCCCCGGGCGGCGAACCCTGCGCCGACCCGCACCCGGCGCTGGCCGCCGCCCGCCGGGGCCGGGCCGACATGACCGCCCCCGAGGGCGAGCTGGCCGCCGAGGTGGAGCGGCTGGTCCGGCTGGCCGTCCGGCTCGGCGCCGCCGACCCCGCCTACGCCGACCACCCGCCGTGGCGGCTGCGCGCCGCGCTGCGCCGGCTGCTCACCGGATACCCCGCCTACCGGCCCTACGTACGGCCCGGGGAGCCGCTGCCGGAGGCCTCTGCCGCGCAGTTGCACGCGGCGCTCGCCGCCGACGACGGGCCCACCGACGCCACCGACCGCTTCGTGGCCGGCCTCGCGGAGGGCGCCCTGGGCCGCGGGCCCGAGCAGGACGAGTTCGCCGTCCGCTTCGCCCAGACCGCCGCCGCGGTCGCCGCCAAGGGCGTCGAGGACACCGCCTTCTACCGGTGGAACGCGCTGCTGAGCCTGAACGAGGTCGGCGGCGAGCCGGACCGTCCCGGGCTGCGGCCGGAGGACTTCCACGCCTGGTGCCACTACGTGGAGCGGCACTGGCCGCACACCATGACGGTGCTCTCCACCCACGACACGAAGCGCAGCGCCGACGCCCGCGCCCGGCTCGCCGTGCTGGCCGAGCAGCCGGAGGCCTGGGCCGCCGAGGCCGCCGCCTGGTCCGCCGCGGCGGGGCACGGGCCCGCCGGCCGCTTCGACCCCGACAGCGACTGGCTGCTCTGGCAGACCATGGTCGCCGCCTGGCCGGCCACCCCCGAACGGCTGGTCGCCGCCGTGCTCAAGGCCGCCCGGGAGGCCAAGGTCCACACCTCCTGGACGACCCAGAACATCCGCTTCGAGCGCGCCCTCGCCGACCGCGTGCACGCCGTCTTCGGCAACCCCGGGCTGTTCCCCCGGATCGAGGGGTACGTGGCCGCGCTCGCCCCGTACGCCCGTGCCAACACCCTGGCCGCCGCACTGCTGCACCTCACCGTGCCCGGCGTGCCGGACCTCTACCAGGGCAGCGAGGAGCCGCTCTACACCCTGGTCGACCCGGACAACCGGCGCGCCGTCGACCTCGGGGCGCTGGCCGTACGGCTCACCGACTCGCCCGTGGCCCGCCCGGGCGACCTCGCCCGGGAGAAGCTGCACCTCACCACCACCGCCCTGCACCTGCGCCGCACCCGCCCGCTGGGCGCCCACCGCCCGCTCACCGCCGTCGGCCCGGCCGCCGGCCACCTGCTCGCCTTCGGCCGCGGACCGGACGTCCTCACCGCCGTCACCCGCCTGCCGTACGGGCTCGCCCGCGAGGGCGGCTGGCGCGGCACCGAACTGCACCTGCCCGACGGCGGGGACTGGACCGACGAGCTGACCGGCCGCCCCTTCCCCGCCGGGCCCGTGCTGGTCGAGGACCTGCTGGCCGGCCTCCCGGTGGCCCTGCTGACCAGGAGCGGCGCATGAGGTACGAGGTGTGGGCACCGTACGCCGCCGAGCGGGTCGAGGTGGCCGTCGGCGGCGCGCGCCACCCGCTGGCCCGCGACGACGCCCGCCCCGGGTGGTGGCACGGCGAGGCGCCCGCCGGGGACTACGCGTTCGTGCTGGACGGCGGCCGCCCGCTGCCCGATCCGCGCTCTCCCCGCCAGCCGCACGGCCCCGACGGGCCCAGCCGCGCCGTCGACCACGCCGCCTTCACCTGGTCGCGCACCGGCTGGCGCGGCCGCCCGCTCGCCGGTGCCGTGCTGTACGAGCTGCACGTCGGCACCTTCACCGCCGCCGGCACCTTCGACGCGGCCGCCGGCCACCTGGACCACCTGGTCGAGCTGGGCGTCGACTTCGTCGAGCTGATGCCGGTCTGCCCGTTCCCCGGCAAGCACGGCTGGGGGTACGACGGCGTCTCGCTCTGGGCGGTGCACGAGCCCTACGGCGGGCCGGAGGGCCTCAAGCGCTTCGTCGACGCCGCGCACCGCAAGGGCCTGGGCGTCGTCCTCGACGTGGTCCACAACCACCTCGGCCCGGCCGGCAACCACCTGCCGCAGTTCGGCCCGTACTTCACCGACCGCCACCACACCCCGTGGGGCTCGGCCGTCAACCTGGACGCTCCCGGCTCGGACGAAGTGCGCGCCTACCTGATCGGCAGCGCCCTCGCCTGGCTGCGCGACTACCGGATCGACGGCCTGCGGCTGGACGCCGTGCACGCCCTCGCCGACGACCGGGCCGTGCACTTCCTGGAGGAACTCGCCCGCGAGGTCGACCGGTTGGCGGTGGCCACGAACCGTCCGCTGTTCCTGGTCGCCGAGTCCGACCTCAACGACCCGCGCACCACCACCCCGCGCGAGGCCGGCGGACAGGGGCTCGCCGCCCAGTGGAGCGACGACTTCCACCACGCCCTGCACTGCGCCCTCACCGGCGAATCCCAGGGCTACTACGGGGACTTCGCCGCCGCCCCGCTCACCGCCGTCGCCAAGGCCCTGACCCGGGGGTACTTCCACGACGGCACCTGGTCCTCCTTCCGTGGCCGCCACCACGGCCGGCCGTTCCCGCCCGCCCACGGGCACCGGCTGCTCGGCTACCTGCAGACCCACGACCAGATCGGCAACCGGGCACTGGGCGACCGGATCTCCACCGGCCTCTCCCCCGGCCGGCTCGCCTGCGGTGCCGCGCTGGTGCTCACCTCGCCGTTCACCCCGATGCTGTTCATGGGCGAGGAGTGGGGCGCGAGCACGCCCTGGCAGTACTTCACCGACCACACCGACCCCCATCTCGCCGAGGCCGTCCGCCGGGGCCGGCGACGGGAGTTCGCCGAGCACGGCTGGTCGGCGGACGCGGTGCCGGACCCGCAGGAACCGGCCACCGTGCTGCGCTCCGTCCTCGAATGGACCGAGCCCCGGCGCGCTCCGCACGCCGGACTGCTGAACTGGTACCGGAGGTTGATCAGGTTGCGGCGGGAGCACCCGGAGCTGTCGGACCCGGACCTGGCGGCGGTGCGGGTCGAGTCGGACGAGGCCGCCGGGTGGCTGCTGGTGCACCGGGGGCCCTACCGGGTGGCGGTCAACCTCGGTGCCGCGCCTGCGGCGTGGCCGCTGACGGGCGAGGTGGTGGCGGCCTTCGGGGAGCACTCCGCCGCCGGGGGGCGGTTCACGCTCGGGCCGGACTCCGTTGCGGTTCTCCGGGTGTGACGCCACGTCACCAGACGAAGGAGCCGATCCGCTCGCGCAGCGCGTGCGCGTCCAGGCCGTAGGCGGCGAGGTGCTCCGGGACGGACCCGTACTGCCGGTGCTCGGCGCGCGGCACGCCGAGGGCCAGCACCCGGTGCGGACGGTCGGCGAGCGCCTCGTGCGCGTCGTTGGCGGAGGTGCCGGCCAGGTACGGCTCGACCAGCACCACGTCCGCGTTCCGCTCGGTGGCGGCGCGCAGCGCGGCGCCGTCGAACGGCCGGACGGTGGCCGCGTACAGCACGGTGACGTCCAGGTTCTCGCTGGCGGCGAGCACGGCGTCCAGCATCGGGCCGACCGCGACCACGGTGCCCCGGGTGCCGCGGCGGACGACGGTGAACCGGCCCGGCTCGACGTCGACGGCGTTCTCGTTGCTGTGGACGGAGAGGCGGACGTACACCTTGCGGTCACCGTCCGCCACCGCGTGCCGCAGCAGCCGCTCGGCCTCGTCCGCGTGACCGGGCACGTGCACCGTCCAGTCGGGCAGGGTGTCCAGCAGGGCGACGTCGCCCGGCGCCATGTGGGTGCGGCCGCCGGCCGGCCAGTCGTAGGAGCCGGCCGCGCTCACCAGCACGGCGCCGACGCCCTGGTGGCCGAGGTCCAGCTTCACCTGCTCGAAGGGGCGCTCGACGAGGAAGCTGGCGAAGGTGTGGGCGATCGGGCGCAGGCCGGTGAAGGCCAGGCCGGCGGCGGTGCCGATCAGCAGTTGCTCGCGGATGCCGACGTTGATCAGGCGGTCCGGGTGCCGTTCGGCGGCCGGCCGGAAGCCGGCGGCGCTGATGTCGGCGAGGACGAGGGCGAGGCGCGGGTCCTCGTCCAGCAGGCGGGAGGTGGTCTCGATGAAGCGGTCGCGCATGGCGTCCATGGGGTTCGGGCCCTTTCCGGTTCAGGGGTTCTTCGGCGCAGGCGCTCTTCGGCGCAGGGGTTCCTCGGCTCGGGAGTCCTCGGGCTCAGGAGTCCTTGGGCTCAGGAGTCCTTGGGCTCGACGCGGGCCACCACGACCCGCGGCCGCCCCGGGTGCTCGGCGGTGTACGCCGCGTACAGCGCGTCGTGGTCGCGGCCGTCCACCGTCTCGACCGACCAGCCCTCGGCCGCGAAGCGCGCCGCGATGCCGCCCTGCCAGCCGTGCGTGGCCGAGGAGTTGTCGACCACCAGGACGTGCAGCCGGTCCAGCCCGTAGGCCCCGGCGAAGGCCACCGCCTCGAAGTTCGACCCCTCGTCGAACTCGGCGTCGCCGACCAGCACCCAGACCGCCGGGCCGGTCAGCCCCTGGGCACGCAGCCCGAGCGCCGTGCCGACGGCGATCGGCAGGCCGTGGCCGAGCGAGCCGGAGCTGATCTCCACCCCGGGGATCAGCAGCCGGTCCGGGTGGTGGCCGAGCGGCGAGTCGTAGGCGCCGAAGCTGGGCAGCACGACCGGGTCCAGGAAGCCCTTGGCCGCGAGAACGGCGTAGTACGCCATCGGGCCGTGGCCCTTGGAGAGCAGGAAGCGGTCCCGGTCCTGGTCGTCGGCGGTGGCCGGGGTGACCCGCAGGACCCGGTCGTACAGCACCCAGAGGGCGTCCAGCGTGGAGGTGGCGGCCGGGCCGTGCTTCTCGTCGCCGGTCATCAGGGCCATCAGGCCCGGCAGCTCGGCGTAGCCGGCGAGGGCCGGGATGCGGTTCGTCATGCCGTCGATGGTGCAACCTGAAGTCGACTTCAGGTCAAGCGCTACAGTGACCCCCATGAGCGCCCACGCCCCCAGCCGGCACGACCTCCTCACCATCGGCCAACTCGCCGACCGCAGCGGCCTGGCCGCCTCCGCGCTGCGGTACTACGAGAAGCTGGGGCTGATCCACGCCACCCGCACCACGGGCAACCAGCGCCGCTACACCCGCGGCACGCTGCGCCGGATCGCCTTCGTCCGGGCCGCCCAGCGGGTCGGCCTGTCCCTGGACGAGGCCAGGACCGCCCTGGACCGCCTCCCGGAGCACCGGGCCCCGAGCGGCGCCGAGTGGGACGGCGTCGCGCAGTCCTGGCAGAGCCGGATCGACGAGCAGATCGTCGAGCTGGAGCGGCTGAAGGCCAAGCTCACCGGCTGCATCGGCTGCGGCTGCCTCTCGCTCACCCGCTGCGGCCTCTACAACGCCGCCGACCGCGCCGGCGCCGCCGGCCCGGGCGCCCGCTACCTCCTCACCCGCGACCCCGCCACCGGCCCCGAACCGGCCGGCGGCGACTTCACGGAGTGACGAAGGGCCCCGACCGCGGGGGTCGGGGCCCGGGGCCCGAAGGGGTCAGTCCCAGGGGTTCGCGGGCTGGTCGTCGATCGCCGTCCAGAAGCGGACGTTCGGGAGGGTGCCGTTGGCCCAGAACGACCAGCCGCCGCCGTTGTGGAACTCCGCCATCCGCCAGTTGGTGCCGCCGAGGCTCGATGCGCAGATCTCGTCGCCCCTGGCCCGGCTGGTCAGCTCGGAACCGGCGATCGGCGGGGTCAGCTTGACCTCGCCCCAGGCCCACGCGTCCGTACTGCTGAGCGGGAGCCAGGACGGCGCCGCGCGGCCGTCACGGTAGCGGCAGAGCACCGGGAGCTCGGTGCTCGGATAGGTGTCGCCCTTGTAGGGGTTGGTCCGGCTGTCGGAGCCCACGTGCACGATGTTGTCCGAGCGCTGTTCGAGCACGCGCCAGGTCATGCCCGAATGGCCCTCCGTGGGGGCGGTCTGCCCGAGGCCGGCGAACGCCTCGCGGGTGATGTCCCACTGCTGGTAGGGGCCGTCGTTGCAGGTGAACAGATAGATTCGCCACCCGCCGAAGTTCCGCGTGGTGTTGTCCAGGCAGAGACCGTTGGCGACGCTCTTCAGACGGACGCCGACGAGATCGTAGGGCGCGTCCGCGACCTGGAACGGCGTGACGATCCACTCCTGCACGGGCGAACGGTCGCAGGAGTTGGTGGTGACGCGCGAGGCGACGACCTCAAGGCAGTAGTTGACGATGCGGTCGTCGAGCTTGAGGGTCTTGTGGTCCGCCGGGGCGCCGGGAACCGCGTTGAACTGCCAGGTTCCCGGGCGGTGGCCCGGGTCGCACACGATGGGGTTCTGGGTGTTGCCCGCCGTCCCGTCCGGACAGCGGGCGGACGCCTGGTTGAAGAGGACGGTGTAGGGCGGCGCCGGGTCCGCCGAGGCGGTGCCGGGTGCGGCGATCAGGGCCGCGACGGCGGCCAGCACGGCGAGGAGCATCACGCGGGCGCGGCGTTCGATTCGATTCACACGTTGACCTGTCTTCTCGGTGTCGGTGTCGGTGTCGGTGCGGGGCGCGGGTGCGCGCCCGACCCGGCGGGCCCGCGCCGGCACCGGCAGACCGGGGGCGGGCCCCGGCCATCATCACGAGAAGCCCTGCCGCGGCGGTATCCCACCCTTCTGGGGGGTGGGTTGAGCCGGTCGCGCGCCGCGTCACCCCACCGGGTCCACCAAGCGCAGGCGCGACCGGAGATCCCGGCGGAGGGCTCCGGCGGGCCGGCGAACTCCCCACCCGGCCCTGAACACCCCGGCGTCCGTCACGAGCTGATCGGCGCGTGATCCGCGGACCTTCCCGGGCGGCCGCGGCCCTCGCCGGCGATGCCGATGGTGCCGTCGGGGAAGGTCCGCACCGATCGCACGCCGGGCAGCAGGTTGAGCAGCAGGCAGGGGGTGCCGATGAGGGCTGCGGCGGTCAGCAGGGTCGTCCGCATCCCGAGGAACTCGGCGGCCGGAGCGGCGACGGCGACCGCCGCCGACGCGCCGGACCGGTGCTCGGCCTGGGCGAGTCCCAGGGTCACCGCCATCACGGTCACGGTGGCGTAGACCCGTTCCTTGAGGCGTTCGGCGACCACCATCGGGGACGCCGGCGGGCGGCTCGGCCCGCTCGCACTCTCATCGGCCACGGGTCGACCGTACGGCCGGCGCCGCCGCCGGCCGGGCAGGCACCACCGGAGACCGCGAACCGGCCGACGCCCACGGGCCGGGCGGAGGCGGGAGGGACGTCTGTTCGTCAGCCGCCGGTCCGGCGGACACACCTTCGGGTGGGCGGACACGTGCTCGGCTCGCGGGGTGGCCGGACTCTCCTTAGCGTGGATCAGACGTTCCGCGCGCCAGGGCGGCGCCGGGGGAAGGGGAAGCGCGATGGAGAGTCTGCTGGCGGACAGGACGGCGGTCGTCTACGGGGCCGGGTCGGTCGGAGGCGCGGTGGCCAGGGCCTTCGTCAGGGAGGGTGCCCGGGTGTTCGTGGCGGGCCGTGGCGAGGCCGCGCTCAAACAGCTGGCCCACGACGTGGAGTCCGAGGGCGGCTCGCTGGTGACCGCGCGGGTGGACGCGCTGGACCGGGAGGCGGTCGACGGCTTCCTGGACTCCGTGGTCGAGCGGACCGGCGGGCTCGACGTCTCCTTCTGCGCGACCTCCACCCGGCGGCCGGGAGGGGAGCAGGGCGCGGCTCTGGGCGAGCTGTCCTTCGAGGACTTCTCGCTGCCGATCATCGACTTCACCAAGGCGCAGTTCACCACCGCCAACGCGGCGGCCGCGCGCATGCTGCCGCGCGGACGGGGCGTCGTCATGATGATGACCGCCGCGCCCTCGCGCGTCCCCTTCCCCTACACGGCCGGGTTCGGCCCGGCCTGGGCGGCGGTGGAGGCCTTCGCCCGTACCCTCGCGGCCGAACTCGGGCCGCAGGGCGTACGGGTGCTCTGCCTCCACTCCGCCGGATCGCCGGACGCGGCGAGGAGCGTGGAGAGCACGCTGGCGGCGGGCCGTCCCGAGCTGCCGGACCGGATGGCGGGCTGGCAGGACCGCTCCGCGGCCCGCAACCTGCTGGGCCGCTGGCCCTCGCTGGCGGACGTCGGCAACATGGCGGCGTTCATGGCCTCGGACCTGGCCGCCGTGTCCGCGGGGACGACGGCCGACCTGACCGGCGGCATGGTGGGCCCCTGACGAACAGCGGGCCCGGGCCCGGCGCCCCGGTCGCGGAGCGGCGGGCCCGGCCGCGCCTCGGTCGCTCAGATGTACAGCGTGTTGGCCTCCAGGCCGCACAGGGCCCGGCCGTAGAGCTCCGCGTTGGTGTCCGGGTTGATCAGGGCGTGCAGGGCGACGGCCTGGATGTCCCGGGCGATCCGCTGGAGCGGCACGTCGAGGAAGATCGAGGTACCGCCGCTGATGCTCATCAGGAGGTCGACGGCGTGCTTGGCGAGCCGCGTCGCCTCGCCCTGGTCGTTGCGGACCTGGGCGCGCTCCTCCAGCTTCCACGCCTCGCCGGTGGCGGCCTTGGCGTCCACGGTGGCCGCGGCGCGGCGGGCGTGGAACTCCGCCTGGTCGATGCTGTTGACCGCCTCGGCGACCCGCAGGTGGGTGATGGGTGCCTCGTTCTGCGCTTCGTAGTCGGTGTACGTGATCTTCCGGCCGGGCAGCCGCTCGAAGAAGACCTCCCGGGCCGCCTTGGCCAGGCCGACCGCCACGCCGACCCCGGAGGCCGCCGCGACCAGGGCGGCCGGGGTGCGCCACACCGGGGACCCGGCGTTGGCCCGGGACAGGCCCTGCGGCCGCATGGAGGCGCTCATCGGGATGACGCGGTGCTCCGGGATGAAGAGCTCCTCGGCCACCGTGGTGACACTGCCCGTACCGCGCAGGGCGCTGGTGTGCCAGTCGTCGACGAGCTTGAGGTCGGCCATCGGGACCAGCGCCATGATGGGCTCGGGCTCGGCGTCCGGACGGATCAGGATCGCGGCGATCTCCTGCCAGCCCGCGTGCCAGGCCCCGCTGACGAACTTCCAGGAGCCGTTGACCACGATGCCGCCCTCGGCCGGCACGGCCGTGCCGGTGGGGCTGTTGGTGCCGCAGACCCGGGGGGCCTCGGACGTGAAGACCTCGTCCTGGGCGCTGTCCTGGAAGAGACCGGCGAGCCAGGTCGGGATCCAGAGGACCGAGGAGGTCCAGGCGATGGCGCCGTCGGCGCGGCCCAGCTCCATGGCCACCTCCACCAGCGTGGCGGTGTCGCACTCGTAGCCGCCGTAGCGCACCGGCGTCCTGAGCCGGAAGACGCCGGCCTCGGCGAGGGTCGCGATCGTCTCCTCGCTCAGCCGGCGGTTCTCCTCGGACCAGACCGCCTGCTCCCGGAGGACCGGCACCAGCGCGGCGACCCGCTCGACGATTTCTTCCCGGGTCGGTATTCCAGTGGACGACATCATTTCCTCCTGGACGGTTCGGTTGAGTGGTGACCGGACCGGATCTCCCATTCGCACGGTCACCGGGAAACGATTTCACCGGGCGGGCCGTCGGAACATCTTCTGAATTGCCGGATCCCGGCGGCCGGCTTTTCGCGTTGAGCAATCGCGAGGAAGGACGCGGGTCGCGCGCCTGCCAACCTGGTGCCAACATCGTTCCCGCCCGTCGCTTCCCCGGCGGCGGCGGCACCGCAGCCAGGAGGCCAGAGTGGAACTGTCGCCCATCGTCAGCAGGGACGAGTGGCTCACCGCCCGCAAGGAACTGCTGGAGCAGGAGAAGGAACTCACCCGCGTGCGCGACGCGGTCTCGGCGGCCCGCCGCGCGCTGCCGCGGGTGCTGGTCGAGAAGGACTACGTGTTCGAGGCTCCCGGGGCCTCGCCCACGCTGCTCGACCTCTTCCAGGGCCGGCGGCAGCTGGTCGTCCGTCACTTCATGTTCGACCCGGCCTGGGACGAGGGCTGCCCCGGCTGCTCGATGCAGGCCGACTCGGTGGGGCACCTGGCCCACCTGCACAACCGCGACACCTCGTTCGTCATGGTGGCCCGGGCGCCGATCGCCAAGATCGAGGCGTTCCGCGTGCGGATGGGCTGGGACCTGCCCTTCGTCTCCTCCCACGGCAGCGACTTCAACCGCGACTTCAACGTGACCACCGACAAGGGCGAACTGCCCGGCGTGAGCTCCTTCCTGCGCGAGGGCGACCAGGTCTACCACACCAACTCGGTGTACGACCGGGGCAGCGAGGTCACCCTGAACACCTACAACTACCTGGAGATGACGCTGCTGGGCCGGCAGGAGGAGGGCCTGGAGCACCCCTGGGACTGGTGGCGCCTCCACGACCGCTATGACGACGCCGCGGCCGAGGGGCCCGGGGAGAACTGGTGGAACGGCCAGGACAAGTTCAGCTCCTGACCGTTCGCACGAAGGAGGAAACGGCCCGGGTGGCCGGCCCTGGCGGCCGGCCACCCGGGCCGTTCCGGCGTACCGCCGCTCAGAGTTCCCCGGCCAGGAAGCGCAGGATGAGGCTGTTGACCTCGGCGGGCCGCTCGACGAGCCCGACGTGGCCGGCCCCCTGGACCACCTCGGCGTGCGAGCCCTCGGGCAGGCCCTCGACGATGGCCGCCAGCGTCGCGTCGGTGATCTCGAAGCTGGGGTCCTCCGAGCCGAAGAGGTTGAGCGTCGGCCGGCTCGGCGGGGCACCCCAGACGGCGGCGTGCTCCTGCGCCCACTCCGGCGTGCCGAAGCGGTCGGGCGGGAAGGCCGTCCGGTAGAGGGCGAGGGCCGCCGCCAGGTTCTCCGGCGCCCGGAGGGCGTCCTTGGCGTGCTTCAGGTCCTCGGTGGCGTCGAAGCCGTCCGCCGTGAACTTCCGGTAGATCCAGTCGAGGTAGGCGAGGTCGTCCGCGGCCACCACCTGCTCGGCCACCGCCGTCTGGAAGAACCAGAAGTGGCTCAGCGCGTCGGTGCCGCGGGGCGTGAGGACCATCGGCCCGAACACCGCGAACGGCGGGACGTCGCAGACGACGAGCTTCGACCAGCGGTCCGCGTCCGCGCCCGCCCCCCACACCGCGGGGGCGCTGAAGTCGTGCCCCACCAGGACGGCGTCGCCGTCGCCGCCGAGCGCCTCGTGCAGGCCGTTCATGTCGGCCACCAGGTCGGCGATCGCGAAGGCGCCGTCCGGCGGCTGCGCCGAGGGCGCGAAGCCGCGCAGGTAGGGGGCGACGGCGCGGTAGCCCGCGTCGGCGAGCGCCGGCATGAGGTAGCGGTAGGTCGCCGGGGACATCGGGAAGCCGTGCATCAGCAGGGCCAGCGGCCCGTCGCCGAGTTCCAGGTAGGCGAAGTCGATCCGGTTGACGGTGATTCTCTTGACAGCCACAGTCGGGTCCATTCCTCGCGGCGGGAAGGAAAATGCGCGCGGCGGCCGAATCGAATTCGTCCGCGCGGCGCGGCGGACGGCGGAGCGGAACCCGCGGGAATTCCGCCGGGCCGCTCCGCCGGTCGCTCTCCGATGATCCCGGGGACGACCCCGGACCTCTTCTCCGTGGCTGCCGTATTCGGGGGGCCGGCCGTCGCGCGGCCCGCCCGCCGGACGCTCAGCGGCTCGCCACCTGCTCGCCGACCTCGAACTGCGGGTCGGCCGCCGCCTTGGGCAGCGCCTCGGAACGGGCGCGCAGGCCGAACCACACGAGGGCCACCGCGAGGAGCGTGACGACCACGTCGACGACGAGCGCGAGCCGGATGCCGTCCAGCTGCACGGTGCGGGTGGCGGCGACGGCGCTGAGGACCGGGATGCCGATCGTGACGGCCACCTGCTGGCTGAGCGCGGCGAGGCCGGTCGCGAGCCCCTGCTCGGAGTCCGGGAGGCCGGAGGTCGCGGTCACGGTGTAGGCGACGATGGAGGTGACGTGTCCGAAGAAGCCGATGAACAGGGCGGGGAGCAGCACCGCCAGCATGACCCGGTCGGTACCGAGCAGGATCAGCGGCGCGGTGGCGAGCCCCTGCACCGACAGGCCGGCGGTCAGCACGGTCCGGGTGCCGAAGCGGCCGATCGCCCGGCCCGCGATGACACCGGCGGCCACGGCCGCGAGCCCCGGCACGCCGAAGATCAGACCGGTGGTCAGCGGGGCGAAGTGCAGCACGTCCTGCAAGTACAGCGTCATGAGGAAGATCAGCGCGCTCTCCATCGCGAACACGACGAGCCCGGCGAAGTTCCCCCACTTGACGCTGGGGCGCTTGAGGATCCGCACGGAGGCGAGCGGCGCGGGGGCGCGCAGCTCGATCGCCCAGAACACGCCGAGCAGCACCACGCCGATGGCGGCGATCAGCAGGCTCTTGTCGATGATGCCGTAGGTGAACGCGAGCAGACCGGCCGTCACCGAGACCGCGCCGGGCACATCGAGCCGGACCTTCTCCGGGGCCCGGCTGTCGGCGATCAGCCGCGGCGTCGAGATCAGGATCGCGATGGCCACCGGGACGTTGATCAGGAAGGCCCAGCGCCAGCTCAGCAGGCCGACCAGGGTGCCGCCGACCAGGGCGCCCACCGTGAACCCGCCGGACAGCAGCGCGCCGTTCAGGCCCAGCACCCGCTCCCGCATCGCGCCCTCGGAGAACGAGGTGGTCAGCAGGGACAGGGCCGCCGGGGTGGCCATCGCGGTCGACAGACCCTGCAGGACGCGGGCGGTCAGCAGCGGCGCCCCGCTGTCCGCCACCCCGCCGAGCACCGACGCCACGGTGAGCAGCGCGATGCCCGCGAGGAAGAGCCGGCGGCGGCCGAACAGATCGGCGATCCTGCCGAACAGGAGGGTGAAGCCCGCGGCCGGCAGCGCGTACGCCGACGCCACCCACGGCAGGTCGTCGGAGGATATCCCGACCCCGGAACCGATCTGGGGGAGCGCGACGTTGAGGATCGAGAAGTCGACGGACAGCATGAACTGCGCGCCCAGCAGGATGAACAGGGTCATCCTGAGCCGGGTGCTCATGCGGTTCCGCGAGTCGGGAAGCGTGGTCATGCTCGCAAGGGTGGGAGATCGCCCGCCGGCTAGCCAGACACCTGCCGTTCGTCTCACTGGGAAGGCTAGGCTTGGCAGTCCTACTTTCAGCATAATGAGACTCATGGATGAGCTCGGGAAATTCCTCAAGTCCCGCCGTGCCAGGCTCCATCCGGCTGACTGCGGACTCGGCCGCTACGGAGAACGCCGCCGGGTGCCGGGCCTGCGCAGGGAGGAGCTCGCCCAACTGGCCGGCGTCAGCGCCTCCTACTACGCCCGGCTGGAGCAGGGGCTGGGACAGAACGTCTCCGACGCCGTCCTCGACTCGCTGGCCCGGGCGCTGCGCCTGGACGACACCGAGCACGCCCACCTGGTCGCGCTCGCCCGCCCCAACCGGTCGGCGACCGGCCGCGCGCCCCGGGTGGCCCGTCAACTTCCGGCCGGGCTCAGGCGGCTGATGGCGATGATGGGCGACGTGCCCGTCATGGTGCTCTCCCCGACGGCCGACGTGGTCGCCTGGAACCCGCTGGCGCGAGCGGTGTTCGGAGGGCACCACGAGGGCCTGCCCAACATGACCCGGATGATCTTCCTCGACCCGGCGACCCGGGCGCTGTTCACCAACTGGGAGGTCAAGGCCAGGTCCGTGGTCGCCCACCTGCGGATGGTGGCGGCGAGGTTCCCGGCCGACGGGGGCGTGCGGGCGCTGATCGGTGAACTGCTCTCCTCCAGCGCCGAGTTCGCCGCCCTGTGGGAGGACCACTCGGTGGCCAACTGCGACTCGTTCACCAATGTGCTGCACCACCCCCAGGTGGGCGAGCTCACGCTCTTCCAGGAGGTCCTGCGGACCGAGGAGCCGGAGCTCATGCTGGTGGCCTTCACCGTGGAGCCGAACTCCCCGTCGGAGACGGCGCTGCGGCTGCTCGGTACCCTGGCCGCGGAGCACGCGGACCGCCGGGTGACCGTCTCCTGAACGCCGCGGGCCCGCTCCCCGCGACGGGGAACGGACCCTGCGCGCCAGAGCTCGGGCGCCCCCGTCAGCCGCCGGCCGGCAGGGTGGTGCGCCGGGTGGCCGGCCGGGCCGGCCAGGTGGTGGGGGCGGCCCGTGCGGCGGGCCTCGCCGTCGCCCGGCTCCGGTTCCCCGTACGGCGCCCGCCCGGGCCGTCCACCGGGGCGCGCCGCCAGGCGTCCGGCGCGAGGCCGTTGCGGGTGCACCGGTGGCCACCGTCGCGCCCCTTCCGGCCGTCCGATCCACCGCGCGACAAGGCGGGGGCCGCCCGATGTCGGTGGGGTGTGCCACGCTGCACGGGCCGGAGCGAGCGGGTAGCGCCCGCGGCCACCGCCACCGAGCCCAGGGAGACCGCCGCCATGCCCTCAGCCGCCGAGATGCTCAACCCGGACACCGTCGCCGGACTCGCCCGGTGCCTGGCCCGCGCCGGCCAGGGCGTCGGCACCGAGGCCCTGCGCGCGTGCGGCGCGTCCCTGGACGGGCTCGGCTTCGGCCAACGCGTCGCCGCGATCCGCGACGCCGTGCTCGCCGATCTCCCGGCCGGCTACCCCGCGTTCGAGCGGGTGCTGCGCGAGGCCCTGCGCGACGAGGAGTTCGCCGGGTGGATGACCTACCCCGTGGGCGAGGCCGTCGCCGTGCGCGGGCTGGACGCCTTCGAGCCGGGGCTCGCGCTGCTCGCCGCGCTCACCCCGCGGCTGACCTCGGAGAGCGCCGTCCGCCCGTTCCTGCGCGCCGACCAGGAGCGCGCGCTGGCCGCCATGACGCCGTGGACGGCCGACCCGGACCCGCACGTGCGCCGCCTCGCCAGCGAGGGCACCCGGCCGAGGCTGCCGTGGGCGCCCCGGCTCCCGGCGCTGATCGCCGATCCGGCGCCCGCCCTGCCCCTGCTGGACGCGCTGTACCGGGACGCCTCGGAGTACGTCCGCCGCTCGGTCGCCAACCACCTCAACGACATCAGCCGCGACCACCCCGCCACCGCCGTCGAGACCGCCGCCCGCTGGCTCGCCGACCCGGCGCCGACCACCCTCCCACTGGTCCGGCACGGTCTGCGCACCCTGATCAAGGCCGGCCGCCCCGAGGCGCTGGCCCTGCTCGGGCACCGCCCCGACGCCCCGGTCACCGTCGAGGGCCCGCACGTGCGCACCGCCGAGATCCGGCTCGGCGAGGAGCTGGTGTTCGAGTACGCGGTGACCAACACCCACGACGAGCCCGCCAGCGTGGTCGTCGACTACGTCGTGCACCACGTGAAGGCCAACGGCGGCCGCACGCCCAAGGTCTTCAAGCTCACCACCCGCTCGCTCGCCCCCGGCGAGACCTGGCGGGCCACCCGCCGGCACGCCGTGAAGCCGATCAGCACCCGGCGCTACCACGCGGGCGTGCACCTGCTGGAGCTTCAGGTCAACGGCCGCCGCCACGGGGAGGGGTCGTTCACCCTGCACCTCTAGGGTCCGTCCTCGAACCCCCGCCTGCCGGGCGACGCCCGGGCACGCACCTCGCCGCGAGGACGGCGTCCGCCAGCTCCTCGGCCGTGCGGCCGTGCCCGGCGTCGAGCCGGTCCAGTCCGAGCCGGTCCAGGTCCTCCAGCATCAGCTCCTGGTAGCGGACGCTGCGGGCGAGGAACGCGTCCATCAGGTACCGCCCGTCCTCGTCCGCCTCCGTGTACCGCCCGCCGCGCCGGATCCGGTCCCGGAGCACGGCCTCCTCGGCGGTCAGCCACAGCGCGGCGGTGCCCGGGCCGACCAGCCCGGCCACGGCGGCGGGCCACAGGGCGGAGCCCTCCAGGACCAGGCCGGGCCCGTCGCCGTCCGCCACCCGCCCCGCGACCAGCTCCTCGATCCGGGGCCGCAGCCGCGCGTAGTGGCCGAGCACCGAGGCGATCAGCTCCTCGACCGACAGCGTGCGGTAGTGATCGGCGACGTGCGGCGGCAGCTCCCACCCCGGCACCGGCCACGGGCGGCCCGGGTGCCGCGCCAGGGTGTCCGTCGACCGGCACTCGAAGCCGAGCCGCTCCGCCACCACCCGGGCGAGCGTCGACTTCCCGGTGTGCGACGTCCCGCCGATCAGCACCACCCGCAGCATCTCGCCCGTCATGCCGCCGACTCTACCGAGCCGCGGATCGAGACCGAACCTTGATCTCGACCGCCTGTTCCGCCACCCCGGCCGCGCCGTCAGGAGGCCCCTTCCCGGCCGTCCGCGACGGCGCCACCACCCTGCGGCCCACCCCCGCGGGGGACGCGCCGAAGCGCCGCCGGCCGCACCGAGAGCACCCCTCACAGGCCCTTCGCGGCAGGCCACTTGGAGGTGAGAGCGCGCCCGCGAACTCCTAGGCTCGGGGGTACCGATCCCCCTCCCGGAAGGGCCGCCCTTGAACCGCTCCGTCCGCTCCACCGACGACGTCCTCGCCCTGCTCGACGGGCTCTTCGCACCCGCCGCCGACCGCTGGACCGACCGGGCCGCCGACTGGTGGGACGACTTCTACGCCGACCGCTCCTCCGGCCGGCCGTTCTTCGTCGACGCCCCGGACGAGAACCTCGTCGCCCACCTCGACCGCGGCCTGCTCGCCCCCGGCGCAAGGGTGCTGGACGTCGGCTGCGGGGCGGGCCGCAACGCCGTCCACCTGGCCGGGCGCGGGTTCGAGGTGGACGCCGTCGACCTCTCCGCGACCGCCCTCGCCTGGGCCCGCGAGCGCGCGCAGGCGGCGGGCGTCTCCCCCCGGTTCCACCACGGCAACATCTTCACCGTCGAACTCCCCCTCGCCCGGTACGACTTGGTGTACGACTCGGGCTGCCTGCACCACCTGCCGCCGCACCGGCGGGTCAGCTACCTCGCGCTGCTGGAACGCGTCCTGGCGCCCGGCGGGCACCTCGGGCTGACCTGCTTCGCGGCCGGCGCGATGGGCTCGGAGCTGCCCGACGCGGAGCTCTACCGCACCGGGCGGCTGGACGGCGGACTCGCCTTCGCCCCGGACGAACTGCGCTGGATCTTCGGCGGCTTCACCGAGGCGGAGATCCGCCCGATGGTGCCGCAGGAGCCCGGCTCGCCGCTGTTCGGCCTGCCCGTGCTGCTCACCGCGCTGTTCCGCAGGCCGCCCGCCGGCTGAGGCTTGCGCCGGCGCGGGCCCGGGGTAGTAGTAGGGGCGGGGTGGCCGGCCGGCCAGTGGAGCAGGCGACGAGAGGGGACGGGACGCGATGTCCGCCGAGGAGACACCGTGGGAGGCCGCCGTCGGGCGCGCACTGGGCTTCCTGCACGGGGCGCTGGGGCCCGACGGGCTGCCGTCCGCCCGGCCCGGCACCGACCCGGAGCTGCGCGCGCCGCTCACCGGCGCCGACGCCCGCCGGCACCTGCTCACCCGGTACGGGGTGGACCTCGGGTTCGACCCGGACCGCGAGGGCCTCTCCGCGATGTGGGGCCTCGCACTGCTGCGGCCGGGCGGCGAACGGCCCGAGGAGCGCGCACTGGTGGCCGCGCTGGCCCGGCAGCTCCAGCCCTACGCCCACCCGCAGCGGCCGCGGTACCGCCTCTTCCCGGCCGGTGTGCCGTTCGCCGCCGACACCGGCAGCACCGCGCTCGCGCTCTCCGGGCTCGCCCGGCACGGACTGCTCGCACCGGACCGACAGGACTCCCTCGTACGGGAGCTGCTGGACACCCGGATCGGCCCGGACGACGGCCCGATACCGGCCTACTGGGAGGACACCGACCGCACCTCCTCGCGCGGCCGCCGCTACGACGCCGTCATCGCCGCCGACGTCCTCTTCGCCCTCCACCTGCCGGGCGCGGCGCACCGGTTGCCGCACCCGGCGGCCGAGGCGACGCTCCGGTACGTCCAGCAGCACCTGAACGGCCCGCGCACCGGCACCCGGTACCACGCCTCCCCCGAGGCCTTCCTGCACGCCGCCGCCCGGGCGTCCACCGTGGTGCCCGCACTCGCCGCACCGGCACGGCGCGCGGTCGAGCACGTGACCACCCAGTTCGCCGACACCGCGCTCGAACTGGCGCTGCTGGTGCTGGCCGGCGAGTACACGGGCGCCGCCGTGGACCTGCCCGCGCTGCGCCGGCGGCTCGCCGACGCGCAGCTTCCGGACGGCTCCTGGCCGGCCGCCGGCTACTTCCGCACCGGGAGCGTGCCGCTGTACTTCGGCTCGCCGCACCTCACCACCCTGTTCGCGGTCCGGGCCCTGCGCCCCGAGACGGCGCCGGGACGCTAGACCGCCGGCACCCCGGACGCCCGTACGGACGTCAGTGGACGAGGCTGAAGTCGCCGCCGACCGGGGCGGCGATCCGGTCGGCCGGGGCCAGGTCGGCGAGGGCGGCCACCGGGGTGCTGCTGTCGGCCGTGCCGCCGTTGCCGAGCTGGCCGGAGCCGTTGCCCCCGCAGGAGCGGACCGCGCCGTGGGCCAGCAGCACGACGGTGTGCTCCCGGCCGCCGGCCACCAGGCGCACGCCGGTCAGGCCCGGGACCGGCACGGGGGTGGTCCGGAAGGTGGTGGTGCCGTCGCCGAGCTGTCCCGAGGTGTTCTGCCCCCAGGCCGTGAGCCGGTGGTCGTCGCCGCTGACGGCGAGGCTGTGGTGGCCGCCGGCCGCGATCCGCACGACCCCGCCGGACCAGCTCCCCCGGGTGGGCACGGGGGTGTAGCGGTTGATCGTGGTGTTGTCGCCGAGCTGACCGGCGGCGTTGAAGCCCCAGGCCTTCACGGCGGTGCCGCCGCCCGCAGCGGTGCCGCCAGTCACGGCGAGGCTGTGGTGGGCGCCGGCCGCGATCCGGGTGACCGCGCCCAGACCGGGGACCCGGGCCGGGACGCTGCGGCCGGCCGAGGTCCCGTCGCCGAGCTGGCCCTTGGCGTTGTGGCCCCAGGCCCACACGGTGCCGTCCTCGCGCAGCGCCAGGTTGTGGTGGAGGCCGGCGGCGATCGCGATCACCCGGTCGAGACCCGCGACCCGGACCGGGACACCGCTGCCGGTGCCGCTGCCGGTGCCGAGCTGCCCGTGGGCGTTGTCGCCCCAGGCCCACACCGTGCCGTCCTCGTGCAGGGCCAGGCTGTGCGCACCGCCGGCGGCGACGTCGGTGACGTCGACCAGGTGGCGGACCGGGCCGGGCGCGTTGTGACCGAGCAGGGTGCCGTCGCCGAGCTGACCCGAGCCGTTGGCGCCCCAGGACCGCACGGTGCGGTCGGTCAGCAGCGCCAGCCCGTGCCCGGTGGCCGCACCGGCCCCGCCGGCGGCGATCCCGAGCACCTCGGTGCCGGTCAGCCCGAGCACGGCGGTCGCCCGGGTGTGCTGGGCGGCCCAGGAGCCGTCGCCGAGCTGACCGGCACGGTTGTTGCCCCAGGCCTTGAGCCGCTTGTCCGCCACTTCTTCTCCCGACGTGTGCGTGGGCGGGCCGCAGCGCCGCGCCGACGGATACCGACGCGAGGACCGCGTCCGCTCCGTAGCCAACCAGACACGGGGCGTGCCCGGCCGCCCATCCGCGCGGGTCGGGCCTCACGGCCCCGGCGAGGCGGCGCCGCCGTCGCGCAGGCGGCGCAGGAGCCCGTCGAGGTCGAGGTGGGCGCGTTCCCGCCCGGTCGGGACGAGGCGCTCGGTGCGGGCCAGGAAGACGCGCACGCGCTCGGCGTGGGCGTGCAGGTCGACGCTCCCGCCCTCGCCGGCGAGGGTGATCCGCACCGAGCCGGCGGCCCCGGCGGACCCGCCGGAGCCGGGGCGCACCCGGACGCTGCCGAGGCCGCAGGGGCCGAGCAGGCCGGCGGCCAGCAGCTCCCGGGCGAACACCCAGGTGATCGGCGCGGCGAGGTCGGTGTGGTTGTCCAGGAAGACGGCGTACGGGTCGGCGGTGCGGTAGCGCAGCCGGGCGGGAACGGAGATGGTCAGGCCGGGCCAGACGGTGACGCGCAGATCGAGCGCGACCGCGCAGCCGCCCTCGGCCCCGCGCTGCGCGGGGACGCGCGGATCCTCGTCCGTCATGACCGCCCCCGGGCGCGCAGAATCGTTTCTCCACAACCGCCCGGGGCGGCGAAGTCAGGTCTCACGGCAGGAACAACGAGCCACCCCGGCTTCGGCAACCCGCCCCGCGCGGCGATCACCCTCGCCACGCCGGACGGACCAGTCCGGCGGGCGGGTCGCCGGGCCGCGGCCTAGGCTTCCGGAGCGGAACCCACCCCGGCGGCCTCGGAACGGAACCCCCATGCACCCTGCGCTGCGCATGCACCCCGTCCTCCGCGGCGCCGGAGCACTGGGACTGGCCGTGGCCCTGGCCGGCGGCGGCGCGTGCCAGAGCGGCGCCACGGCGGGCTCCGCCAAGGTCGAACCGTCCACCCCCGCGACCACCCTCGCCTCGCCGGCCACCACCGCGACCGCCGCCCGGACCGTCCCGGCGCTGCCGGCCTCGCTCACCGGCCAGCAACTCGACTGGCACGCCTGCCCCGCGCCCTCCACCGCCCAGGGCGGCGGCGAGGCCCCGGGCGCGCCGTGGGAGTGCGCCGCGCTGAAGGCCCCGCTGGACCACGCCGATCCGAACGGGCGCACGATCGACCTCGCGCTGATCCGGATGCGGGCCCACAGCGGGCAGCCGAGGATCGGCTCGCTGATCTACAACTTCGGCGGCCCGGGCGCCTCCGGCGTCGCCACCCTGCCCGCCCTCGCCCAGGACTACACCGACCTCAACACCCGCTACGACCTGGTGGCCCTCGATCCGCGCGGGGTCGGCGACAGCGCGGGCGTGCGCTGCCTGGACGACGCCGCCACGGACGCCTCGGCCGGCGTCGACGGCTCGCCGGACGACACCGCCGAGGTGCGGGCGCTCGACGAGGCCAACGCCGCCTACACCTCCGCCTGCCAGCAGAACTCCGCCGGCGTCCTGCCGTACGTCGACACCGTCGCGGCCGCCCGCGACCTCGACCTGCTGCGCCAGGTGCTCGGCGACGACACGCTGCACTACTTCGGCTTCTCCTACGGCACCGAACTCGGCGGCGTCTACGCCCACCTGTACCCGGACAGGGTCGGCCGCCTGGTGATGGACGCCGTCGTCGACCCGACCGAGGACCCGCTGCAGGGCGCGCTCGGCCAGACCAAGGGCTTCCAGCTCGCCCTGGAGAACTTCATGAAGGCCTGCGCCGAGCAGGTGGGCGCCGAGTGCCCGACCGGCCCGGGCGGCGAGCGGGGAACTCAGCGGATCACCGCCCTGCTCCAGGGCCTGGACGCCACCCCGCTGCCCGCCGGCGGCGGCCGCACGCTCACCCAGGACCTCGCCGTCACCGGCATCGCCGCCGCGCTCTACAGCGAGGCGAGCTGGAACGCCCTCGCCATCGGCCTCCAGGAGGCGATGCAGGGCGGCGGCGGCACCACCCTGCTCGCCCTCGCCGACGCCTACCTGGGCCGCGACGCCCAGGGCCACTACAGCAACCTGATCGCCGCCAACCGGGCCATCACCTGCGTCGACGACCGGCCGCGCTACACCTCCGCCGACGTGCAGGAGCAGCTGCCGGTGTTCCGTCAGGCCTCGCCGGTGTTCGGCGAGTTCGCCGCCTGGGGCCTGACCGCCTGCTGGCCCTGGCCGGTGCCCGGGCAGAGCGAGCACCCCGACGTCAGCGCCCCGGGCGCGGCGCCGATCGTGGTCATCGGCAACACCGGCGATCCGGCCACCCCCTACGAGGGGGCCCGCGCGATGGCGCGGCAGCTCGGCACGGGCGTCGGGGTGACCGTCACCCTGCGCGGGCAGGGCCACGGCGGCTACGACACCGGCAACAGCTGCCTCAAACAGGTCGTCGACCAGTACCTGCTGGACGGCGTGGTGCCCGCCGACGGCACCACGTGTACGTAACAAGCCGCCACCAACCTTCCACCCCGGTCGAGGACTTCGCGGAACGACGCCCTACCGTGGGCCCCGGAAAGGGGACCACATGACCGCCAACACGCCACGGCTGCAAGGAAATAGCTGCCTCCTCGACCCAGCGCGCCCGTTCTCCGAACGGGTCACCCGGCTGGTCCGGGCCTGGGAGGACGACGGGCGGGCCGACTACCGCCTGGTCGACGGACGGGCGTTGCTCGCCCTCTACTGCTGGCACCTGGACGCCACCCGGCGCGGCACCACCGACGACAACCCGGCCACCACGGCGTACGTCGCCGCGGCCTTCGCCGCCAACGGGGGCGCCGACGGCTGGGACAGGCTGCTGCGCGAACGGGCCGAGTGCACCTGCCACGGCCAGAGTTGGCGGCTGGAGAACATCTCGGTCTGCCTGGGCTGCCTGCGCTACGTCTGCTACCAGGTGGACGGCCCCTGCTGCCCCGGCGCCCGCATCGTCGGCTGATCCCCGCCCGGCAGGCCCTCCCGCACGCCGTCCGCACCCCCGGCCCGCTCCCCCGCCAGCAGGCGGGCCAGCAGCGCGGCGGGCCCCTCCGGCAGGGCGCCGTGGACGAGTTCGGTGCGGTGCACCAGCCGGGGCGACCGGACCGGGACGGCCGCCACGCCCGGCGCGTCGGCCAGGACGGCGGCGGGCAGCAGGGCCAGCCCGTGCCCGGCGGCGACCAGGGCGAGCAGCCCCCGCACGTCGGTGCCCAGGTAGCGGACGGCCGGCCGGTAGCCGTCGACGGCGGTGGCGGCGCGCAGCCGGGCGCCGGTCGGGGCGAGGCCCGGGGCGTCCAGCCAGCGGGCGGCGGACAGGTCGGCGAGCGCCTGCCCCGGGCGTCCGGCGAGCGGATGGCCGGCCGGCAGGGCCACGGCGAGCGACTGCTCCGCGACGGCGACGGTGACCAGCGGGCCCACGTCGGGCAGCGGGAGCGGATCCGACGGGGCGGCCGGACCGTCGACGAGCGCCAGGTCCACGGCGCCGGTGGCGACCTCGGCCGGGAGGGCGTCCTGACCCAGCACCCGGACCGTCAGGTCGACCGCCGGATACAACCGGCGCACCTCGGCGAGTGCACGCCCCACCTGCGCCCCGAGCGCCAGCGGCGTGGCCCCGACGGTGAGGCGGGCACTGGGAGCACCGGCCAGGCGCGCGATGTCGGCGCGCGCCGCGTCGATCCGCAGCAGCAGCGCGGAGGCGTGCTCCATCAGCCGCGCGCCCGCCTCGGTCGGGCCGACCGGACGCCGGTGCAGCAGCGCCGTGCCGAGGTCCGTCTCCAGCGCGGCGATCTGCTGGGAGACCGCGGACTGGGTGTAGCCGAGCGCGCGGGCCGCCTCGGAGAACGAGCCCAGCCGGACCACGGTGACGTAGGTGCGCAACTGCTGCGGCTCCACGTGCCATCAGCTCCACTGATCGAGGAGTAAGGAATCATCGTTGGCGCTGATCCCGCGCCGCCGGTCAGGATAGCCGTATGACGCACCCCACCCCCCGCCTCGCCCTGGTCGGCGACCGCTCGGCCGCCGTCCGCTCGCACACCCGCGTCCCCGCCCTGCTGGACGCGCTCGCCGACCGCGACCAGCTCGTGCTGGACGCCTACTGGATCCCCACCGGGGACGCCGCCGCCCCCGGCGCGCTCGACGGCTTCGACGCCGTCTGGCTGCTCCCCGGCAGCCCCTACCGCAGCGAGGAGGGCGCGGTGGCCGCCGTCCGCACCGCCCGCGAGCGGCGCATCCCCTTCCTCGGCACCTGCGCCGGCTTCCAGCACGCGGTGCTGGAGTACGCCCGTCACGTCTGCGGCATCGGCACCGCCGCGCACGGCGAGAACGACCCCGGCGAGGCCGACCTGGTGATCGTCCCGCTCAGCTGCTCCCTGGTGGGGCACGAGGGGGCCGTCCGGCTGACGCCCGGGTCGCTGGCCGAGCGCGTGCTCGGCGCGCCGCGCACGGTGGAGCGCTACCACTGCGCGTACGGGCTGAACGACGCCTACCTGGAGCGGTTGCGCGCGGGCGGCCTGCGGTTCACCGGCGCGGACGACTCCGGGGAGCTGCGGATCCTGGAGCTGCCGGCCGAGGCGCACCCGTTCTTCCTGGCCACGCTGTTCCAGCCGGAGCTCGCCGGGGACGGCACCCGGGCCCACCCGGTGATCCGCGGCCTCGCCGCCGCCGCGACCGCCCGCACCGCGACGGCCGCGGCGGCCGGGGTCAACGGCGGGCGGTGAGCTGCTCCCACACCTCGGCGACCCGCGGCGCGAGCTCCTCCAGCGGGCCGCTGTTGTCGATCACCAGGTCGGCGATCGCCAGCCGCTCGGCCCGGCCCGCCTGGGCGGCCATCCGGGCCCGGGCCTCCTCCTCGGTCATGCCGCGCAGCCGCACCAGCCGCTCGATCCGCACCTCGTCCGCCGCGTCGACCACGACCACCAGGTCGTACAGCGGCCCGAGCCCGTTCTCGGCGAGCAGCGGGACGTCGTGCACCACCACCGCGTCCGGCGCGGCCGCCGCCTCCAGGTCGGCGGACCGCGCCCGGACCAGCGGGTGGACGATCGCGTTCAGCGCCCGCAGCCGGTCCGGGTCGGCGAAGACGACCGCGCCGAGCGCCGGCCGGTCCAGCGAGCCGTCCGCGGCGAGCACGCCCTCGCCGAACTCGGCGACCACGGCATCGAGGCCCGCCGTGCCGGGGGCGACCACCTCGCGGGCGATCACGTCGGAGTCCACGATCACCGCGCCGTGGGCGGCGAGCAGCCGCGACACCTCGCTCTTGCCCGCGCCGATGCCACCCGTCAGTCCGATCTTCAGCATGGCGCCAGGCTACCGGCGCGGCTCACCGCGCGGTCACCCCAGGTCGAGGCTCTCCCCCTCGCTCAGGGTGCGCAGCTCCGCCCCGGTGCCCGGGCCACCGGGGCCGAGCAGCCGGGTGTGCACGGCGAGCCCGATCGGGCTGAGCACCGCGTCGTGCACCGGGACGGCCTGCCGGGGCCCGGCCTCGCGGACGTAGTCGACCAGCTCGGCGACCTTGGTCCAGGGCGCGGCGACCGGCAGCAGCAGGGTGTCCACCGGGTCCGGCGGCACGGTCAGCGCGTCGCCGGGGTGGAAGAGCCGCCCGTCGAAGAGGAAGCCGAGGTTGCGCACCCGCGGGATGTCCGGGTGGATCACCGCGTGCCACTCGCCGTGCACCGTGACGCCGATCCCGCCGATCTCGAAGGCGTCGTCCTCGCCGACCGCGGTGACCCGCCGGGCCACCCCGTCCAGCTGCCGGGCGACGTCCGGGTTGGTCCACACCCGCAGCCCCGGGTCGGCCTCCAGCGCGGCCCGCAGCCGGGCCTCCTCGAAGTGGTCGGCGTGCTCGTGGGTGATCAGCACGGCGTCCGCGCCCGCCAGGGCGGCGGGGTCGGTGAACGCCCCGGGGTCGACCACGACGGTCGTCCCCTCGTGCTCCAGGCGTACGCAGGCATGTCCGAACTTGGTGATCCGCATGCCTCAGCACGGTACTCCCGATCGGTTACGGCGCGGTGGCGGCCAGCTCCTTCTCCGCGACGGGCCGCTGGGCCGGCAGCACCGCCGGCCGGATCTCCGGCAGCTCGACGTGCTCGCTCAGCCCGAACCGGTCGTGCAGCCGGCGCAGCGGCGCCGGCGCCCACCAGTTGAACTCGCCGAACAGGCTCATCGCGGCGGGCACCAGCAGGCAGCGCACCAGGGTGGCGTCCACCGCCACGGCGACCGCCAGCGCGATGCCCATCTGCTTGACCATCAGCATGTCGCCGAGCGCGAAGCCGGCGAAGACGATCACCATCAGCAGCGCCGCCGAGGTGATGATCCGCCCGCTGCGCTGGACGCCCAGCTCCACCGCCCTGGTGCAGCTGTGCCCCTTGTCCCGCAGCTCCTTGATCCGGGCGAGCAGGAAGACCTCGTAGTCCATCGACAGCCCGAAGGCGAAGGCGAAGACCAGCACCGGGATGAACGTCTCCAGCCCGCCGGTCGGACTGAAGCCGAGCAGTCCGCTGAACCAGCCGTCCTGGAAGACCAGGGTGAGCGCGCCGAGCGAGGCGCCGAGCGAGAGCAGGTTCATCAGCAGGGCCTTGACCGGCATCACCACCGAGCCGGTCATCAGGAAGAGCAGGATCAGCGTGCCGAGGGCGACCAGGCCGAGCGCGATCGGTCCGCGGGTGAGCAGTTCGTCCTGGAAGTCGACCACCGAGGCCGCGCCGCCGGTCACCTCGGTGGTGAGCCCGCCGCGGTCGGCGCGCAGTTCCTCGACCACCTGCTTGGCCTGCCCGCCCTGCGGGTCGCCGTGCACCAGCACGTCGATGGTGGAGACGGTGTCGCTCACCGGGGTGACGGCGCGCACGCCGCTGACGCCCGGCAGCTTGGCCACCACGTCGTCCGCGTAGGCCTGGGCGACGGTGGCGCCGCTCTCCACGACCACCGTGATCGGGGCGGCGGAGGCCTGCGGGAAGCGCTGGTCGATCGTCTCGGCGACCTGCCGGCCGGCCGAGGAGGCGGGCAGCACGGCGGCGCCGGAGCTGCGCATGTCGGCGTGCAGGAACGGCACACCGGCGGCGACCAGCAGCGCGGTGCAGGCGAGCGCCACGGGAACCGCCCGCTTGCCGACCCGGCGCACCGTCCGGCTGAAGAAACCCTCGTCGGGGACGGGCGCGGCGGGGGCCTTGATCCGGCTCCCGGCGAAGCCGAGCAGCGCGGGGATGAGGGTGAGCGCGGCGGCGACCGCGATCACCACGACGCTCACCCCGGCCGCCGAGACGGCGGCGAGCACGGGACTGCTGAAGACGAACAGGCCGGAGAGCGCGACGGCGACGGTCAGTCCGGAGAAGGCGACGGTGCGCCCGGCCGTGGCGGCGGTCCGCTCGACGGCGGCGGCGATCGTGGCGCCGTGGCCGCGTTCCTCGCGGAATCGGTTCACCATGAGCAGCGCGTAGTCGATCGACAGGCCGAGGCCCAGCACGGTGGCGATCGGCAGCACGCTGGTGTCGATGTCCATGATCCTGCTGAAGCCGAACATGGCCAGCAGGGCGCCGCCCACCGAGGCGACGGCGCCGATCACCGGCAGGCTCGCGGCGGCCAGTCCGCCGAAGACCAGGACCATGACGATCAGGGTGAGCGGCAGGGTGACGATCTCGCCGAAGCGGGTGTCCTTCTCGGTCTGCTTCTTGACCTCGTCCTCGAGCACCAGGTCCCCGCCGACGGTCACCTTGCCGCCGTCGGCCCGGACGTCGGCCTGGATGGCGGAAAGCCGCTCGGTGACGGCGGTGGTCTGGGCGGAGGTGCTGGTGTCGGCCATCCGCACCGAGACCAGGCTCGCGGTGCCGTCGGCCGAGCGGAGCGCGGCGGCGCCCGGGCCGGGGCCGTAGGCGTCGGTGGCCGAGGAGACCCCGGGGAGGGCGGCGATCTCGGCGGTGGCGCGGGTGACGGCGTCCCGGACGGCCGCGTCGTCCACCGGCCGGCCGTCCACCACGGCGGTGACGGTGCCCCTGGCCGGGTCGGCGGCGGTGACGACGGCGCTGCCGCGGTCCGCCTCGGAGGCGGAGGAGGAGGCGCCGGCCACCGAGCCCTCGAAGACCCGCCCGCCGATCAGCACGCCTATCACCAGCACGACCGCCCAGAAGCCGAGCACCCAGCGCCGCTGCCGGTAGCAGAACCGGCCGAGGGCGGCGAGGCGCCCGCCGACCCGCGGATCGGCGGACGTGCTGGGGGAGGCAGGGGACACGGCGGAGCGAAGGCTCATGTGCGGGGGGTGCCTAGCGTGCGGGGCCGGGTGAGCGGCCCATCGGGCAACTCCCCCCAAGGTAGGCCCTAGGTCCCGAATCGCCCATACGTATTCGATGAGCCCCTAATCACAAAAATCCCATAGATAAGGAATAAATAATGAAAGCCGGAAAACAATGAACCCCGCCCGGAAACCGAGCGGGGTTCATCGATGACGCTATGCGCTAGTCACGCACCAGCGGGGCAGAGCTTCAGCTCTGGCCGCCGGCCAGCTTCTCGCGCAGGGCGGCCAGGGCCTCGTCCGAGGCCAGGGCGCCGGAGCCCTCGTCGCTGCTGGACGAGTAGGAGCCACCGGCGGCGGCGGCGACGGCGTCGCCACCCTCGGCAGCGGCCTCCGCGTCGGCCTCGCGGCTCTTGATGACCTGGGCCTGGTGCTGCTCGAAGCGCGCCTGGGCCTCGGCGTACTGCCGCTCCCACTCCTCACGCTGCTTCTCGAAGCCCGGCAGCCAGTCGTTGGCCTCGGGGTCGAAGCCCTCCGGGTAGATGTAGTTGCCCTGGTCGTCGTAGGACGCGGCCATGCCGTACAGGGTCGGGTCGAACTCGACCTCGGCCGGGTTGGCACCCAGCGCCTCGTTGGCCTGCTTCAGCGAGAGGCTGATGCGACGGCGCTCGAGGTCGATGTCGATGACCTTGACGAAGATCTCGTCGCCGACCTGGACGACCTGCTCCGGGATCTCGACGTGGCGCTCGGCCAGCTCGGAGATGTGGACCAGGCCCTCGATGCCCTCGTCCACGCGGACGAACGCACCGAACGGAACCAGCTTGGTGACCTTACCCGGAACGACCTGGCCGATCTGGTGGGTGCGGGCGAACTGCTGCCACGGGTCCTCCTGGGTCGCCTTCAGCGACAGGGAGACACGCTCGCGGTCCATGTCGACGTCCAGGACCTCGACCGTGACCTCCTGGCCGACCTCGACGACCTCGGACGGGTGGTCGATGTGCTTCCAGGACAGCTCGGAGACGTGGACCAGACCGTCGACGCCACCCAGGTCCACGAAGGCACCGAAGTTGACGATCGAGGAGACGACGCCGGAGCGCACCTGGCCCTTCTGCAGGGTGGTGAGGAAGGTCTGGCGGACCTCGCTCTGGGTCTGCTCCAGCCAGGCACGGCGGGACAGGACCACGTTGTTGCGGTTCTTGTCCAGCTCGATGATCTTGGCCTCGAGCTCCTTGCCCACGTAGGGCTGGAGGTCGCGGACGCGACGCATCTCGACCAGCGAGGCCGGGAGGAAGCCGCGGAGGCCGATGTCGAGGATGAGACCACCCTTGACGACCTCGATGACGGTACCGGTGACGATGCCGTCCTCTTCCTTGATCTTCTCGATCGTGCCCCAGGCACGCTCGTACTGAGCGCGCTTCTTGGACAGGATGAGACGACCCTCCTTGTCCTCCTTCTGGAGAACCAGGGCCTCGATGTTGTCGCCGACGGCGACGACCTCGTGCGGGTCGACGTCGTGCTTGATCGACAGCTCGCGGGACGGGATGACGCCCTCGGTCTTGTAACCGATGTCGAGGAGAACCTCGTCACGGTCGACCTTCACGATGACGCCCTCGACGATGTCGCCATCGTTGAAGTACTTGATGGTCTCGTCGATCGCGGCCAGGAACGCCTCGGCGTCGCCGATGTCGTTGAGCGCGACCTGCGGGGTGGTGCTGAGGGAGGAGTCGGTGGGGCTCGTCATTAGGAAAAGGGCTCCGGTACGGACATGAAAGTCGTAGGTAATGCCACGCGGAGGGCCCGTATCGCTCCCACCGAAAGCCGGACAGCCAAGAACACGGAGCACCGGTATTCCCGTGACAACGGGAGATCGGCGTCCGTCTTGCGACCGTGGGGTCTTCGACAGATGCGAGCGCGACCTGCTCCGTCCGAGGCGCGCAGGCCCGCAGCGCAACTTGTAGCATACGGGGACGGCCAGGCACGGTCAACGCCAGAAACGGCAAGACGGTGGAGCCCGGTATGGAACAGGCCATATCCTCCGATTGCGCACCTCAACGGGTGGCGGCCGCAGGGAGGCCCTTCCCCGGATGCCACCGCCGGGACACCGGGCCTCTCGGTCCGGTTCGCGGCAGCGGCGCTTCCGCAGACGACACCCTACGCGATGGGCCTTCTCACCGTGACCGGCACCCCCCTCCCCGACCCCATTGATCTTGACGAGGACGACGACGACGCGGTAAGGCGCTCCGCCGGCACCGGCGAGAGCAGCCGCGCCAGCCGCCACTGGTGGGACCGAAACGCCGACGAATACCAGGACGAACACGGCGAGTTCCTCGGCGACGACCGGTTCACCTGGTGCCCCGAGGGCCTCGACGAGGCCGACGCCCGGCTGCTCGGCGAGGTCGCCGGCCGCACCGTCCTGGAGATCGGCGCCGGCGCCGCCCAGTGCTCGCGCTGGCTGGCCGGCCGCGGCGCCCGCCCCGTCGCCCTGGACATCTCGCACCGCCAGCTCCAGCACTCGCTGCGGATCGACCTCGCCCGCGGCGCCGCGCCCGTGCCGGTCGTCCAGGCCGACGCCGCCGTGCTGCCCTTCGCCGACGCCTCCTTCGACCTCGCCTGCTCCGCCTACGGCGCCGTCCCCTTCAGCGCCGACACCGCCGCCCTGATGCGCGAGGTGCACCGGGTGCTGCGGCCCGGCGGCCGATGGGTGTTCTCGGTCACCCATCCCATCCGCTGGGCCTTCCCCGACGAACCCGGCGTCGAGGGGCTCACCGCCGTCGCCTCCTACTTCGACCGCACCCCCTACGTCGAACAGGACGAGCGGGGCCGGGCCACCTACGTCGAGCACCACCGCACGGTCGGCGACCGGGTCCGCGAGCTCGTCGCCGCCGGCTTCCGGCTGCTCGACCTCGTCGAGCCCGAGTGGCCGCAGGGGCACGAGCAGGAGTGGGGCGGCTGGTCGCCGCTGCGCGGCCGGCTCATCCCCGGCACCGCGATCTTCGTCGCCGAGCGGGACTGACGCGCGTGCACCCGTCCTGGCGCGAGCTGCCCGTCCGCACCGCCCTGCCCGCGCTGCACCGGGCGCTCGACGGCCACGGCGCGGCGGTCCTCGCCGCCCCGCCCGGCACCGGCAAGACCACCCTGGTGCCGTTGGCGCTGGCCGGACTGCTCGGTTCCGGACCCGTTCGCCGTGTCCTCGTCGCCGAACCGCGCCGGCTCGCCGTCCGGGCCGCCGCCCGGCGGATGGCCTGGCTGCTCGGCTCGACGGTGGGCGCCGAGGTCGGCTTCACCGTGCGCGGCGAGCGGCGCGTCGGGCCGGACACGGTGGTCGAGGTGGTCACCACCGGTGTGCTGCTGCAGCGCCTCCAGCGCGACCAGGAACTGTCCGGGGTCGACGTCGTCGTCCTCGACGAGTGCCACGAGCGGCACCTGGACGCCGACACCGCGCTCGCCTTCCTGCTCGACGTGCGCGCCGCCCTGCGGCCCGAGTTGCGGATCGTCTGCGCCTCCGCCACCTCCGACACCGCCGCCTGGGCGGAGCTCCTCGACGGCGCGCCGGTCGTCGAGGCGCACGGCGTCTCGCACCCGGTCGAGGTGGTGTGGGCGCCGCCGCCGCGCGCCGTGCGCCCCGCGCACGGCACCCGGGTGGACTTCGCGCTGCTCGACCACGTCGCGGCCACCGTCCGGCGGGCGCTGAGCGAGCGGGAGGGGGACGTGCTCTGCTTCCTGCCCGGGGTCGGCGAGATCGCCCGGGTCGCGGGGCAGCTCGGCGGCGTGCCGGCGGAGGTCCTCCACCTGCACGGCCGCGCCCCGCAGGCCGTGCAGGACGCCGCGCTCACGCCGTCCCCGCAGCGCCGCGTCGTCCTGGCCACCGCCGTCGCCGAGTCCTCGCTCACCGTCCCGGGTGTACGGATCGTCGTCGACGCCGGGCTCGCGCGCGAACCGCGCACCGACCACGCGCGCGGCCTCGCCGCCCTGGTCACCGTGCGCGCCTCGCTGGCCGCCGCCCGCCAGCGGGCCGGCCGCGCCGGGCGCGAGGCCCCGGGCACCGTCTACCGCTGCTGGCACGAGGCCGAGGACGCCCGCGCCGCCCGCTTCCCCACTCCCGAGATCGCCCTCGCCGACCTGACGTCCTTCGCCCTCCAGGCCGCCGTCTGGGGCGACCCGGACGCCACCGGGCTCGCCCTGCCCGACCGGCCCCCGGCGGGGGCGATGGCCGCGGCCCGGGAGACCCTGCTCGCCCTCGGGGCGGTCTCCTCCGACGGCCGGGCGACGAAGCGCGGCGTCCGCCTCGCCCGGAGCGGCCTCCACCCGCGCCTCGCCCGCGCCCTGGTGGACGGCGCGCCCGCCGTGGGCGCCCGCCGGGCGGCCGAAGTCGTCGCCCTGCTCTCCGAGGAACCCCCGCGTGCCCTCGGCGATGACCTGGGCGCGGTGTGGCGGCTCGTCCGCTCCTCCAACGACCCCTATGCCGGACGCTGGCGCGAGGAAGTCCGCCGCCTCCTGCGCACCACCTCCGACGAACCCGCCACCTCCCTGACCGACGCCACCGCCGTCGGCCTGGTCGTCGCCCTGGCCTTCCCCGAACGCATCGCCCGCGCCCGGGTGGAACGTCCCGCCCCTGGCGAGCGCAGCCCGTACCTGATGGCCTCGGGGACGGCGGCCGAACTCGCCCCCGGCACGGCGTTGGGTTTCCTCTCTTGGCTCGCCGTCGCGGTCGCCGACCGCCCGGCCGGCTCGCACTCGGCGCGGATCCTGCACGCCGCCGCCCTCGACGAGGACACCGCTTGCCAGGCCGGCGCACCGCTGCTCACCACCCGCGCCGAGGTCCACTGGGACACCCGGCGCAGCGAGGTCGTCTCCCGCCGGGTGGAGTCCCTCGGAGCCATCGAACTCGCCGAGAAGCCACTCAACCGCCCCGACCCTTCACTCGTCCGCGCCGCCCTCCTCGAAGGCCTCACCCGCGAGGGCATCAGCACCCTCCTGGCGTTCCCCTCCAACCTCCGTGAGCGCCTGGCTTTCCTCCACGCCGTCATCGGCGCCCCCTGGCCCGACGTCAGCGACGAGGCCCTGCTCAACCGCGCCGACGAGTGGCTGGAACCCGAACTCTCCCGCGCCCGCCGCCGCGCCGACCTGGCCCGCATTGATACGACAGCCGCCCTCCAACGCCTCCTCCCCTGGTCCACCGGCGAGGCAGGCCGCTTGGACGAACTCGCCCCCGAGCGCATCACCGTGCCGTCAGGATCGAAGATCCGAGTCGACTACACCACCGACCGCCCGGTGCTGGCGGTGAAGTTGCAGGAACTCTTCGGCTGGAAGGCCGCTCCCGCCTTGGCCGGCGGAAGAATCCCCCTCACCGTTCATCTCCTCTCCCCCGCCGGCCGCCCCGCCGCCATCACAGGAGATCTGGCGTCCTTCTGGCACAACGGCTACCCCGCCGTCCGCGCAGACCTCAGGGGCCGCTACCCCCGCCACCCCTGGCCCGAAGACCCGACAACGGCAGAGCCGACGAAGCGCACCAACGCCCGGAAGCAGTAGGCGAGAACTCCGCCACCCGTCGATCGGGTAGCGGAGCCTCCGACAAGGGTCAGGCCGCCTTCGCCATCGGCCGAGCACGGTCATACAGGTCACGCGCGTACCGATTTCCCTGGTAGGGCTTGATCACGGCCATCATCGAGCGGAACCGGTCGTCGGCCCGTCCGGATTGGATGGTCGGGTAATCGTCGAGAGCCCGATGCCAGTCCACGCAGGCTTCTTCGAGTCGGCCGGCCTGCAACTTCCACTCTGCGAGCATGCCGGTCATCCGCACCCGATTGCGGACGTAAACGGAGTACCGCAGACGGTCCGATGTCTCCATGGCGGCGATGGCACCAGACTTGTCGCCGAGTTCCCACCGGACCTTGGCCTCGTGGTACGCCAGGGAGGACGGGTCGTAGGAGCCGAACGCCTTGGCCTTGGACTCGGCCTGCTCCATCGCGACCTCCGCTAACCCCAGGTGGTACAGGGCTCCGGCCTTGTCGCCGGTCTGGGCTGCGGAATGGGCCTGCTGCCCGGCGAGGAAGGCCCGCATCCGAGGGCCGGCCTGCGGTGAGGCTGCTGAGGCGGCGTCCGCGAACCGCATGGCAGTGCTGCCGTGGCCGAGATCGACGGCCTGAACGCTCATGCCACGCAGGGTGGTGCAGTACGTGAGGTGGTCGCCTGCGTGTCCTGCCAGCTCCAGGGCCTTCGTGTAGTAGCGCTGTGCCAGGGCATCGTGGCGTTCATCCATGGCCATGTAGCCGGTCAGGTAGCAGTGGTCGGCTGCGGCCGACAGCATCGCCTTACGAACATCCTCGGTGGCGTCCGCCTGTAGGTACGGGGCGATGGTGTTCACCAGGAACGAGGCGGCCATCGGGCGGGCCATCCGGCCGCCGAACTGGTCGTCCAGATCGCTGATCCGCTCGGTCATCGCCATGACCGAGCGGACCTCCGCCATACCGATCCGCGTGTGCGGGTTGGTCCGCAGCAACTCGAACCGGCCGACCAGGTCGGGCCAACCGGGGATGCCGAGGGCCACCGAGTACAGGCTCGCCGTGAGGACTCCCCGCCGCGATGGGTCCATGTCCGCACTCCCCAAGTCGATCAGTCCCGACACCGTATCCGTCGACTGCTCGGCGGTGGCCGATTTGTCGGAGAATCCGGCCTCGAAGGCTGTGATCGGCCGTTTGAGCCTCCGCGCCAGCGCCTCCAGGACCACCGGCAGGGCCCTCACCGCAGGCGAGGTGCCGGCGAGCCAGTGAGAGACGGCCGAGGCGTCGTACTTGAGCCGTTGCCCAGTCTCAGTGCCGGTCCGGTTGACGGCCCGCGCCAACTCGCCATTCCCCCAAGTGGCTTCGATCATCAACGAGGCGAGCTTGCAGTTCGGCACACGGTCGGTTCGCACGACAGTTCCCCCTTGCAAACGGGTTTCAAGGGTTTCAACTTCCCGGCTCATCTCGACCATAGCCGACGGCAGGCCGAGCTTGTTGACTTTTCGTTACCAGTCAATCACCAGCAGTGGTGCGACTTGCCCCTCCCTTGTTCTTTCGAGGTACCCCATGCTCACTTCCCGCCACCCCCGCACGTTCGCCGCCCGCCTCGACTCGCGAACCGAATCCAACCAGCTTGCCAGGCACTTGCTCCGCGCCTACCTCGCCGCCCTCCCGACCGGCGACCACTACTCCGGCATCGCCGAACTCCTCCTCAGTGAGCTGTTCGCCAATGCCGTCCAGCACTGCGACGCCCCTATCGACCGCCTCGTCGAGATCCGCATCGCCCTCATCAATCACCGCCTGCGCCTCGAAGTCCACGACGCCGGCAGCGGCCGCCCGTCCCTGCGCTCCCCCTCCCCCGACGACGAGCACGGACGCGGCCTCTTCCTCGTCAACGAGCTCGCCGAACGCTGGGGCTGCTGCCCGCGAGCCGGTGGCATCGGCAAGTTCATCTGGGTCCTCATCGCGCCTTCCCTCACCACCGCCGACGAACTCCTATCCACCACCCCCAGCCCCCGAGACCACCACGGACGAAAGGTCCAGGCATGAACAAGGTGCTGATCACCGGAGGTGCGGGCTTCATCGGCTCGCACTTCGCCAGGCGGCTGCTGCGGTGTGACGATGTGGCCCAGGTGACCGTGCTCGACGCCCTCACCTACGCCGGGAGCGTGGAGAACCTGGGCGAGGCGATGTTGTCGCCCAAACTCGCGTTCGTCCCCGGCAACATCCTCGACACCCTGCTGGTCGAACGGCTCGCCCAGGAGCACACCGCAATCGTCCACTTCGCCGCCGAGTCGCACGTGGACCGGTCCTTCTTCGACACAGGGAACTTCCTCTCCACCAACGTCCTGGGCACATACACGCTCCTGGAGGCTGCCAGGAAGACCCACATCCGCCGCTTCGTCCACGTATCCACCGACGAGGTCTACGGGCCGTTGACGACCGGTCAAGCCGTCGAAGCGGACCCGGTGCGGCCGAGCGTGCCGTACGCCGCGTCGAAGGCCGCCAGCGACCTCGTGGCGCTGTCCTACTTCCAGACGTTCGGCGTACCGGTATGCGTGACCCGCTCCTCCAACAACTACGGGCCGCGCCAGCACCCCGAAAAGATCATCCCGCTTTTCATCACCCGCCTCCTCAAGGGTCAGGAACTCACCCTCCACGGAAACGGCCAGCACGTGCGCAACTGGCTCCACGTCGAGGACAACTGCCACGGCATCGAACTCGTGCTCCGCGACGGCACCCCCGGCGAGGTCTACAACATCGGCGGCGGCACCGACCTGTCCAGCAAGGAGTTGACCGGCATCCTTCTCCAGATGTTCGGCGCGGACTGGGACCAAGTGCGTTACATCCCTGACCGGGCCGCCAACGACCTGCGCTACGCCATGGACTGGTCCAAGACCGCTGCCCTCGGTTACCAGCCCGGCAAGGACCTGGTGAACGGCCTCGTGGAGACCGCCGACTGGTACCGGAACAACCCCGACCGGTGGGCGCCGCTCTTGCGCACCCCCACCGAGGCCTCCAAGCCCTTCCACCATCCCGTGTGAACTCCCCGCTCGCGACAACGGAACGGACAATGCCTTGAACAGCAGCACCCCCGAGTACCGGCGCAACGCGACCCCCTTCCTCCACGGCCAGGAGGCCGAGGCGGTGGCCCGCGTGCTTGCGGCTGGCCAGTACGGACACACCGAGGTCACCGAGGAATTCGAGCGGAAGGTCGCCGCGTTCCTCGGCGTGCCGGACGCGGTTGCCGTCACCTCCGGCACCGCCGCGATGCACACCGCGCTCCTGGCGGCGGGCATCGGCGCCGGGCACGAGGTGGTTGTCCCCTCGCTGACCTTCTGCGCGACCATCCAGGCGATCCTGGCCTGCGGTGCCGCACCGCGCTTCATCGAGGTCGCCCCCCACACCCTGTGCGTCGAGCCGGACGCGGTGGCGGAGGCGATCACCCCCGCCACCCGGGCCGTGATGCCCGTTCTGTTCGGCGGCCGGGCCATTGACCTCTCCGGTATTCGGAGCACGCTCGACCGGCAGGGCATCGCCGTCATCGAGGACGCAGCCCACGCCTTCGGCTCCTACAGCGGTCCTGCCCGGGTCGGCGGCACCGGACATCTGACGTGCTTCTCCTTCGGTCCGGTCAAGAACCTGACGTGCGGCCAGGGCGGGATGGTCGTCCCCCGTACGCCCGAGGAAGCCGCCACGATCCGCAGGCTGCGGCTGCTCGGCGTCGTCGCCTCGCAGGCCGAACGGCAGGCCGCCACGACCTACCGCGTGGAGGGATTCGGCCTGCGCTACCAGCTGTCCTCGATCAACGCGGCGATCGGGCTGGCCCAGCTCCCCGGGTTCAAGACCGCCGAGGTCAAGCGTCAGCGGCTGTGGCGGGCCTACCGTACGGCCCTGCACGGCGCCAAGGGCGTCACCCTGGTGGACGTGGACGTGGACCACACGGTGCCGCACCTGTGCGTGGTGCGGGTCGCCGACCGGGAAGTGGTCTTCCGACGGATGCTCGCCGCAGGAATCGCAGTCGGCGTCCACTACCCGCCCAACCACCTCCAGCCCGCCTTCGCTCAGTGGCGGCGAAGCCTTCCGGTCACCGAACAGCTCGGGAGGGAGATCCTGTCGCTGCCGTTCCACCAGCACATGACCAAGGACGACATCCACCACGTCGCCGCCACCCTCAAGCGCGCCACCGGGAACGGACGGTGAGGCGCGCGGCCGTCCTCGGGAAGGGGGCCCTCGCCGCGCATGCGTGCGAGACGATCGCCGCTCTGACCGGCACCACACTGGACACGGTGATCCCGAACGCGGTCGAGCCGGACTGGGACATGCGGCTGTCCGACTACGTCACCGAGCGCTGGCCGGCCACCCGCGTCCTACGCTCGGGCGACTGGCGGGACCTGGAGCCGGGCCGCTGCGACCTGGTGTTCAGCGTTCTCTATGACAAACTCATCGGCCCTGAGCTGATCGACGCCACCGAGCACATCATCAACTGCCATCCTGGCCGTCTGCCCGGCTACCGGGGCGTGCGGCCGGTCAACTGGGCGCTGCGCAATCGCGAGCACCTGCATGGCATCACGATCCACGTCATCGACTCCGGGATCGACTCCGGGCCGATCCTCGCCGAAGCGGTCTTCTCCATCTGGCCGGACGTGGACGAGGTCAAGGACGTGTGGCGGCGGGCCATGGAACACGGGCGGCTGCTCATCTCGGACACGCTGCCCAAGCTGGAGCGTATCGTGCCCCGGCCGCAGGAGACATCTGCGGCGGTCACCCACTTCAGCCGTGACAACGCCGGACTCGGCGAACGCAGCAACTGGACACGGGCGGAATCCACAGGCGGGAGCAGCGTCCACGGCGTCTGAGAGGGCGTTCGATACTGAATTAGGCCGCCGCAGGCGGTTTCGGGCGGAGGTATTGCCCGACTTTGTCGGGGCTGGCGGTCAGGCGGGTGGTCATGGAGTTGACCATGGCCCAGT
>NZ_JBEPAM010000021.1:0-114946 GCF_040298605.1 Kitasatospora sp. NPDC001527 | reverse complement strand
CCTGTTCCGCCCCTGGGCAGGGGCGGAACCGGCCGTTCGCCCGGGCCGTCAGTAGAACCGGCCGCCGTAGAACGGCGCGTAGTAGAGCGCGTAGCGGTCGCGGAAGTCGGGCCCCAGGTCGCTCTCGGCCGCGCCCATGGTGGGGCTCTCCTTGATCTCGTCCTTGGTCCGGTCGATGTACACGGTCTTCTCGCCGATCTCGACGCGGATGACCGTTCCGGCCGGGAGCAGCACCAGCCGGCCGAAGATCCACGGCCCGGTGTCGACGACCAGGTACTGCGATCCCACCTCCTCGGACAGCTTGTCCACCTTGCCGACGGAGCCGTCGACGGCCTCCACGTGGAACCCGATGAGGTCGGTGCCGGCGGTGTGGCCGGCCGTGTCCCGGAACTGCCAGAGGTTGACGTCCTCGCCCATGTGTCCTGCTCCCTTCCGTCGTGGGTCCGCTGCGCCCCGCCGCCGCGGGTGCGCGGTGCTCGGATGCCCCGGACCGCGCGGACCATGCCACCCGCGGCAGGTGTGGGCGCGGCGAGCCGGGAAAGACGGGCCGCGGGCCGGGCGCTCGCGCCCCGGCGTCCACGAGGAGAGACGCGAGAGGGGAGCGGGACATGGGGTGGAGTCTGGTGCGGCTGGCGCTCGCGGGCCTGGCGGCGGTCGTCCTCGCGTACGGCGCGGACCGGGCCGCGCTGGCGCTGTCCCGGCGGCCGGCCGCCCGCGGCCGCACCACCGGCGTGCCGCGCGTCCTGGCCCGTTGCCGCCGGCCGCTGCTGGCGCTGACGGCCTGCCTGCTGGTGCTCGGCGCGCTGCCGTGGATCGACGCGCCGCTCGCCGCCCGCGACGACCTGCGCCACCTGGTGCTGATCGCCGCCATCGTCAGCGGCGGCTGGCTGGGCGCCCGGGTGGTGGTGCTGCTCGTGAACGGCACGGTGCGCCTCGCCGTGCACCGCCGTGACCCGGCGTGGGCGGGCCGGGCCCGGACCCAGGCGGACCTGCTGGGCCGGATCTGCCAGGCGGTGATCGGGCTGGTGACGCTGGGCGCCGTCCTGATGACCTTTCCGGCGGTGCGCGGCATCGGCACCAGCCTGCTCGCCTCGGCCGGCCTGGTCGGCGTGGTGGCGGGCGTGGCGGCGCAGAGCACCCTCGCCAACGTCTTCGCCGGCGTCCAGATGGCCTTCGGCGACCTCGCCAGGATCGGGGACGTCGTGGTGGTCGCGGGGGAGTGGGGCACGGTCGAGGAGATCACCCTCACCGCGGTGGTGATCGCGACCTGGGACCAGCGGCGGATCGTGATGCCGATGTCGTACTTCGTCGGCCGCCCGTTCGAGAACTGGTCGCGCCGGTCCAGCCGGATCACCGGCACGGCGCTGCTCCACCTCGACCACCACGCCCCGGTCGGCAAGCTGCGCGAGGAGTTCGACGCCTTCCTGGCCGGCCACCCGCTCTGGGACGGCGAGGGCAGCGCCCTCCAGGTCGTCGACACCACGCCCACCACCATCGTGGTGCGGGCACTGGCCACCGCCGCGAACGCCGACCACGCCTACGAACTGCGCTGCCAGCTGCGCGAGCACCTGATCGGCTACCTGCGCGACCACCACCCGTACGCCCTGCCGCGCGTCTCGGTGACGGAGGCCCCCGGCGCCCGCCCGGACGCGGCCCGCCCGGGCACCGCGGGCCCGGCCTCCACCGGGCCGTAGGCGGCCCGCTCACCGGCCCCGACCGGGAGCGGCGGCCCCGCCGTCCCGATCCCCGCCGTTCCGATCCCCGTCGTCCGGCTCCCCGTCGTCCGGGTCGTGGAAGGAGACGTCGACCCGCTGCTCGGGCCGCCGTTCCTCCTGCCGGGCGACCGAGGCGAGCACCTGCTCGTCGGCCTCGGTCAGCGGCGGCTGGAGCAGGCTGCGCGGCCACAGCCGGCGCGCGAGCACCACGTCGGTCTCCGCGGCGTACACGGTGATCTGCGCGGTCAGGTAGAGCCAGGAGAGCAGGCCGATCACGGTCGCGAAGAAGCCGTACACCTGCCCGGCGTGCCGCAGCTGGTGCGCGACCAGCAGCGAGCCGAAGGCCTGCAGCGCGGTGAACAGCGGTCCGGCCAGCAGGCAGCCCGGCCACAGCGCCCGGGTCGGCACGTCCTTCGGGGTGAGCACCCGGAAGCACGCCAGGCACAGGGCGGAGTTCAGCAGCGCCGAGACGACCAGGGCCCCGATCCGCGCGGGCAGCCCGCCCAGCGTGGTGCCGACCAGCGCGGCGCCGGCCGTGGTCAGCACCAGCCCGCCGCCCAGGACGGCGAACAGCAGCAGCCCGCGCGCCAGCCGGGGGAAGTACCCGGGCCGCCGCACGCCCGGCACGTTCCAGATCTCGGCCATCGCGTGCTGGAGCACCTGGGTGACGCCGAGCGCGCCGTAGAGCAGGCCGAGCACGCCGATCACCAGCGCCGGGCCGCTGCCCTGGAGCGAGTGGGTGCTCTGGCGCAGCTGGTCGCCGATGATCGGGAAGTCGGCGAGCGCGGAGTCCACCACGGCCTGCTGCGCCTCCGGGTGGCCGTGCAGGACGAAGCCGAGGACGGTGCTGAGCAGGAGCAGCAGCGGGACGAGCGCGACGAAGCCGTAGTAGGTGAGCAGCGCGCAGAGCAGGCCGCCGCGGTCGTCCCCGTACTTCTTGACGACACCGACGACGACGGCGGGCGGACGGTGGCGCTGCTGGAGGCCGTCCAGCGCGCGCAGGGCGCGTTCGATCGGGTTCACGCGGGCGCGTCTGCCCCCGGATCGGGACGTTAGCCCCGCCGGAACCGGGGAAGCCGAGCGCCGGCGAACACGGCGACCGCGAGGAGGCGGACACGGTGGACCGGCCGGAACGGACGGCGGACGGGCGGCGGCGGGGCCGCGCCGGACCGGTGACGCCGCACGGCGTCGCCCTGTGGCTGCGCGGCCGCGCCTGGGAGGCGCTGTGCGGCGGGCGGCCCCGCAGTGTGCTGACCCTGGGCCTGCTGTCGCTGGCCCTGCTGACGGCCGGACTGCGCGGTTGCGCCCCGGAGGTGTTCTGGACGGCGCTGGCCGGCTGGGCCGGGCTCATCGGGGCGGCCTTCGGCCTGCTGCGCGGTTGCCGCCGGGCGGATTGACCCGGCGAGCCCCGGGCACGCGCGAAGCGACCGGAGGAATCCGCGACGAGGCGAGGAGACGACGGTGGAGGACATCCCGCAGGGCGGCGCGGGTGGCGTGCCGCTGCACCATGACACCGGCGACGAAGGCACCGACGGGCCGGAGGGCGACGCGACCACCGTCGAACCCGGCCGGGCCCGGCGGCTGGATCCCGACGAGTCCGACGAGTCCGACGAGTCCGACGTGGACGACCCGGACGGCGATCCCGACGGCGGTGACCCGGACGACCGGCCCTGACCGGCCCGAGGGAGTGCGGCGGGCGCACGGTGCGGCACCGTGCGCCCGCCGGGGTGGGTCAGTCGATGGCGTCGAGGACTTCGCCGAGGTCGACGAACTTGAAGCCGGTGGCCTCGCGGTCGCCGTCGGCGGGGGTTTCCTTGCCGTCCTGGACGACGAGCAGGCCGTTCGGGTAGCGGTTGCCGAGGGGGGCGTTGAGGGCGGCGGCGCCGTCGCAGACCTCGGAGCCGTCGAGGGTGGTGGAGGCGGCGGTGATGCGGAAGGCGCCTTCGAATTCGTTGTCGTCGTCGCGCTCGCGGTCGTAGGCGACGAAGGTGTCGTCGCCCTGGCTGGAGGCGAGCAGGTAGCCGTCGCCGTCCGGCTCGGTGACCAGGGTGAGCCCTTCGACGTCGGCGCTCAGGCGCTTGCCGCCGTAGCCGGGGTCGGCGCCGGGGGTGCACTCCTCGGTCTGCTCGTCGTAGGTGCCGGGGACGCCGTACTCGCGCACCTTGTCGATCAGGGTCGGCGTGCCGGTCAGTCCGGCGTCGATGCGCCAGATGCCGACGTCCTCCTGCCCCGCGTACAGGGTGCCGTCGGCGGGGTCGACGACCATGCCCTCGACCTGGGGCAGTTCGCCCGGTTCGGCGCAGGGCGTCCAGGTGGCGCCGTTGGGCAGGCGGAAGGAGGACGGCAGGTCGATCGTGCGGACCTGGCGGTAGTCGACCGTGCCGGCGGGGGTGGCGACCAGTTCCAGCAGGGCGATCCGGGTCCTGTTGCGCTGGCTGACCAGGGCGTAGGAGCGGCCGGTCCTGCGGTCGGTCCAGGTGGCCAGGCCGTAGGCGGTCTTCTGGTCGTTGATCTCGGCCTGGTCGGCGGAGAACACGGGCCGCACACCCGCGTCCGTCACGTCGGTGAGCGGGCCGCCGGGCTTGTCCCGGTCGATGCGGTAGATCCGCAGCCGGTCGTTGCCGCGGTCGCTGACCACCGCCACGTCCGCGCGGGCGCCGGCCAGCCGCAGGCCCTGCACCAGGTCGACGTTGTTGAAGCGCCCGGGCTTGTCGTCGGTGCCCGGTCCGGCCGGGGCGGGGACCGACTGGACCTGGTGGGCGTCCAGGTCGTAGACCCGCAGGCCGCCCTGCTTGGCGGTGGCGATCACCAGGCTGCGGCCCGGGTCGGCGGCGTTGCGCCAGATCGCCGGGTCGTCCGCGTTGGCGTTGCCACCGGCCTCGTCGTCGTACAGCGGCGCGGTCTCGGCCTTCGGCCGGACGCCGGCGACCGAGGAGGCCTGCGCCGGAAGGGCGACGGAGGCCGCGAGTGCCGTACAGAGCACGAGCATGGACGCGCGAGCGGCCAGACGGATCGTCATGTTTCTTCCTTCATGAGGGATTTGCCCTGGCAGGGAAAACGATCACGGTGCCAACGGTCATGTCCGCGACGAAGTGGTGGCCGGTAGGTGAACACGTCGCGAAAGCCCGTGGAGCTGAGCCGGGCCGGCCCGGCGGGATGCTCGTGCCCGGCGGTGTCAGCCGCGCCGTCCCGCCCACAGCACCGCGCCCGCGACGGCCGTGACGGCGACGACTGCCAGGGCCGGGCCGCCGAGGGTGAGCAGGCGTTCGAGGGAGGTCGCCGCGGCGTAGCCGATGCCGGCCTCGGCGGCGGCCCACAGGCCGGCGGCGCTCGCGCTGTAGGGGGCGATGGCGCGGTAGGGCAGGCGGGTGGCGCCCGCGAGGTGCGGGGTGAGGGTGCGGACGACGGGCACGAAGCGGCTGAGGAAGACGGCCCGGCCGGCATGGCGGGCCATGAGGGTCTCGGCGCGCTGCCAGGCCGCGGCCGGGACGCGGCGGCCGACGCCGCCGGCGCGCAGACGGCCGCCCAGGACGCCTCCGGTGCGGTGGGCGAGGTAGTCGCCCGCGACCGCTGCCGCGGCGGCGGCCGCGATGACGAGGGGCAGGCTGACGGAACCGGCCCGGGCCATGGCGCCGGAGGTCAGCAGCAGGGCGAGGGTGGGGGTGAACGCGCCCAGCAGCAGAACCGATTCGGCGCAGACCACCGCGGCCAGCAGTGCGTACACGGCGGGCGGCGGCAGGTGGGCGAGGGCGTCGGTCAGGAAGTTCACCACAGCACACCATCCCCCTGGGCGCGGGGCACGCCGAGCGGGGTGGCGAGCGGACGCACGCGGTCGGCGGGGGTCTCGGGGCGCCGCAGTTCCCACACGTGGGCGGGGGGCAGGTTGGCGAGCACCGTCCAGCGGCCGGTGGCGTAGCGGTGCTGGTAGGCGGTCATGATCTCGTCGACGGCGGCGTGGCGGCGGGCCTCGGCGCGGGAGGCGAACAGCGTGCGGGCGCGGCGGGTGCCGAGGTAGGCGAAGTAGGAGAGGGTGCCGCCGGGGTGCAGGAGGTCCAGGTAGCGGGCCATGATCCGCTCCACCTGCTCGGGGGTGAAGTTGGTCAGCGGCAGGCCGGAGACGACGACGTCGTAGCGCCGGTCGGTGGCCAGGTCCTCGACCAGGGCCTGGTGGACGGTGACCCGGGTGTGCCGGGCGGCGGGGGCGGTGTCGACGAGGTGGTCGAGGCGGGCGGTGAAGCGGGGGTTGGCCTCGACGACGTCCAGACGGCTGCCGCGGGGAAGCCGGGACAGCAGGGCGCGGGTGACGGCGCCGGTGCCGGCCCCGGCCTCCAGCACGGCGAGCGGGCGCGGGGACCGCGCGCGGACGGGGTCGGTCAGGCTGCGGGCCAGGGCCTGGCCGGAGGGGGCGACCGCGCCGGTGGTGCGCAGGTCGCGGACGGCTTCGCGCAGGAACGCCCAGCCGTCGGTGCGGACCGGCCCGGCTGCGGAGGCGGGGGCGGTGCGGGCGGGGGTGTGGGTCATGGATTCGACGGTAGGAACCGGCGGACCTCACCGGTTCGGCCGTTGTGCGACGCTCACCCCCTACGAAAGTCGGGGGCACGCCATAGCCGGTCGTCGCGGGCCCACGGTGCCGCGCGTCCCCACGATCGGCAGGGTGAGGACACGATCAGCGCCCGGCCGGGCGACCGGCCGCTGCTTCGCACCGACGGCGTCACCGGGGCCGGGGGAGCCGGTGGCGGTCGCCTCACCGCTCCGGCCGGACGGTGGAGGCGACCAGCTGCTCGGCCAGCCGTTCCCGGCCGCCCTCCTGGTACCAGCGGCGCTGGCGGTCCGCGCCGCTGCCCTCGCGCTCGAAGGCCCGCCACAGTTCCGCGATCCGTTCCGTGTCCCCGGTGGCCTCCAGCCCCGGGGCGAGGTGGGCGCGGAACTCCCCGACCACCTCGGCGGCCGGCCGGGCCGTCCCGTCGAGCGGGGAGACCAGCCTGCCGCGCGGGCCGGTCCGGGCGGCGTGCCAGGTGGCGGCGCGCAGCAGTTCGTCGGGGACGGCCGGGCGCGGATGCCCGGCCCGCTCGTCCAGCACGGCCCGTACCACCAGGGCGCGGACCAGACCGGCGAACAGCTCGGCGTCGGAGACCGTCAGCTGGACGTCGGCGGCGCGCACCTCCACCGTCGGGTAGCGGGCGGACAGCCGGGCGTGCCAGTAGAGCTGGCCCTCGTCGGCGACCGCGCCCGCCGCCAGCAGGGCGGCCACCCGCCGCCGGTGGTCGGCGGCGTCGGCGAAGGCGGGCGGCGGGCCGCTGACCGCCCACTGGTCGAAGTGGACCGTCCGCCAGCTGGCGAAACGGGTGTCCCGGCCCCGGAAGTAGGGCGAGTTGGCGGAGAGCGCGATCAGCACCGGCAGCCAGGGGCGCAGCCGCACCAGGGCGCCCACGCGCTCCTCCTCGTCCTCGATGCCGACGTGCACGTGCATGCCGTTGAGCATCAGGTCGTCGACCAGCGCGGGCGCCTGCCGGCGGGCCCGGCGGTAGCGGGTGCCGTCGGTCACGGGCACCGGGTCGTCCAGTCCGAACGGCGCCGCACCGACCGGGACGACCCGGCACCCGTGCTGCGCGGCGGCCGAGGTCAGCCCGGCGCGCACCCGTGACAGGTGCCGGACCACCGCCGGGAGGTCCTCGCAGACCGGGGTGGCCGTCTCCACCTGGACCTGGAGCAGCTCGTGCTGGGCCTCCTCCGGCCGCAGCGCCGGCGCGAGGTCGGCCGCCGCCAGCACCTCGGCGGCCCGGGGGAGCGGGGTGCCGTCCCGAGGATCGATCAGCAGGTACTCTTCCTCGACTCCGAGTGTCAGCATGAACCGCCGTTACCCGGAACCGCGCGTTCCACGCCCCACCCGCTGCACGCCCCCGGCGAGCGGCGTCACACGGCGTCGGGAAGCGGGGCCTCGGCGGAGCGGGCCCGGCCCGCCGCCGGGTCGTGGTCCGGACGGCGGGTGCGCTCCGCCCGGGCCGCGAAGAACGCGCCCAGCGGCAGCCAGCCGTGTGCCCGGGACATGGGACCGCCGTCGTCAGGACCACCGGGGCCGGCGCCGGCCCCGGTGGTCCTGACCACCTGTCATCCGCGCACGGGGCGCCTCACCGCCGGTACCGCTGCGCCACGGCCGCGAAGGCCGCCTTGGGCTCCCAGTCCATGTCGGGGTAGGTCCGCCCCCGGCGTCCTTCGAGGAGTTTGACGATGCCCAGGCCGGCCCGGTCCAGGTCGTCCCTGGGGTCGCCGTCCGGACGGTGCGGGTAGCCGGGCAGGGCGAACAGGAACACGAACGCGCTGTCCACGCCCTCGGTCTCGAAGATCTCCAGCAGTTCGGTCAGGTAGGCGGCCTGGCCGGCCTCGTCGCGCTCGTACACGCCGTTCAGCCGGACGGGGGCCCTGGTGTGCGGGTCGTACTCGACCACGTCCAGCACCCGGCCGCCGCGGTCTCCCGCGCCGCGGTAGGCCGCGGTGCCGAACCCGGTGATGGCGAGCGGCTTCGGTCCCCGGGCCAGGGTCCGCACCGCTTCCCGGAACCGGTCGGCGACCTCGGCGGAGCGGAGCAGCTCGAACGTCGTGATGTCGAAGGGGGTCCAGTCGACCTGCTCGAACTGGATGGACGCGTAGGTGAGCCTGCCCCGGAAGCGTTCGCGCACCGCCGCCGCGGCCTCGCCGAGGAAGGCGTTGAGGCGCACACCGAGCTCGCGCATCGCCCCGGCCCGCCGCTCGGGGCGGCCCAGCAGCCGCTCGACCCGCTCCTCGGGGCTCGCTCCGGGCAGGAATCCGTGGTTCATCACGCTCAGCTCGACCCCCGCGACGAACACGACCTCGGCCCCCTGCCGCCGGATCCGTTCCGCCCGCTCGGCGCAGTCGCGGAAGAGTGTGAGGATCCGCTCCGGATCCAGCTCCAGCGGATAGGGCGAGAACCAGACCTCCAGGCCGAGCCCGGCGGCGGCAGCGGCGGCCAGCTCCAGCCGTTCCGGGTCGCCGCCGATGATCTGGACCGCGTTGCAGTGCAGGTCGTCGCGGATGACGGCGAGCTCGCGCCGGACCACCGCGGGATCGAAGTCCTCGCGGGATGTCCGGCCGTGCACGACGAATCCGGTGTCGTAGGTCATTCCCCTGGCCCTCATGCGGACGCCCTCCCAGTCGTTCTCGCTCGGTCCCGGTCGAGGCTGACAGGAAAAATGCGCGCACGCAAGTTTGCGTGCGCGCATCGCGGCATGGGAGGCTGGCGCCGTGACGACACCACCACCGGGGCTGCGGGAACGGAAGAAGCGGGCCACGCGCGTGGCGCTGCGCGAGGCGGCGCTGCGCCTGGCCGTGGAGCGCGGCCCGGACCAGGTGCGGGTCGAGGACATCGCCGAGGCGGCCGGGGTCTCGCCGCGCACCTACAACAACTACTTCGCCAGCCGCGAGCAGGCGATCGTCTCGGCCGTCACCGCGGACCGGGAGGCGCGGATCGCGGCGGCGGTCGCGGCCCGGCCCGCGGACGTGCGGCTGGCCGACGCCGTCACCGACGCCGTGGTCGAGCAGTACGCGCACGCCGGTGAGCACGACCCCCGGGCGCTGCTGCTGATCATCACCCGGACCGCGCTGCGCGAGGCGTTCCTGGACGCCACCGCCGGCATCGAGCCCCCGCTCGCGGCCGTGCTCGCCGAGCGCCTGGGAGACACCGGAGCGCCCACGGCCCGCGTTCTCGCGGCGAGCGCGGCCGCCGCGGTCCGCATCGCGCTGGAGGGCTGGCTGCGGCCGGCCGGGAGCGCCGAGGCTGCCGGGAGCCTCGGCGCCGCGGGATTCGTCGTCCCGGCCGGCTCATTGGCCGAGCGGCTCCGCGCGGCGCTCTCCCCGCTCGCGCCCGCGTTCGACGCCGCCGAGCGGCTCAGCCGGACGGCGTGACCGGGGACCGCATGCCGAGCCACTGCTCGGAGCCCCAGGCCTCGAAGCGTTCCACCTCGGTGAAGCCCAGCTTCGCCGCGAGGCGCATCGAGGCGGCGTTGGCGCTCTGGGTGGTGAGCACCACCGGCTCGCCGGGAAGGACGCCGGCGAGCCAGCCGAGCGCCGCCGCGCACGCCTCGGCGGCGTATCCGCGCCCCCAGGCCCGCGGCAGGAACAGATAGCCGAGATCGGCCTTGCCCGCGGCGGCCGGCCGGCGGTGCCCCGTCGCCCTCCTGAGCAGGACGTGGCCGATCATCGACCCGTCGAGCTCGACGGCGAAGCTCCCGGGCCACTGCTCGGGCGCCCCGGACAGCTCACGCTCCACCTCGTCGCGTGGCCGCGGACCGCCGAGGTAGGTGTGCACCTGCGGCGAGGCGAGCAGCTCGACGAACGCCGCCCGGTCCCGGGCCTCGGGCCGGCGGAGCACCAGTCGCTCGGTCCTGATCGGCTCGGGCGGCCACGGCACGGATCCAAGATCGTCCATCCGGCCAGGCTAACAGGCGGTCAGATCCGTTGGGACGGCCGCTCCTGGACCTTCTCGCCCTCGCCCTCGGTGTCGATGTGGGGGAGGATCCGGTCGAGGAAGCGCGGGGTCCACCAGGCGGCGGCGCCGAGCAGGGTCATCACGGCGGGCACCAGCAGCAGGCGCACGACCGTGGCGTCGACGAGCACGCTGACGGCGAGGCCGAGGCCCATCATCTTGATGACGATGTTGTCGCTGACGATGAACGCGGCGAACACGCTGACCATGATCAGCGCGGCGCAGGAGATCACCCGGGCGGTGATCTCCAGGGCGTGCGCGACGGCGTCGTGCGGGCGGCCGGTGCGCAGCCACGCCTCGTGGACGCGTGAGAGCAGGAAGATCTCGTAGTCCATGCTCAGCCCGAAGACGATGGCGAACATCATCATCGGCACGTAGCTCTCGATCGGCACCTTCCCGGCCACCCCGAGCGCCGGGCCGCCCCAGCCCCACTGGAAGACCGCCACCACGACCCCGTACGAGGCCGCGATCGACAGCAGGTTCAGCACGGCGGCCTTGACGGCGACCAGCAGGCCGCGGAAGACGGCGAGGATGATCAGGAAGGCGAGCCCGACCACCACCGCGATGATCAGCACCAGCCGGCTGGAGACGATGTTCAGGAAGTCCACCTGGGCCGCGGTGTTGCCGGTCACGTAGGTTTCGGCGCCGGTGCCGGCCACCGCGTCCGGCAGCACGGTGTCCGACAGCCGGTTCACCAGGTCGGTGGTGGCGCGGTCCTGGGGCGCGGTGGTCGGGACGACGGTGTCGAAGAGCACCACGCCGTCCGGGCTGGTCTGCAGCGGGCTGACGCTCGCCGCGCCGGGCAGGCCGGTGAGGGCCTGCTGCACGGAGGCCTGGACGGCGGGGCGCTCGCCGGCGGCCACGGCGCTCTGGTCGACGACCAGGGTGAGCGGCCCGTTGGACCCGGGGCCGAAGGCCTGTGACATCAGGTCGTAGGCGCGGCGGTCGGTGAAGTCGGTGGAGTCGGCGCCGTCGTCGATGTGGCCGAGCTGGATGGAGAACAGCGGGATCGCCAGCACCCCGAGCACCACCACGCCCGCGACCAGGAAGCGCCAGGGGTGCGCCTCGACCCGCCGGGCGTAGCGGTGCCAGGCACCGGTGGTCTCCTCGCCCCCGGCGCCGCCGGTCTCGGCGATCGGGTGGCGGACCGAGACGCGGTCCATGTGGCGGCCCATCATGCCCATCAGGGCGGGCAGCAGGGTGAGCGCGCCCAGCACCGCCGACACCACGGTGACGCCGGCGGCGGCCCCGAGCTTGGCGATGAAGGAGATTCCGGAGACCGACAGCCCGGACAGCGCGATGATCACGGTGCAGCCGGAGACCAGCACCGCGCGGCCGCTGGTGGCCACCGCCTGCCCGGCGGAGGCGACCGGGTCCACGCCGTCCATGAGGTTCTGGCGGTGCCGGGTGAGCAGGAACAGCGCGTAGTCGATGCCGACGCCGATGCCGATCATGGTCGCCAGCGTCGGCGCGACCGTCGCGAAGGTGGACAGGGCCGCGATCAGCCCGAGCACGCCGAGGCCGACCACCGCCGCGAACAGCGCGGTCAGCAGCGGCAGTCCGGCCGCCACCAGGCTGCCGAAGCCCACCAGCAGCACCACGATCGCCACCGCGAAGCCGATCGCCTCGCTGGACCGGTCGTCCGGCGCCGGCCTGGCCAGCTCGCCCAGCGGCCCGCCGTACTCCACCTGCACCCCGGCGGACCGCAGCGGGGCGACGGCGGCGTCCACGCCCGCCAGGTAGTCCTCGCCGAGCAGGGTGGGGTTGGTGTCGAAGCGGACGGTGATGTAGCCGGTCAGCCCGTCGGCGGCGAGCGGTCCGCCGGGCGGCGCGGGCTGCCCCGGCGGCGGCAGCGGGCTCTGCGCGCCCAGTACGTGCGGCAGTTGCCCCAGCGCGGAGACGGCCTGGCTGATCTGTGGCTGGAAGCCGGTCAGCGGCTGGGCGTCGTGCAGCACCACCTGGGAGCTGGTGCCCGCGGCGGCCGGCTCGTGCGCCTGCAGCACGTCCTTGCCCTGCTGGGCCTGGGTGCCGGGGAGTGAGAAGTCGTCCGAGTAGGTGCCGCCGACCGTCTTGTTGGCGGCCTGGACGGCGGCCAGCGCCACGATCCACAGCACGATCACCAGCAGCGAGTGGCGCGCGCACCACTCGCCCAGCCGGCGAAGGCCCGCGCGTCTGGCCGTCGGCGCGGCGGCCGGCGAGGAGCGGCGGTCGGACGGCGGCATGGACGGCTCCCGGGTCTCCTGGCGCGGCTGTGCGCCGATCCGGCGCAGCGTTCCCCGCGGGCCGCCCCGCGCACCGGTACCGGCGGGTAGTCGCCCCGTCGGCGGTGCGCGGTGCCCAGGTGCGCGGTGCCCCGGGTACCCGGCGCCCCCGGTGCGCGGCGGCCGCCGGGGAGGGGCGGTACCCTCCCCGGCGGACGGACCGTCAGTGCGCCGGGGCCGCGGTCTCCCGCAGCTCGCCCTCGGCGAGCCGCAGCCGGCGGGTGATGCCGATCCCGTCCAGGAAGCGTTCGTCGTGGCTGACCACCACGAAGGCGCCGCGGTAGGCGTTCAGGGCGTTCTCCAGCTGCCCGGCGCTGACCAGGTCGAGGTTGTTGGTCGGCTCGTCCAGGAGCAGCAGGTGCGGGGCCGGCTCCGCGCACAGCACGCAGGCCAGCGTGGCGCGCAGTCGCTCGCCGCCCGACAGCACCCCGACCGGCAGGTGGGCGCGGGCGCCGCGGAACAGGAAGCGGGCGAGCAGGTTCATCCGCTCGGCCTCCGGGCGCTCCGGCGCGTAGGCGGCGAAGTTCTCGGCGACGGTGCGCTGCGGGTCGAGCAGGTCGAGGCGCTGCGACAGGTGGGCGATGCGCCCGTCGGCCCGCCGCAGCTCGCCGCCCTCGGGGACGAGGTCCCCGGTGAGCAGCCGCAGCAGCGTGCTCTTGCCGCTGCCGTTGGGGCCGGTCAGCGCGATCCGCTCGGGGCCCCGGACGGTCAGGTCGACGCCGGGACCGGTGAAGACCTCCTTCTCGCCGAGCCGCACCCGCAGCCCCTCGCCGACGAACAGGGTGCGCCCGGCGGGCACCTGGGTGTCCGGCAGGTCCAGCACGATCCGCTGCTCCTCGCGCAGCGCGCGCCCGGCCTCGTCGAGCCGGGCCTTGGCGTCGCCGACCCGGCCGGCGTGCACCTGGCCGGCCCGTCCGGCGGCCTCCTGCGCGCCGCGCTTCATGTTCCCGGCGAAGATCTTCGGCAGGCCCGCGTTCTTCAGGTTGCGGGCGGCGTTGCTCTGCCGGCGGTCGGCGCGCTCGCGGGCCAGCTGCATCTCCCGCTTCTCCCGCTTGAGTTCCTGCTCGGCGTTGCGGACGTTCTTCTCGGCGACCTCCTGCTCGGCCCGCACGGCCTCCTCGTAGGCGGTGAAGTCGCCGCCGAACAGGCGCAGTTCGCCCCGGTCGAGTTCGGCGATGCGCTCCATCCGGTCGAGCAGCGCGCGGTCGTGGCTGACCAGCAGCAGACAGCCGTGGAAGTCCTCCAGGGTGTCGTACAGCCGGTGCCGGGCGTCCAGGTCGAGGTTGTTGGTGGGTTCGTCGAGCAGCAGCACGTCGGGCCGCTTCAGCAGCTGGCCCGCCAGGCCCAGCGAGACGACCTGGCCGCCGCTGAGGGTGCGCAGCGTGCGGTCGAGGGTGAGGTCGGCCAGGCCCAGGCGGTCCAGCTGGGCGCGGGTGCGCTCCTCGATGTCCCAGTCGTCGCCGATGGTGGTGAAGTGCCGTTCGTCGACGTCCCCGGACTCCACCGCGTCGATGGCCCGGATGATCCCGGCGACGCCCAGCACCTCGGCGACGGTCAGCTCGGCGGTCAGCGGAAGGGTCTGCGGCAGGTACCCGAGGGTGCCGTCCACGGTGATCGACCCGGCGGTGGGCTTGAGGTCGCGGGCGATCAGCCGCAGCAGCGTGCTCTTGCCGCTGCCGTTGGGGGCGACCAGGCCGGTGCGGCCGGAGCCGACGGCGAAGGAGAGGTCCTGGAAGACGGGGGTGTCGTCGGGCCAGGAGAAGGACAGGCTGGAGCAGACGACGGAAGCGCCGGACATGGGAACGACCTCGCGGAGTGAAGGCTTCCAGGGGCAGGGAAGGACACACCTGTCCCCTGGGCGGACAAGGGGGAGGAGGGGACGACAACCGGGCCGCGGCAACGGTGCTTCCACGCACCGGCGAGCGGCCTGTCGGTCCGGGTATCACCCGGAGATGTCGTCGTCCACCACCATGTCCGGTCTCCTCGACTGAAGATCAACGTTCTTGCCAGCATAACAGCACGGCCCGCCGGGCGCCGTTGGTTTTCCGCCGCCGGGGAGGCCCTCTCGACGCGGTGGGCCGTGCGCGGCATGCTCGGTTCCCGTGCGCGGCCGGTGGCCGCCGCACGCCTCCGCCGTCCGACCGAAGGAGCCCCGTGGACCGTCTCGTGCTGGACCCGACCGGCCGTGACCGTGACGCCGAGACCGCCGAACTGCACGCCCGCGGACCGGCGACGCCCGTGGACATCCTGGGGGTGAAGGCCTGGGCGGTGGCCGACCCGGACCTGCTGGAGGAGCTGCTCAAGGACCCCCGGGTGTCGAAGGACCCCCATCGGCACTGGGCGGGGTTCCCCGAGGTCGTCTCCGCCTGGCCGCTGGCCCTGTGGGTGAACGTGCGCAGCATGTTCACCGCCTACGGCGCGGACCACCGGCGGCTGCGCCGGCTGGTCGGCACCGCGTTCACCGCCCGCCGCATCAACGCGCTCGCCGGGCGCGTCGAGGAGCTGACGGACGCCCTGCTGGACGAGCTCGCCGCCACGCCGCCCGGCGCGCCGGTGGACCTGCGCGAGCGCCTGGCCTACCCGCTGCCGATCCGGGTCATCGCCCAACTCCTCGGCCTTCCCGGTGAGTTGGTGGACCGCTTCCGGGCCCATGTGGACGGCGCGTTCGACACCACGCTCACCACCGAGGAGTCGGAGGCCAATGCGGTGGCCTTCTACGGGATGCTCGGCGAGCTGATCGCGGCCAAGCGCCGTGAGCCCGGCGACGACCTGACCTCCGCGCTGATCGACGCCTGCGACGGCGCGGCCGGGAGCGAGGCCGGGAGCGACGGCGCCGGCAGCGCTGAGGCCGGCAGCGGCGAGGCCGGGCTGAGCGAACAGGAACTGCTCGACACCCTGCTGCTGGTGGTCTCGGCCGGCTACGAGACGACCGTGAACCTGATCGACAACGGCATCGCCGACCTGCTCACCCACCCCGACCAGCTCGCCCTGGTGCGCGGGGGCAAGGCCGGCTGGGACGACGTGGTCGAGGAGGCGCTGCGCCGCGACGCGCCCGTCGCCCACCTGCCGCTGCGCTACGCGGTGGAGGACATCGCGCTGCCGGGCGGGGTGACCGTGCGCCGCGGCGAGGCGATCCTCGCCTCCTACGCCGCGGCCGGCCGCCACCCCTCCCGGCACCAGGACGGCGACGCCTTCGACGTGACCCGGGTGGACAAGGACCACCTGGCCTTCGGCCACGGCGTGCACTTCTGCCTCGGTGCCCCGCTCGCCCGCCTGGAGGGCCGCACCGCGCTGAGCAGGCTCTTCGAGCGCTTCCCCGACCTCGTCCTCGCGCCGGGCGCCGACCTGCGGCCCGTCGAGTCGCTGATCTCCAACGGCCACCGCACGCTCCCCGTGCTGCTGCACGGACCGCGCCCCTGACGGCCGGAACGCGCCCGCGCCGCCCCGGAACGGCTCCGGGACGGCGCGGGCGCGCGGGGCTCACTGGCCCATGACGTACTTGACGGTCGGTCCGGTGGTCCAGCCGCCGTCCACCGCCAGCTCGGCGCCGGTGACGTAGGAGGCGTCGTCGGAGAGCAGGAAGACCACCGCGGTGGCGATCTCGGGGGCCTCGCCGACGCGGCCCATCGGAGTGTTGGGGTAGTTGCCCTCGCCGCGCCGGATGCCGACCGAGGCCGTCATCGGGGTGTAGGTCATGCCCGGGTGCACCGAGTTGACCCGGATCCGCTCGGTGCCCAGCTCGACCGCGCCGACCTTGCTGAGGCCGCGCACGCCCCACTTGGAGGCGCCGTACCCGGCCGTCAGCGCCAGGCCCATCAGGCCGGCCGCCGAGGAGATGTTGACGATCGAGCCGCCGCCGGCCGCGCGCAGCGCCGGGACGACCGTCTTGATGCCGATGAACACACCGGTCAGATTGACGTCCAGCACCTTGCGGAAGTGCTCGACGCTCTCCTCCACCAGCGGGGTGCCGGTGGAGATGCCCGCGTTGTTGACCAGGCCGTGCACGGCGCCGAACTCCGCCACCGCGAAGTCCACCACGCGCTGCCAGTCCTCCTCGGAGGTCACGTCGTGCCGCACGAACCGCGCCCGCTCGCCGAGTTCGGCGGCGGTGGCCTTGCCGTCGTCCTCCAGGACGTCGGTGATCACCACGTTGCCGCCGGCCGCGACGGCCAGCCGGGCGGCCTCGGCGCCCAGGCCGCGGGCGCCTCCGGTGATGATGACGGTCTTGCCGGTCAGGTCGTTCATGACGTGCTCCTTCGGGGTGCGGGGGCCAAGAGCATGGCGGTGGAGACCGCCACCAGGTCGGCGAGGAAGGTCTCCTCGTCCGTCAGCGGTTCGGCCCCGGTGAGGTACTGCTGCGCGCGGTCGGCGAGCGCCGCGCCGATCAGGGTGAGGACCAGGTCGAGCCGCTCCAGCCGGATCGGCTCCGGCAGGGCGGAGATCCGCTCCTCGGTCAGCTCGATCAGCCGCCAGTAGCCGCCGCCGGCCAGGGTGGGGTGGGGCGTGCGGGTGCGGACGCCGCTGCGGTGGCTGACCTGCGCGGAGATCCGCAGGCAGCGCCGACCCTGCTCGGTGCGCAGCTCGGTGGCCTCGGCGGCGACGAGCGCGTGGAGCAGCCCCGCCGGGTCCGCGTCCGCGAGCCCGGCCAGGCGCGGCGCGAGCGCCCGCTCGGTGCGCTCCTGCCGGGCGGCCATGATCGCGTCGAGCAGGCCCTCGCGGGAGCCGAAGTGGTACTGCACGGCGGACGGGTTGCTCTGCCCGGCCAGCCGGACGATGTCCTTGGTCAGCGAGGCCTCCACGCCCCGGGTGGCGAAGAGCTCCTCCGCCGCCCGCAGCAGCCTCTCGCGGGTCTCGTGTCCCGCCGACGTCCTTGCCATGCCCGCAAGATTAATACTGCCCATTATTAAACGCAACGGAGTCGGGCCCTCCGGTCCGCCCGCTCGATCGCTCGCTCCCGCTCGGGGGCGGGCCGTAGACTGCGGGGCGTGTCCTCTTTCTGCATGAAGCCCTGGTTCTGCCGCTGACGGCGGCGGAACCCGACGGATTTCTCGCCCGCCGTCCTGGCCCTGTGCCGGGCGGCCCCGCGTGCTGCCCGGCTCCATGACGAGCTGAGAGAACACGCATGCTTCGCACGACTTCTTCCTCTTCCCCTCTTCCCGCCCTGCTCCGGGCCCTTCCGGCCGGCGCCGCCGCGCACGTGCGCGCCGAGGGGATCGTGGTCCGGCTCGGGGAGCGCACGGTGCTGTCCGGCGTCGACGTGACGGTCTCGGCCGGTTCCCGTCTGGCCGTCGTCGGCGAGAACGGGCGGGGCAAGACCACCCTGCTGCACGTGCTGGCCGGCGCTCTGACGCCCGACGAGGGCACGCTTTCGCGTACCGGGACCCTGGCGCTGGTGGAGCAGACCCTGCCCGCCGAGGACGGGCGCACCGTCGGCGACCTGGTCGGGGAGGCGGTCGGGGACTCCCTGACCGCCCTGGACCTGCTGGAGCGCGCGACCGGGGCCCTCGCGCAGGGCGAGCCCGGCGCGGAGGACGCCTACGCCCAGGCCCTGGAGGCCGCCACCGCGCTGGACGCCTGGGACGCCGAACGGCGCGTCGACGTCGCCCTGGAGGGCCTGGGCGCCTGCACCGACCGCGACCGGCGCCTGGCGACCCTGTCGGTCGGGCAGCGCTACCGGGTGCGCCTGGCGGTCGTGCTGGGTTCGGCCACCGATCTGCTGCTGCTGGACGAGCCCACCAACCACCTGGACGCCGCCGCGCTGGATTTCCTGGCACGCCGGCTCCGCGAGCGCCCCGGGGGCGTGGCCGTGGTCAGCCACGACCGGGCGCTGCTGCGCGAGGTCGCCACGGGCTTCCTGGACCTGGACCCGAGCCGGGACGGTCTGCCCCGCCTGTACGCCGGCGGCTACGACGGCTGGGTCGAGGGCCGCCGCCGTGAGCGGGAGCGGTGGGAGCAGGAGCACGCCGCCCAGCAGGCCGAGCACGCCCAGCTGACCCGGGCCGCGGAGGAGGCCCGCGGGCGCCTGCAGACCGGGTGGCACCCGGGCAAGGGCACCGGGAAGCACCAGCGCGCCACCCGTGCCGCCGGGGTCGTGCAGGCCTTCAACCGGCGGGTGGACGACCTGGAGCGGCACCGCATCACCGTGCCCGAGCCGCCCCGGAGCCTGTCCTGGCCCGACCTGCGCACCCCGGCCGGACGCGAGGTGCTGCACGGGCGGGACCTCACGGTCGCCGGACGGCTGCGCCGGCCGGTCGGGGTGACGGTCGGTGGTGGCGACCGGCTGCTGCTGACCGGCCCGAACGGCGCGGGCAAGTCCACCCTCCTGGGCGTGCTGGCCGGGCAGGTGCGCCCCACCGGCGGCAGCCTGCACGTGCACCCCGGCGCGCGGGTGGCCCTGCTGTCCCAGGAGGTGCCCGCCTGGAACCCGGAGCACACCGCCCACCGCACCTACGAGGCGCACGTGGACCGGCTCCGCTCGCGCGGCCTGGCGGGGCGGGCGCCCTCGCTCAGCGGGCTGGGCCTGCTGGACGCGATCGCGCTGCGCACCCCGGTGGGGCGCATGTCCCAGGGCCAGCAGCGGCGCCTGCACCTGGCGATGTGCCTGGCCGAGCAGCCCGACCTGCTCATGCTCGACGAGCCCGCCAACCACCTGTCCGCCTCCCTGGTCGACGAGCTGACCCGGGCTCTGACCACCACCGCCTGTGCGGTCGTGGTCGCCACCCACGACCGGCGGATGCTCGCCGACCTGGCCGGCTGGCCCCGCCTGGACCTGTCCGGACCGGGGCAGGAGTGAACGCTCCTGGCCCGCGCCGCCGCCCGTCCGACTCCCGGACGGGCGGCGGACCCTGGGGCAGGAGGGAGCGCGGGCGCGAGTCGGTGAAGCGATGAAGGCGAACCCTTTTCCGTGCGCCCGGAATTGGTTTTCCGCGCCCGCGCGTGACGGGAAGGAAGGTGTGATCGGGCCTTTTCCGCGCGGATTTCACGCGGCTCAGCGGAAACTCCTTCCCCATCCGCCACGTACGCCACCGCAGCCCGTCGTGCGGCGGTCAGTGGAATTCCCCCCACCGTAAACCCGTGGAAATCCTCCTTGACGCCCCCAATCCCCGACGGGATTATTTCCCGGGCCGCGCCCGAGTCGCGGTGCACCTCCCACGGCACGTTCAACGGAGGACGAACAATGGAGCAGTCGGACACGTCCGCGATGCGCTCGGCCACCGGTTCCGGCCGGCGGACCTTCCTGCGCGGCGCCGTCGGCGTCACCGCGCTGGGCCTGGTGGGGGCCGCAGGGGCCGTCCGGGCCGAGGCCGCCCCGGCGCCCGGCCAGGCGCGGCTGAACGCCACGCAGAACAACTGGCGCTTCTGTCAGAAGTGTTTCGTCATGTTCTTCTGGGGTTATCCGTCCGACGGCGTCTGTCCGGCGGGCGGCGCCCACAGCGCCCAGGGCTACAACTTCATCCTGCCCTACGACGTCCCGGAAACCGCCACCGCACAGCGCAACTGGCGTTTCTGCCAGAAGTGCTACTCGATGTTCTTCTGGGGTTATCCGTCCGACGGCGTCTGTCCGGCCGGTGGCGCCCACAGCGCGCAGGGATTCAACTTCGTCCTGCCGCACGACGTCCCGGAGACCCCGACCCAGCAGCGGAACTGGCGTTTCTGCCAGAAGTGCTACTCGATGTACTTCTGGGGCTACCCGACCGACGGCGTCTGTCCGGCGGGCGGCGCCCACAGCGCGCAGGGTTACAACTTCGCCCTGCCGCACAGCTGACCGGCCCCGCGGGCGGGCCGGGAGCAACGGCCCCGGCCGCCCGCGGGTGCGGCGCTCAGGTCCCGCAGGGGTCCGGCGGCTCGTCCCCGTCGCGGCCCGCGCCGGCGGGCTCGGAGCGGTAGAGGTGCACGGAGGAGCAGCGGACGCTGCCCCGCGCTCCCCGGCCGTCCGCGAGGAGCAGCCGCCGGAGCGGTCCGGGCTCCGGCGCCTCGGTGATCGTGAGGGCGTCGTCGTAGTGCGGCACGACCGTCATCTCCCGCACGCCCCGGAACTCGACCTCCAGCATGCCGAACCCGGGCCGGCCGTCCCGGCTCCGCAGGACCAGCCGGCCGTCCTCGGGCGCGTAGGTGTGCAGGACGGCGGTGTGCTCCAGCACGATGAGCGGTTCGCCCACCGCTCCGGTCAGGCCCTCCGCGCCGCCGAGCGGCGTCCTGCTCCGGGCCTGCCGGAAGGCCATCCTGGCGAAGTCCGAGGGGCCGAACCCGACGTTCTCCGGCCGTGCGACGAACCGGGGGCCGACCGCCTCGGCCAGGAGCGCGTCCGAGACGGTGCCGCCCGGTCCGAGGCCGCTCCACTCGGCGGCGCGGACGGCGGCGACCGGGTCCAGGTCGAAGGCGATGCCCAGCCGGACCGCGATCTCGTGCGCCCGCTCCACCGGGCCGCACGCGCAGTCGTGCCGGGCGGCCAGCCACCGCAGCGTCTCGTGGACCGAACCACCGTGCCGCGCGGCGTACTCCCGCAGCGCCAGGGTCTCGGCGTGCTCCCTCCGCCTGTCCTCCTCGGCGAGCTCGTCGAGGGTCGGCCTGCGCTGGCGGGCGGGCGGCAGCGGGGTGTTCCCGTCCCGCGTCATGCCGCGGCCTCCCGGGGGTCGAAGCGGTACACCCCGACGGAGCGGCAGACCACGAAGTCGCGCACGTCCCCGTCCCTGAGCAGCAGCCGCCGGGACGATCCGCCGGGTGTCGGGGGCACGAGCGCGTCCATCGCGGCCACCGCCTCGGCGTCCGCCCCGTCGGCGGTCCCCGCGGCGGGGGCGTGATCGACGACGAGGTCCCGGTACTCCGGGCGGACCCGCATCCCGAGGATCGACTCGAACTCGACGTCCAGGAACGAACCGTCACCGCCCGGGCCCGCCGGCCGGCCGCGCAGGACGAGGAGCCGGTGGAGCCCGTACCGCAGGAGCCGGAACTCCCCGGGCAGGCGGACGGGCAGGTCGTCCTGGGTGGCCTTCAGCACCATGCGCCGGGGTCGGCGGGCCGAGGACCGCGCCCGGTCGACGACACCGGCGTCCAGTTCCTCGGTGCGCGGCAGCAGCCGCCCGACCTGCAGGTCCAGCCCGGCCTCGTCGACCCGTCCGCCCCGGTCCAGGCCGGACCAGGCGAGGACGAGCTGCGCCTGGCCGTAGGTGATCCGGAACGCCTGCCAGACGATGGATCTCAGGGCCGCGCGCAGGGCGTGGGGCTCCTCCCCGGCGCCCCGGGGCAGTCCCAGCTCGGCCCCCAGCCACCGTGCGGTCTCCAGGGGGGATCCCCCGTTCGCGGCGGCCACCTCCCGCGCCCGCCGCACCAGTTCGCGCTCGGACTCCATGCCTGTGCCGCCTCCCTGTTGCCGTTGGCGACATCCAAGCCCACCGGTCCGGTGGGTGCCAGTGGCCTCAGCCGCCGGGAGGGGCCGGGAGGACGGCGACGGCCAGCGGGAGGTGGCCGACGGGCAGGCGGGTGGTGCGGCCGGTGGCGGTGTCGACGACGGTGAGGCCGTCCCAGCCGCCCTCGCGGGTGAAGCCGCCGGAGACGTAGGCCGTGCGGGCGTCGGGGGAGAGGGTGACGGTCTCGTGCGGGCCGTCGAGCGGGACGAGGCGCTCGGTGCCGTCGGGGGAGCGGATGGTGAGGGAGGGGCCGGCGTCGGTCGCGGGATCGATCGGCCCGGTGCCCACCACGTGGAGGGTGCCGTCGGGGGCGGCGGTGACGCCGTGCTGGTGGGTGTTGGCGGTCATCGGCTCGACGGTGACCCGGCCGGTGGCCGGGTCGACGACGGCCAGGCGCTCGCCCTCGAAGGGCAGCAGCAGCGCGCCGTCGGACGGGCGCACGGCCGTGTAGTGGGGCTTGAGCCAGGAGCCCAGGCCGCCCTCGGTGCCGTACGGGGCGACCTCGACGCGGCGGGCCCGCCAGGTGTCGGTGGCGACCACGGTGACGTCGAAGGAGTCGTGGTCGGTGACGTAGACGGAGCGGCCGTCGGCGGAGACGTCCACGTCGAAGGGGCGGCGGCCGACCGGCACGACCTGGGTGACCGTGCGGGTGGCGGTGTCGACGACCTCCAGGGTGCCGTTGCCGCCGGGCACGTTGACGCCGACGTAGATCCGGCTGCCGTCCGGGGAGAGGGCGAGGCCCATGCCGCCGCCCCGGTACTCGCCGGTGGTCACGGGGCCGGTGCGGGTGGTGTGGGGGATCAGCGCGGTGCGGGTGCGGGTGGCGGTGTCGACGACGGCGACGCCCTCGGCGGTGGCCACCCACGCGGTGCCGTCGGGGCCGACGGCCAGTCCGTACGGGGCGGTGCCGACGCGGACGGAGCCGAGGCCGGCGGCGCGGCCGGTGGCGGTGGGGTCGACGAAGGTGACGGTGTCCGCGCCGAAGTCGGTGACGAGGAGGGCGGGGGAGGGCGCGGTCGGCGCCGACGTGGGCGCGGTGGCGGGTCCGGTGGTGGTGGGGGTGGCGGGTCCGGGAACGGCGGCCGTGGTCGCGGCCGGCGGCGTCGGCGCGGTCTCCCCGCAGGCGGCCAGCAGCACCAGGGCCGTGGCGGCGCCGGCGGCGGCCCGCCCGAGGGCGCTGCGGGCGGCGGCGCTGCGGGCGCTCACCGCTGCTCCGCCGCGAGCAGGGTGGCGGCGAGTTCGCGGAAGCCGCGGCGTTCGGCGTGGGCGCGGGCCGTGACGCCGTCGGAGTCCGGCAGGAGCGGATCGGCGCCGTGGGCGAGCAGGGCGTCCACCGCCTCCTGGTGGGCGGCGCCGCCGTCGCCGAGGACGACCGCCTCCAACAGGGCGGTCCAGCCGAGGTCGTTGACGTGGTCGACGTCGATGGCGGTCTCGGCGAGCACGGCGCGCACGTACCCGGCGTGGCCGCGTTCGGCGGCGGGGATGAGCGCCACCCCGCCGTAGCGGTTGCGGCGGGCGAGGTCCGGACCGCCGGGGAGCAGGGCCCGCATCATCGCCATGCTGCCGGTGACCCCGGTGACCGGCCACGGGCTGTCCAGCCGGGCGTCCTGGGCGTTGACGTCGGCCCCGGCGGCGACCAGCAGCCGGGCGACGGCGACCTCGTCGGCGAGGGCGGCGTGCAGCAGCGCGGTGCGGCCGTCGGCGTCGCGCGCCCCCACGTCGGCGCCCGCCGCCAGCGCCGCGCGGGCGGCGTCGGGGTCGCCCTCGCGCGCGGCGGCCGTCAGGGCGTGGTCGGCCGGGGACGGGGCGCGATCGGTCATCAGGGGCTCCTCCACTGGGCGGCGGTCCGGCGGCCGGGCGGGGGCGCCTCGGCCGGCTCCCAGCCTGCGCCATCGGACCGCGCCGCGGAATCGGTGGCTCGGCCCGTCCGGCGCAGCCGTCCGGTGGACCCGGGGGTCATCCGATCGGACGACCCCGGGGTCCACCGGGGCCCGTTCTCACCAGGAGAGCGGGTAGCGCACCGGGTGGCCGCCGATCCGGCCCGGGAGCAGGCCGATCGCCACGAGCAGGACGGTGGAGAGCGCGAGCAGGGGCAGGAACGGCCAGGCGTCCGGTGCCTGGAGGACCACGACCACGGCGCTGGCGACGGCCGGGGAGTGCGAGAGGTGGCAGAGCATCATCGCGCCGAGCGCGAGTCCGGCGGCGATCGCCGCGCCCCAGGCGGTGCTGCCGGTGACGGCGAGGGTGGCGTAGCCGATGAGGGCGGAGAGCAGCTGACCGCCGATCACGTTGCGCGGCTGGGAGATCGGCAGCCCGGGCGCGCCGTGCACCAGGGCCGCGCTGGCGGCGACCGGCGGTATCAGCAGCGGTTGGTGGACCACCACGCCGATGCCGGCCAGCAGGAGCAGCGCCCCGATGGCGAAGGCGGACGCCCGCAGGGCGTGCAGCGGATGAGGCCGGGAGGGCTTGGCGGTGGGCGGCGTGGGCATGCGCGGACGGCTCCGGGTGGGAAACGGGGGACCCGGGGATGATAAACAGACTGTTGCAAGAAAAGGTGGGATGTTTCATCAGTTGGACAGTCGTCGGACACTCCGTGGACGGACCGGTGTCCGCGGCGGCGGCCGAACCGCCCCACCGCCCGTGCCCGCAGGAAGGGTTGACCCCACCATGGCCGCACCCGCCGCCACCGTCTTCCGCAACGTCCGCCCGTACGGCGCCGAGCGGCCCGTCGACCTGGTCGCCGTCGACGGCGTGCTGGCCGAGGGCCTGCCGGACGGCGCCGAGCCGCTCGTCGTGGAGGGCGGGGGCCGGATCGCGCTGCCCACGCTGGTGGACGCGCACATCCACCCGGACAAGACCGCCTGGGGCGAGCCCTGGTACAGCCGGCGCCCGGCCGGCTCGCTGCCCGAGTACGTGCGGGGCGACGTCGACCTCTTCCGCCACCAGCGCACCCCGCTCGCCGAGCGCGCCCACCGGCTGCTGGCCCACGCCGTCGCGAGCGGCACCCGGGCCGTGCGGGCGCACGTCGACGTCGCCCCCGCCTACGGCCTGGCCGGGGTGGCCGGACTGGCCGAGGCCCGCGAGCGGCTGGCCGGGGTGCTGGACGTCCAGCTGGTCGCCTTCCCCCAGCACGGGGTCCGCCGGACGCCCGGCGCGGGCGGCCTGCTGGCCGAGGCCGCGGCGAGCGGGCTGATCGACGCCGTCGGCGGCATCGACCCGGCCGGCTTCGACGGCGGGCCCGACGGCGAGGGCCCCGCCCAGCTGGACCTGGTCTTCGAGCTGGCCGAGCGCCACGGCCTGCGGCTCGACGTCCACCTGCACGACCGGGGCGAACGCGGCATGGACCCGCTGCGCGACATCGCCGCGCGGACCAGGGCGGCGGGCCTGGCCGGCCGGGTCGTGGTCAGCCACGCCTTCTGCGTCCCGGAGCTGCCCGGCGGGCGGCTGGCCGAACTCGCCGACCTGCTGGCCGGGGCCGGCGTCGGCCTCACCACCGTCGCCCCCTCGGCGCACCAGGTGCTGCCGTTCCGTGAACTGCGGGCGCGCGGCGTTCGGGTCGGGCTCGGCTCGGACGGCGTGCGCGACTCCTGGAGCCCCTTCGGCAACGCCGACATGCTGCACCGGGCCCATCTGCTCGGCTGGACCACCGACGCCCGCACCGACCAGGAGCTGGCGGACTGCTTCGCGCTCGCCGCCGACGGCGGCGCCGACCTGCTCGACCTGCCGCGGGTCACCCTGCGGCCCGGCTCCCCGGCCGACCTCATGCTGCTGGCCGGGGAGTGCCTCCCGCAGGTCGTCGTCGATCTGCCGCCGCGCGACCTGGTGGTCCGGGCCGGCCGGGTGGTCGCCCGGGACGGCCGCCTCCTCGGCTGACGGCCCGCCGGCTCCCGGCGCGCACCCGGCTCGTTCGCGGCGTGCTCCCGGCCTGGGGAGCGGCGTCGGATGCGGAACGGGGCGGGCCCGGGGTTCACGGCGCGTCCGGACGCGACCGGCGTGAACGGTTCGCCCTCACTCCACCCCGGTGCGCCTGCGTGCGCGTGGCGCGTTCACCGGGCGGTCGCAGCGGGTAGTCGTTCGCATACACTGGGCGACTCGAAAGGGGGGCGCTGGCCAGGGAGCGGCGATGCCGGAACACGAACAGCTGGGCCCACGCGCCGAGCCCGGCGGATCTGTCGGACCTTCGCGACCTGCCGGACCGTCCGGACCGCCCGGGGCATCGGGGCCGCCCGCGCTGCCCGGGCCCGCCGCACCGCCCGAGCCCGCCGGACCCGCCGGGGCTTCCGCACCCGCCGCGCCCTCGGCGCGGCCCGACAAAGTCCCGCTGCAGACCCGCGGGTCCCTGGGCCGCCCCGCCGCGGGCGCCGCCGCGACCTCTTGGCCCGACCGGATGCTGCCGCTGCTCCGCACCCCCACCGCCGACCGCCCGCTGCTCTCCGAGCCCCCCGCCGCCGACTGGCCGGAACCGGCCGAGGTGGCGGCCGTGCTGGACCTCGCCCTGCTGGTGGGGGAGTTGCTGCTGGCCAGCGGCGAGGCGGCGGAGGACGTCGAGGCGGCGATGCTCGCCGTGGCGCGCGCCTACGGCGTCCACCCGTGCGACCCGCAGGTCACCTTCACCCGGGTCGCCGTGTCCTACCGGTCGGGCCCGGCCGAGCCGCCGATGACGGCCGAGCGCTCGGTGCGGCGCCCGTCCGGTGACTACGCGCGCCTCGCCGTGCTCTTCCGGCTGGTCACCGCGGTCTCGGCGGGCGGGATCGACGTCGAGCAGGCCCACCGCCGGCTGGCGGCCGCGCTCCGCAACGGCCACCGCTACCCGGGCTGGCTGGTCGCGCTCTCCTGCGGGCTGCTCGCCGGGGCGGCGACGGTGCTGGTCGGCGGGCGCACCGACGTCCGGGCCGGGCTGGTGTTCGCCAGCGCCTTCGTCGCCGCCCTGGTGGGCGACCGGCTCGCCGTGCTGGTGGCGCGCCACGACCTCCCGGAGTTCTACCAGTTCGCGGTGGCCGCGACACCGGCCGCGCTGATCGGCATCCTGCTGTCCTTCAACGGTCTGCAGCTGCGCGGCTCGGCGGTGATCACCGGCGGGCTGTACGCGCTGCTGCCGGGCTGGCGGCTGGTCGCCGCCGCCCAGGAGGGGCTCGCGGGCTGCTACCTCACCGCCGCCGCCCGGATGCTCGAGGCGCTGTACCTGGTGAGCGGCGTGGTGATCGGGGTGACGGCGGTGCTCTACGTCGGCATCAACAACGGCGCGGACCTCGCGGCCCGGGAGCTCCCGGTCGGCGTGTCGAACCCGCCGCTCCAGCTCGTGGCGGCCGTCCTGGTCACCCTGGCCTTCGCGGTGATGCTGAACACCGAGCCGGGCGCGCTGCCCGCGGTCATGCTGAACAGCACGGCCGGCTGGACGACGTACGGCGTGCTGGTCGGCGCCGGACAGCAGCCGGTCGCGGCCACCGCCCTGGCCGCCGGCCTGGTCGGCCTGTCCGGCCAGGTGATGGCCCGCCACCGCGGCACCTCCGCGCTGCCGCACGTGACCGCGGCGCTCGGGCCGCTGCTGCCCGGCTCGGTGCTCTACTTCGCCCTGCTCGCCTTCGTGCGCGGCGACGCCGAGGCCGGCCTGCGCGGTGTGGCGCACGCCTGCGTCATGGCGATGGCGCTCGCCATCGGCGTCAATCTCGGGCGGGAGGCCGCCCGGCTCTTCCTGCCGACCCCGACCCCGCCACCGCGCCGCCGGGGCCGGCGCGGGCGCCACCGCCGCTGAGCGGCGCGCCGGTCCGCCGTGGCCGCTACTGTCCGGATCCGGAGCCCCCGCAATCAGCGACTTGAAAAATTCTTCATGTTCATACATGCTGGCGTGCCGTTGGATCGGGGCCCGCGCCCCGTACGCCGCCGGGGGAGAACCAGGAGAGAGCCGAGCCCATGGCCGCAGTTCTCGACCGCGTGCGCGCGATCCTGCCCACCCGCGACATCCTCGCCACCATGGGCCGCTCGCCCCGCAAGGACCTGCTCGCCGGCCTCACGGTGGCGATCGTCGCCCTGCCGCTCGCCCTCGGATTCGGGATCTCCTCGGGCGCCGGCGCGCAGGCGGGCCTCGCCACCGCCGTCGTCGCCGGGGCCGTCGCCGCGCTCTTCGGAGGCTCCAACCTCCAGGTCTCCGGACCGACCGGCGCGATGACCGTCGTCCTGGTGCCGATCGTCGCCCGCTACGGGGCCGGCGGGGTGCTGACCGTCGGGCTGCTCGCCGGAGTGATCCTCGTCGCACTCGCGCTCGGCCGGGCCGGCCGGTGGATGGCCTACGTCCCCGTCCCGGTGGTGGAGGGCTTCACCCTCGGGATCGCCGGCGTCATCGCCCTCCAGCAGGTGCCCGGGGCGCTCGGGGTGCCCAAGCCGGACGGCGACAAGCCCGCCGTCGTCGCCGCCGAGGCGGTGCGGGCGTTCGCCGCCACGCCGCACTGGGCCGCGCTCGGCGTGGCCCTCGCCGTGGCGGCGGTGATGCTGGTCGGCGCCCGGCTGCGGCCCGGCCTGCCGTTCTCGCTGCTCGCCGTCGTCGGTGCGACGGTGACCGTGGCGGCCGTCGGCCTGCCGGTCGCCACCATCGGCCACCTGCCCGCCGGGCTGCCCGCCCCCTCGCTCGCCTTCCTCGACCTCTCGGCCGTCCCCGCCCTGCTGCCCTCCGCCCTCGCCGTGGCCGCGCTCGCCGCGCTGGAGTCGCTGATGTCCGCGACCGCCGCGGACGCCATGAGCGTCTCGGAACGGCACGACAGCGACCGCGAACTCCTCGGCCAGGGCCTGGCCAACCTGGCCGCGCCGCTGTTCGGGGGCGTCGCCGCGACCGGGGCGATCGCCCGGACCGCCGTCAACGTGCGCTCCGGCGCCGTCTCGCGCCTCGCCGCCCTGGTGCACGCCGCCGTGCTGGCGGTGATCGTCTTCGCCGCCGCGCCGCTGGTCGCGGGCATCCCGCTCGCCGCGCTCGCCGGCGTGCTGCTGGCCACCGCCGTGCGGATGGTCGAGGTCGGCTCGCTGCGGGCGCTCGCCCGGAGCGGACGCGGCGAGGCCGCCGTCCTGCTGCTCACCGCCGCCGCCACGCTGGCCTTCGACCTGGTCACCGCCGTGGTGGTCGGCCTGCTGGTCTCCGGCGCGCTGGCCCTGGCCGCGGTCGCGCGGGCGGCCAGGGTGGAGCAGGTCCCGCTGCACGCGGACCTGCCCCCGGCCGACCACCACGCCGAGGAGCAGGCGCTGCTCGCCGAGCACATCGTCGCCTACCGGATCGACGGTCCGCTGCTGTTCGCCGCCGCCCACCGCTTCCTGCTGGAGCTCACCGAGACCGCCGAGGTCGACGTGGTCGTCCTGCGGATGTCCCGGGTCAGCGCGATCGACGCCAGCGGCGCCGTCGTGCTCGGCGACGCGATAGGCCGGCTGCGGCGCCGCGGCACGCTCGTCCTGGTCTCCGGCGTCCGCGACGAGCACCACCGCCCGCTCGACGCCCTCGGCACCCTGGACGCTCTGCGCGCCGAGGGCCACGTCTTCACCACCACGCCCGAGGCCATCGCCCACGCCCGCACCCACCTGCGGGCCCGCGGCGCCGCCCCCGGAGAGCCCTCCTCCGCCCCCGCCCGCCTCCCCCGACCCCGGCCTTGACCTCGGTCATCACCCTTCGAACGACTGGATAGTCTGATCACATGAGCGACAACCTCCCCGCCTGCCCGAAGTGCTCCGGCGAGTACACCTACGAGATGGACGCCCTCATGGTCTGCCCGGAGTGCGGCCACGAGTGGCAGCCCGCCGCCGGTGAGGCCGCGTCCGGCGAGCGGGTGGTCAAGGACGCCGTCGGCAACGTCCTGAGCGACGGCGACACCGTGACCGTCGTCAAGGCGCTCAAGGTCAAGGGCAGCGCCTCCGGCATCAAGGCGGGCACCAAGGTCCGCAACATCCGGCTGGTCGACGGCGTCGACGGCCACGACATCGACTGCCGCATCGAGGGCTTCGGCGCCATGCAGCTCAAGTCCTCCGTGGTGAAGAAGGCCTGACCCGGCCGTAGGAGGGCGGTCCACCTCCGGATGGGCCGCCCTCGCGCGGTTCCGGCGGGCGGCGCGCCCCGGCACCGGCGGTGACGGCCGGTCAGCAGCGGTCGGCCGGGAACCTGGCCGTGATCGGCCCGCCCCGGTACGGGCGCTCCAGCCACACCGGCCGGCCGGCCAGCTCCGAGACCGGCGGGGTGACGTAGAGCAGACCGGGCGCCTCGTCCGGCTCGGCGGTGTCGTACGCCCCGGCCACCACCAGGCGCAGCGCCGTGCACACCGCCCAGTCGGCGTCGGCCGCCGCACCGGCCGGATCGAGCCGGGTGGCCAGCCCGAGCAGCGCCTCGCGCAGGGGCAGGGTGAGACGGGCGACGGGCGCCCCGTCGAGGGCCGGGTGCCCGCTGCCGTCCCGGTGGGGGAGCAGGGTGGTCGCGGCCGGCGGTGTTGCGCTCACTGGAGTCATGCCCAGGGACGCTAGGGGAGACCTCCGACAATGGCCTGGTGCCGCGTCAGTTGCGGTCCCGTGCGGTCCGAAAGGGCGAAGGGCGCGAGCCCGCCGGGGCGGGCCGTCGTTGGGGCCGGTGTCCGGGTGGACGCCCGGGTCACGGGACGGAAGGAGCGGCCGGCATGTCGGACGGACCGGGCGTCGGGTCGCCGGCGCGGAGGGGGACGGCCTCGCGGCCGGCCCGGGTCGCCGCCGCCGCGGCGCTGTGCTTCGGGGCCCTGGCGAGCCCGCTGACCGGGGCGGCCCCGGCGCAGGCCGTCACCACCACGAAGACCTACGCCACCCCGGGGCAGTACACCTTCACCGTGCCCGAGGGCGTCACGACCGTGACGATCACCCTCGTCGGCGCCGGCAACGGCGGTGGCGGCGGGGGACCTCGCGACGGAGCCGGTGGCCGCGGTGGCACGGTCCCCCTGGGTGTTCCGGGCGCCGGTGGGGAGCCCGGCGGCAACGGCTGTGTGACCATCACGTACTGACGGCGAAAGGGGCCGGGCCTGTCAGCTGTCGGCCGCCGCCCGGGGCCGCTTCCGGTCGAGCATCCGCAGCTCCAGGCGCCGCGGCCGCAGGACCGTGGTCAGCCGGACCGGGCGGTCGTCGGCGCGGCGGCCCGGTACCCGGGCGGGGTGCCAGCGGGCCAGGACGGTGGCCAGCGCGATCACCGCCTCGGCGCGGGCGTAGTCGGCGCCGAGGCACTGCCGGGGGCCGTTGGCGAACCCGGCGAAGCCCCAGCGCGGCAGGGCGGCGGCCCGCTCGGGCAGCCAGCGGTCGGGGTCGAAACGGGCCGGGTCGGCGAAGATCCGCGGGTTGTGGTGGGCGACGTACGGGCTGAGCAGCACCTGGCCGCCGCGCGGCAGCGGGCGGCCGCCGAGCTCGGTCGCGCGGGAGCAGGTGCGCAGCAGCACCCAGCCGGGCGGGTGGAGCCGCAGGGCCTCGGTCAGCACCCGGCCGGTGAGGGAGAGCCGCGGCAGATCGCCCCACCCGGCGGGCCGGCCGTCCGGCAGCACCGTGTCGGCCTCCGCCTGCACGGCGGCCAGCGTCTCGGGGTGGGCCGTCAGCAGGCGCAGCGTCCAGGAGAGCTGGGAGGCGGTGGTCTCGGTGCCGGCCAGCAGCATGGCCACGACCTGGTCGTGCAGTTCGGCGTCGGAGAGCGTCGAGCCGTCCTCGTCGCGGGCGGCGACCAGACCGGCCAGCAGGTCGGTGCGGCCCGGGCCGTGCGCCCGGTGGTCGCGCACCAGGTCGGTGACGGTCTGCCGCAGGGTGCGGACCGCCGTCCGGTAGCCGGGGCCGGCCGGCAGCATCCAGAGCCGCCGCAGCGCACCGGCGAAGGCGGTCTCGAAGGCGTGCTGGAGGCGCTCGGCCAGCGCGTCCGGCACCTCGGTGCCGAGCAGGGTGCGCGTCACCACCCGCAGGGTGAACCGGTAGCAGGCGGGGAAGACGTCCACCACCTCGCCGTGCCGCCAGGAGCCGGCCAGCAGCTCCGCCTCGCGGCTCATCACGGCGGCGTACGCGGCCAGCCGGTCGGGGCGGAACTCCGGTTGCAGCATCCGGCGTTGGCGCCGGTGGTCGGCGTGGGCGCAGGTCGGCAGCCCGTTGCCGAGGACTTCGCGGAAGCGCCGGTAGATCGGCCCGCCCTTGTCGAAGGTGCGGTCGTCGGCGTACACCTGCCGCAGCAGCTCCGGGTGGCAGGGGACGACCATCCGGTGCGTCCCGAGCCGGATCTCCACCAGGTCGCCGTGGCGGTGCAGTCGTCCGAGGAACCGGGCCGGGTCCCGGGCCAGCGCGGGCAGGTGCCCGAGCAGCGGCACCGCCCCGGGCGGCCTCCCGTGGGCGTAGGTCGTGGTGGCGGTACCGCGCGCTGACGAGGACACGGCAGCAGGGTAGGCGCACCGGCGAGCGGCGGACAACAGGCGCGCATTCACCGGCCCGCACGCTCGGCCGGTCGGGGGATTGTCGGGGGTCGGATATCGAATCACCGCTCCGTTCGCGGATCGGACCGGGGCTTTCCATGGAAGTGGCTCCACCGGTTCCGAGCTGCTGCGACGGGGGATTTCCCGGTGCGCTTCCCTGCCGCGTGGATCTTTCCGGGGATCGTTCGGGGAATTCGGAACGGGCATGGTTCTTCGCACGCGACCGGTGCTAGCGTCCCTCTCGCCCCGATTTCCGCACCAGGGAGTGGAAACCCATGGCATCGAACAGCCTCATGAAGGCGCTGGTGGGCCTTCTCACCGCGGCCGCCCTCGGCGTCGGCACCCTCGCCGGCGCCACCGCGGCCACCGCCGCGCCCGTCCGGCAGGCCCCCGCCCACACCGCCGGCGTCCGGGCCGTCAACAACCTCGGCCTCAACACCGCCGAGGGCAAGAGCGTCCAGTGCTTCGTCCGTGACTCCGGCTACGACCCGGGCACGATCGACGGCCAGCTCGGCGCCAACAGCTGGAGGGCCTGGCAGAGTTACCTCAACGACCAGGGCTACGACGCCGGGACCGTCGACGGCGCGGTCGGCCCCAACACCATCCGCGCCCTCCAGCGCTTCCTCACCGAACTCGGCTACGACACCGGCGGCATCGACGGCATCGCCGGGTCGAAGACCAAGGCCGCCTGGAAGGCGTTCGCCCAGCTCGGCTGGTGCTGACCGCCTGCTCGCTCCACCGGTAGGACGCCAGCACCCGGCGGGGGACCTGTCCGCCCCTCCGGCCCCGCGTACCGGCGGAAGACCATCGGACAGAGCGGCCCGGGCCCGCCTCAGGAACCTCCTGAGGCGGGCCCGCGTCGTTGTCGCCGTACGGTGACGCGGAGTTGAGTACCGCTACTCAGGCGGACGGCGCCCGATCCGGGCAGGATCGTCGTCATGACCAACGATCAGCGGTGGACCGGCCGGGCGGTGGCGGCGGGATGATCTGGGGACGCGGCGGGCCGGCGCAACTTCCGGTCACGGCGGGAAGGGTGCCGCAGTGCCCGGGCCTCGACCATGTGACGTTCGGCGACCGGGCGGAGGCCCGGGACGGCGGTGACCGCCCCCGGTCCGGGCGGGCGGCGCCGTCGGCCGACCGGGTCCCCGAGGCGGCTCTCGCGGACGCTCCGGCGGCGCCGGAGGCTACAGACCGGGGGCGTAGGGGGCGATGCCGATGATGAGGATGTCGCGACGGCCGCGGAGCGTGCCGCCCGGGCCGTCCCCGTCGGTCTCCCCGGCCCCGTCGGCCCCGAGGCGGACCGGGCCGACGTAGTGGCTGACGCGGTGGTCGTGCACGCCGTAGCCGTCCAGCGGTTCGGTCAGCACGAAACGGGCGTGCAGGGCGCCGGGAGGCAGTTCCTCGGGCTGCCGGCCGGCGCTCCCGGCCGTGGCGATGACGTTCTCGCCGCCCTCGATGTTCCGCCGCCCGACCAGGTGCGCGAAGGTGAAGGTGGCCGGTGAACCACCGTCCTGGTGCAGGCAGTTCGGCGAGGACACCGCCACCTGCGCCCGGTCCCGCACACCGAGCGCGATCAGGTGGACGCCGACGTAGACGGGGACGCGCTGCAGTTCCTCCAGCCACAGGGCGTGGCCGAGATCGGCCCGGATCAGCGCGTCGAGCAGCCGGTTCTCGCGCAGGGCGGGCGGAAGATCGGGCAGCCGGCGGCGCACCCGGGGGTACTCGGGGTTGTGCTCGTCCTGCCAGTACTCCGTGACGGTGCCGAACTCCTCGTCCGGGGCGCCCGGAGTGTAGGACAGCAGACCGGTCCACGGCAGGTGGACGGCGTGCGAGTAGCGGCGGAACCGGTTGGTGTGCCGCGCGTACGGGTCCGCGGGCAGGTCGCCGTAGGCGTCGGCGAGCCGGGCGAAGTCCTCGGCCATCGCCCCGGCGTCGACGCCCAGGTCGGCGGCGCTCAGCCGGGCGTAGCCGTCGCGCCGCACGCTCCCGTCCCGGGGCGGGGAGTCGGACGCCGGCAGGACGGGGCCGGACACGGTGGCGGCCGCCGGGCCGGGCAGCGGATACGGAGCGTCGTCCATCGGTCTCTCCGGTTCTCCGGGGATCTCCCCGGTTCGGTCGGGTGCGGTGGGGCGCGGGGCGGGCAGCCGTCGCGACGGCACCCCCCGGGGGACGCCCCGCGCCCCGCGCCTGCCCAGAAACCTCCGGTCCAAAAGGCCGGGCCCGGGCCGGTGCCCGCCGTCCCGATCCGGCCCGGGCGCGGAGGCCGGCAAGCCGACCGGGGCGCCGCCCGCTCCCGGCTGCCGCGGCCCGGTCGCTGCGCCCGGGCGGTGCCCGCCGTGTGTGAATCCTGTGGACCGCCGAAGGGATTTGACAATTCGTCAGATATCCGCAGGGGTGCGTCGATAGGGTGGCCCGGCCGTCGCCGAGGGCGCAACGGCTGGGAGGGGAGATCATGGGTCGGCAGCTTGCCCGGGTCGCTCTGGAAGGCGGCGGCTCGATACTCTTCGAGGCCTCGGACGAGGCCGCGGGCCCGGTGAAGGCCGGCCGGATCGGTGACGCGGTCCGTGACCTTCCGGTGGCGCTGTCCGCCGCGCTGGCCCCGGTCACCTCCATGGCGCGCACCGTGCTGTCCCACCTGCGCGAGGCGGGACCGGCGGAGGTGGAGGTCGAGTTCGGCGTCGATCTCGCCGCCGAGGCCGGAGTCGTGGTCTCCAGAACGGAGACGGCCTGCCACCTCACCGTACGCCTGGTGTGGCGCAAGGGCGACCACGACCCCGCGGCGGCCGGCGCCCCGGAGGAGTGAGCCGTGGACGGCCGGCACACCGCCCCCGGCAGCGGAACCGCACCTAGCCTGCCCGCCCCGGCCCTGCCCACGGCGGTCGCCCGGATCGTCGGCAGGGACGGCGATCCGGCGGGATCGGCCTTCCTGGTCGCCGACGACCTGCTCGTCACCTGCGCCCACGTCCTGGTGGACGGCGGCTACGGACCCGGTGACCAGGTGGCACCGGACTTCCCCCGCGCGCCCGGCGCCCCGACTGTCACCGGCCGGGTGCTGGCCGAGGCCTGGTGCGGGCCGCGGGAACGGGACGTCGCCCTGGTGCGCCTGGAGCGCGCCGTGCCGGGTACCGCCCCGCTGGCGCTCGGACCGGTGGCCGGCATCCGCGGGCACCGGGTGCGCTCGCTCGGCTTCCCCCGGCAGGCCCCGCCGGGCGGGCACTACGGCTTCGCCACGGCGGGCGACCTGCTGCCCGCCGCCGACGACAGCGGCGACCTGCTGCAGCTCACCGGCGCCAACGACCTGACCACCGGCTTCAGCGGCGGACCGGTCCTGGACGAGGTCACCGGACTGGTGGTCGGCATGGTCACCGCCATCACCGGGCTCGACGCCCACGCCCGCGGGCAGGGCATCGCCTACGCCACCCCCAGCACGGTGCTGCGCGAGGTCTGGCCCGCGCTGGACCAGGACGACGTCTCGCCCTACCGGGCGCTGGAGCCGTTCACCGCCGAGCACGCCCGCTGGTTCCGCGGCCGGGAGGAGGCGGTGGACCAGGTGCTGGCGGGCCTGGCCGGCGGGCGACGGGCGGTGCTGCTGCTCGGCCCGTCCGGGGCGGGCAAGTCGTCCCTGGTCCAGGCGGGCGTCCTGTCGGCGCTCGCGGCCGGCCGGCTGCCGGGCAGCGACCGCTGGCGCCCCGTCGTGGTACGGCCGGGCCGCGACCTCGCGGCCGCGCTCGACCGGGCCGGACTCGCCGACACCGGCACGGCGGGGATCGCGGCGGCCGTCGCCCGGCTGCTCGCCGGCGACCCCGCCCACGACCGCGTCGTGCTGGTCGTCGACCAGTTCGAGGAACTGCTCACCCAGCGGGGAGCCGGGGCCGAACCGGAGGACGGCTCCCTGGACGCCCTGGAGCGGATCACCGCGGCGATCGGCTCCGACGCCGCGCTCAGCGTGCTCCTGGTGATGCGGGACGACTTCTACTCCCGGCTGTCCGCGGCCGCCCCCCGGCTGCTGGACGCGGCGCTGCCCGGGCTGCTCAACGTCCCCGCCACGCTGAGCCGCGCCGAGCTGGAGGCGATCGTCACCGGTCCCGCCCACGACCTGGGCGTGCGCTTCCAGCCGGGACTCGCCGACCAGATCATCGCCGACGTCATGAACACCAACTTCCGCACCGCCGCCGACCTCCGGGCCCCGGTGACGGTGCTGCCCCTGCTGGAGGTCACCCTCAGCCGCCTGTGGGAACGCCGGACCGAGCAGGGCGGCCACCTCACCCACCAGGCCTACCGCCGCATCGGCGGCGTCACCGGCGCCCTCACCGACTGGTGCGACGCCGCGCTCGCGGAGCTCGACGAGCACCAGCGGCCCATCGCCCAGCGGATCCTGACGGCACTCGTCCACCCGGCCGACGAGACCCTCAACATCCCGGCCGTGCGCCAGCAACTGGCCCTCGACGAACTGCGCGAGCTGGTCGCCGAGCCGCGCACGCCGGACCTGCCGCGGGCCGTCGACGACGTCCTGGCCGCGCTCACCCGCCACCGCATCGTCTCCACCGCCCTGCTGCCCGACACGGGGCGCGCCGGCGGCGCCGCCGCGGACGACGGCACCCCCGGGGCCGCGGTGGCCGAACTGATCCACGACGCGCTCATCCGCGACTGGGCCACGCTGCGCGGGTGGGTCGAGGAGGGCGCGCGGTTCTTCGACTGGCTCCGGCGCGCCCGCGCCAAGTACGCCCACTGGCGGGAGAGCCGCTCCCGGGCGGACGTCCTGGACGAGGCCCTGGTGGCCGAAGGGGTGCGCTGGTCGGCCCATCGCACCCTGCCGCCCGACGTCGCGGCGTTCCTGCGGACCAGCCACCGCCACCACCAGGGACGGCGCCGGCGCATGGTGATCGCCACGATCACCCTCTCCATCGCCCTGGTCATCGCGGCGGCCGCCGGTGTCTCGGCCTGGCAGCAACAGCGGAAGGCGGCCGACGCGCAGCGCACGGCCTCCTCCCGGGAACTGACCGCCGAATCGAACATCCTCCTCGGCATCGACCCCGACCTCGCCTCGCTCCTGGCGGTCGCCGCGTACCGGATCCGCGGCACCGACGAGGCCACCGCCGGCCTCGACGCCGCTGCGGGCCTTCCCCTGCGCCGCCGCCTCACCGGCCACACCGAGGGCGTGCGGACGCTGGCGTTCAGCCCCGACGGGCGGACCCTGGTCGTCGGCGAGAACGGCCGGACGGTACGCCTGTGGGACACGGAGACGGCCGCGACCGGAAGGGTCCTCAACGCTGCCACCACCGTGGGGTCGCTGGCGTTCGGCGCCGACGGACGGACCCTGATGACGGCCGGCGCTTCGGGCACGGTCCAGGCGTGGGACCCGGCCACCGGCGCCGACCAGATCGTGCTCGTGTGGGAGAACACCGGCACCGAGGAGGTGGCCCTGGCGCCCGGCGGACGCTTCCTGGCCGGAGGCGGCCTCCGGAGTACGGCGCAGGTGCGGGACGTCGTCAGCGGCGACAGCCGTACGATCGGCCCCGAGCACCGCGGAGTCGTGAGCACCAAGGTGTTCAGCCCCGACGGGCGGACCCTGGCCACCGGTGGCCCCGAGAACCCGGTGACGTTGTGGGACGTGCCCACCGGCGGCAGCCGCGCCACCCTCCCCGAGACCGCCGCCGCGGCGGCGTTCAGCCCGGACGGGCGGATCCTGGCCACGGGCGGCGACGACGGCACGGTGCGGCTGTGGGACGCGGACACCGGCGCGGCCCGGGCCACGCTCACCGGCCACATCGGCGGCGTGCGCACCCTGGCGTTCAGCCCCGACGGGCGGACGCTCGCCACCGGCGGCTTCGACCGCAGGGTGCGGCTGTGGGACGTGGTGACCGGCGGCAGCCGCACGGTGCTCAGCGGCCACACCGACACCGTGACGGCCGCGCTGTTCAGCCCCGACGGGCGGACCATCGCCACGGGCAGCCAGGACGGCACGGTCCGGCTGTGGGACGAGGCCGTCGCGACCGGCCGCCTCACCCTCACCGGCCGCAGCGGCCTGATGACCACGCTGGCCTTCAGCGGCGACGGGAGCACCCTCGCCACCGCCATCCTCGACCCCGAAGGCACCACGCTGCTGCTGTGGGACGTGGCCACCGGCACCAGCCGCGCCCTCGAAGGCCACCCCAGGGCCGTCTGGTCGGTCGCCTTCAGCCCGGACGGCAGGACGATCGCCGGCGGAAGCGACGACGGCACGGTGCTGCTCTGGGACGTGCCCACCGGGACCAAGCGCGCCCTCCCCGGCCATACCGGCCCCGTCTGGTCGGTCGCGTTCGGCCCGGGCGGGCGGATGCTGGCCAGCGGCGGCGGCGACGGTACACTGCGGCTGTGGGACCTGCCCGACGGCGCCAACCGCACCCTGTTCGACCGCCGCACCGATGAGGTGTACGCGGTGGCGTTCAGCCCCGACGGGCGGATCCTCGCCACCGGGAGCCGCGACGGCACGGCGCGGGTGTGGGACTGGGTCACCGGCGTCAGCCGCACGGTCCTCGCCAACCAGCACGGCTATCCCGGACACGTGGTCGGGGTGGAGTTCAGCCCCGACGGGCGGACCCTGGCCGTCGGCAGCCTGAACGGCACGGTGGTGCTGTGGGACGTCGCCGCCGGCGCCGTCCGGACCCGGCTCACCGGCCACATCGGCGGTGTGCGCACGCTGGCGTTCAGCCCCGACGGGCGGACCCTGGCCACCGGCAGCTTCGACCGCACGGTGCGGCTGTGGAACGTGGCCACCGGCACCGGCCTCACCACCCTGAACGGTCACACCGGGTACGTGATGGGTCTGGCCTTCCGTCCCGACGGGCGGAGCCTGGCCACCGGCAGCGACGACCGCACGGTCCGCGTGTGGAGCATGTCCTACCCCGCCCCCGACGAGGCCGTCGCCATGGTCTGCCGCGCGGTCGGCCGGGACCTGACCCCGCAGGAGCGGTCGGTCTACCTGCACGGGGACTGGAACCGGCCGGTCTGTCCCTGAGACCGGCGGGGCCCTTCGCCTGTAACCTGGCAGCCGCCGTCCAGTAGGGAGATCCCGGAACGTGTTCGTGAAGATCTGTGGTCTGAGCACCGCCGCGGACGTCGCCGCCGCGGTCGAAGCCGGTGCCGACGCGGTGGGGTTCGTACTCACCGAGAGTCCGCGCCGGGTGGAGCCCGAGCTGGCACGCGAACTGGCCGCCGCGGTGCCCGAGGAGGTGCTGACGGTCGCCGTCTTCCGCGAGGAGCCCGCCGCGTACGTGCGGGAGGCGGTGCGTGCCACCGGCCTGCGGGCGGTGCAGCTGCACGGCAACCACCCGGCGTCCGCCTTCGCGGAGCTGTCCGACCTGAACGTGCCGCTGATCCGGGCCACCTCGGCCGCGGCGGCGGCCGGCGCCGACTCCGGGGACTTCGGCGAGGACCTGCTGCTGCTCGACGCCCCGGTCGCGGGCGCCGGCGAGCCGTGGGACTGGTCCGAGCTGGGCAGCAAGCCCCCGGCCGGCAAGTGGGTGCTCGCCGGCGGCCTGAACCCCGCCAACGTCGCCGCCGCCATCGCGGCCGCCGCCCCCTGGGGCGTCGACGTCTCCAGCGGCGTCGAGGTCCGCCGCGGCGTCAAGGACCCGGCCCTCATCGCCGCCTTCCTGCGCGCCGCCAAGTCCGCCGAGTCCGCCGAGTCCGCCGAGTCCGCCTGATCCGAGGACCCCGGCCCGGAGGGGGAACCGGGGAGGAGGGCGCGGACCGAGGGCCGTCACGGGCTGTCAGGGGCGGTCGCGTGGCAGCCCGGGCGGCGGGCCGCGGACCCGCGGTCGACACGCCGGCCGATCGTTGCCGGGGCGGGGGAGCCCGGATTGCTACGGTTGACGCCCCTGGGAGCCGGGGGGCCGGGGGCGCACGAGAAGGAATCCGCCATGACCTACACCGTGGCCTTCGACGCCGTGTCGACCGTCGGTCTGGAGTCGTCACCCGTCGCGGACGCGCTCGCGGGCCTGCGGGCGAACGAGGCGCGGTACTTCAGGAACAAGTACGACCACGTCTTCACGGTGGAGGCCGCGGCGGACGCCCCGGAGGTCGTCGACTGGGTGCACCTGATCCTCCGGGAGGAGCGCGGGATCGTCATCGCCTCCAGGCCGCTGGAGGCGACGGCCTTCCAGGTCGAGGGCATCCGGATGGCGTACGTCTTCTACCGGAGCGGCCTGTCGGTCAACGTGATGTACTCCCTCGACGACGCCGGGAAGCGGGCCGTCGGGTTCAAGCTCGCGGAGGGGATGGAGGTCCCGGAGGAGCTCGCCTCGCGGTTCAGGTTCGCGCGGCAGAGGTCGAAGCTCGCCGGGACCATCCGCGGATCGTTCTTCGTCATCAAGAACGCGTACTGAGCCGGCCTGCTCCGCCCCGGTGCCCGGGCAGACTGGGGGGATGAACGAGCGAGTGCTGAGCGCGGGTGGCAACGTTCCGGTCGAGGCCGGTGGCGTCCGGGTGGACGTGTCCTGGGCGGAGGGGCCGGACGTCGACGTGTCGGCGGTGCTGGTGGCGGGGGACGGGAAGGTCCGGGGCGACGGGGACTTCGTGTTCTACAACCAGCCGCGGCACGCCTCGGGGGCGGTGACGCACCGGGGGAGGACGGGTGACGGGGCCGGGGTGGTGACGGAGCGGGTCGAGGTGGACCTCCGGGCGGTGGAGCCCGGGGTGGAGCGGATCGTGCTCGCCGCGTCGGTGGACGGCGGGGTCTTCGGGCAGGTGCGGGGGTTGTCGCTGCGGCTGGTGGACGCCGGGACGCAGGCGGGGCTGGCGCGGTTCGACGTGGCGGCCGGGCCGGAGACGGTGCTGATAGGCGGGGAGTTGTACCGGCGGGGCGGGCAGTGGAAGTTCCGGGCCGTCGGGCAGGGGTACGCCTCGGGGCTGGCCGGGCTGGCCGCGGACTTCGGGGTCACCGTGGAGGAGGAGGCGCCGCCGCGGCCGGTGCCGGTGCCGGTGCCGAGCATGGAGAAGGAGGAGGAGCGGCTGCCGCCCGAGATGCGGGAGCGGCTGTCGCTGCGCAAGCGGCAGGTGGCGGTCAGTCTGGAGAAGCACGGCGCCGCGGGGCTCGTCGCGCGGGTCGTCCTGGTGCTGGACGCCTCCGGCTCGATGACGGGACTCTACGCCCGGGGCGTGGTGGCCGACGTGGTCGAGCGGATGGTCGCGGTGGCGACCCAGCTGGACGACGACGGGGCCATGCAGGCCTGGACGTTCGCCTCGAACCCGGCGCGGCTGCCCGACCTGCGGGTGGGGGAGCTGCCGCAGTGGCTGCGGCACGTGCGGGTCGGGCAGCTGGGCGGCCTGTTCGGACGCCGCAGGCGCCGGGAGCCGCTGCCCGGCGGCGAGGTGGACATGAAGGCGGTCGGGATCGGCAACGAGGAGCAGAAGGTCATCGCCGAGGTCCGGGAGTACGTGCGCCGGAACCCGGCGGCGGTGCCGACGCTGGTGCTGTTCTTCTCCGACGGCGGTGTCTACCGCAACACCGACATCGAGCGCGAGCTGCGCGCGGCCGTGGAGGAGCCGCTCTTCTGGCAGTTCGTGGGGCTCGGGCGCTCCGACTACGGCGTGCTGCAGCGGTTCGACGAACTGCCCGGACGGCGCGTCGACAACGTCGGCTTCTTCGCGGTGGACGACATCGGCAGCCTGCCCGACGCCGACCTGTACGACCGGCTGCTGTCCCAGTTCCCCCGCTGGGTCACCGCCGCCCGCCAGGCCGGCATCCTGGCGTAGCTCAGTGGCTGTTGAGGCTGGTGTGGTTCCACCAGCCCTGGCGGCCGGCCGTGAAGGTGACCGTGCGGCTGCCGAGGGTGCCCTCGTACGACCGGCCCTTCGTCAGGGGGCTCTTGGCGACGACGCCCTTGGGGTCCTTGACGGCCGGGACGGTGACGGCGGCGGCGTGGTCGAGGTCGGGCGAACCTGTTGATCATCTGGAAGGCGTGGACGGCGACGAAGTAGAGCGGAAGGTGGTAGGCGAAGACCGTCGTCGTGCCGATGAGGAGGAAGCGGTGGCCGTGCCATGGTTCGGCGCCGGCCTCGTCGGGCTTGGCGTGCACGTCGGGGGTGGTCATGCGGGGTCTCCTCGGGAACGGGAACCGGCCGGCTCGAAGGGCCGGGGGCCCCCAGGGTGGCAGATCGCGTACGACCTGACGCTCCGCCGAGCGGCCGCTGCGCGGGCTTCACCCGGACGCCGCGCCCGCGGGGGAGGGCGGCTGCTCGGGGGCGGGGTCCGGGGCGAGCCAGCCGAGCGTCTCCAGTGCCGCGTGGATGGCGGCCGCGCCGGGCAGGCCGGGGCGGTGCACCCGCCGGTCGCCGGCGAGGGCGGCGAGCAGAGCGGGTTCGGCGCCGCCGACCACCACCGCGTGGGCGTCCAGGTGGTACAGCGAGAGGTCGTTCAGGGAGTCGCCGGCGACCAGGACCTCCTCCGGCCGCCAGCCGTGCTTCCCGGCCAGGGCGCGTACGGCGTTGCCCTTGGAGGCGCGCGGCGGCAGGACGTCGAAGTAGCGCTCCCCGGAGTACACCCAGGCGCAGCCGAGCGCCTCGACGGCGGCGGTGAGCTCGCCGGTGAGGTGGCCCGGTGTCAGGTGGTAGGAGCAGCGGCCGTCCTGGACGGTGTCGTGCTGGTAGGCGAGGGCCGGGAAGCGGCCCAGTGCGGCGCGCACGTGCTCCGTGCCCGGCCAGCCGGCCCGCAGCTGGTCCTGGAGGCACTCCACGGGGGTGAAGTCCGTGCCGTCGGCGACACCGGCGCCGACGTCGGAGATGATCCACCGGGGGCGCGGGACGAGCGGGTCGCGCAGCACCTGGCGGACCGAGGCCAGGCCCCGGCCGGTGGCGAAGACCGGGGTCACCTCGGGGTGGCGGTGCAGTGCGTCCCGTAGCCGCCGCCGCTGTTCCGGGCTGCCGCCGAGCAGGGTGCCGTCCAGATCGGTGACCAGAATCCTCGACATCGCAGGAAGCTAGCACGCTCACCGGCCGTGGTGAAGTGCTCACCTCGGGTGCGGGGGTCGGTGGAAGCCTCGATGCGGTCGACCTCGCCGGTGGGGTGGTCGGCCCGGTCGGCGAGGCGGTGGGCAGAGGGGTGCACGCAGCTCGTCAGCGTGCCGGGTGCACATGCGCGTTCGTCTGGGCCTGGCCGCCGTCGCGGCTGCCGCCTGCCTCGCCTCGACCGGCGCGGCGAGCCCCTCCCGGGCCGTCACCGCCTCGACGGGGCAGGCGGAGGCCGCGGCCCCGCAGCGCGCGGCCGAGCAGTGCGGCGCAGGACAGATCTGCTTCCGGCGCGACCGGAACCACTCGGGAACCCCGTGGCGGTGGTCGCCGCCGAACGGCTACCGAGACCTGCCGGCCAACCTGCACGACCACGTGTACTCCTTCTACGCCAACGCCCGCGCCTGCTTCATCGACTGGGACCCCGTCGAGCGCCGCGCGGTCAACAGCGGCGACTACGCCAAGGCCTACGACACCAACGTCGGCAAGCGGACCGACGCCGTGGACGTCCGCTGCTGCCGGTCCGATCCGGCAGGGCCCGGCGAGGCCGGGGCGGGAAAGGCGTTCGGTTCTTCGTCACCGTGACGGAGAACCGGACTCCGGCTCCTGGTTCAGGCCGGCGAGGAGGCCTTCCAGGGCCTTCGTGAGGGCGGCGGCGTTGGCCGGGTCGAACCAGGTGGTGCGGAGGCGTTCGTTGCTTCCGCCGGGTGTCTCGTGGTCGGCGGCGAGCCGGTGGAGGGGGCGGGTCCGGTCGGAGAGGGAGCGGCCGGCGGCCTGGAAGAGGCCGCGCACGTAGGCGTCGGCGGCGTCGGGGGCGATGCCGTGGCCGGCGGCCCAGGAGGTGAGCGTGGTGAGGTAGGCGTAGTGGGTGGTGAGGGTCGAGGTCAGGGCGGAGAACACGTTGAAGGCCTCCTCGTCCGCGACGGGCAGTGCTCCGCCCAGGCGCTCGAAGAGTGCGTCCACCACCGGGTGCGAGGGATGGGTCACGGTGACGGCGCCGCGCTCGCGCACGGCGGGCAGCGGGATGGCGCGGACGATCGGGGCGCCGGTGGCCAGGGCCCGGCGCAGGTCGTGGGTGGAGACGCCGGCCATCACGTTGACCACGGTCCTGTCGTCGTCGACCGTCAGGCCGGCGAGCGCCTCGTGGTGGTCCTGGCGGCGTACCGCGATGACCACCACCTCGGAGCGGTCCACCACCTCCTGGTTGTCGGCGCAGACCCGGATGCCCTCGAAGCGCCCGGCCAGTTCGGCGGCGGTGCGGGCACCTCGGGGGGAGAGGAAGACCTCCGGCGACGCACCGCCGTCGCCGGAGCGCAGGCCTTCGACGATCGCCCGGCCGATCTCGCCCACGCCGATGATGCCGATGCGCTGCACGGTGTCCTCCCGCGGGGAACGGTGGTCATGGCCGGTGGTGGTTCGGAATTGACGCGACGGCAGCCGAGACTACCGGCTGCCGGCCGTCAGAGGGGTCCAGGTGACGGGGAGGGCCGAGACGCCGTGGACGTCGGCGGCTTCGGGGCGCAGGGGGACGTCCTCGGCGGGGACGGCGAGGCGGAGGGCGGGGAAGCGGTCGAGGAGGGCGCGCAGGGCGACGCGCAGTTCGACGCGGGCGAGTTGCTGGCCCAGGCACTGGTGGACGCCGTGGCCGAAGGCGAGGTGGCTGCCGTCCTGTCGGCGGAGGTCGAGGGTGTGGGGGTCGGGGAAACGGTCGGGGTCGCGGTTGGCGGTGTTGTAGGACAGGAGGACGGTGGTGCCGGCCTCGACGGTCACGCCGGCGAGTTCGACGTCCTCCAGGGCCGTGCGCATGAAGGACTTGGCGACGGTCAGGTAGCGCAGCAGTTCTTCCACGGCCTGGTCGGTGAGGGCGGGGTCGGCGCGCAGGGCGGCCAGTTGGGCGGGGTTGCGGAGGAGGGCGAAGGTGCCGAGGGCCAGGGTGTTGGCGGTGGTGTCGAATCCCGCGGAGAGCAGGATGAGCGCGATGCCCTGCAGTTCCTCGTCGGTGAGGTCACTGTCGGTGAGGTCGCTGAGCACGTCGTCGGTGGGGTGGGCGCGTTTGGCGGCGACCAGCTGGGCGAGGTACCGCTGGGTGGAGGTGTAGGCCGCGATCAGTTGGTCCGGGTCGCTCTCCCCGTTGAGGAAGGTCTCGATCTGGCTCTGGAAGGAATCCCGGTCCTCGTAGGGGACGCCCAGCAGCTCGCAGATGATGATGGCGGGGACGGGCTTGGCGAAGGCGGTCACCAGGTCGGCCGAGGGGCCGGCCTGTTCCATGGCGTCCAGGCAGTCGGCGGTGACCTGCTCGATGCGCTCGGTGAGCTGCCGCATCCGCCGGGCGGTGAACTTGCCCACCAGTGGCTTGCGGTAGCGCCCGTGCTCCGGGTCGTCGGTGAGCAGGAACTCGCCGGGCGGGGCGGGCGGAAGGGCGTAGTCGACGACGTTCATGAGGTCCTTGCGGGAGCTGAAGCGCGGGTCGGCCAGGACCGACCGGACGAGGTCGTAGCCGGTGATCAGCCAGCCGGGCTGTCCGCCGGCGTGGGTGAACCGGCTGATGGGGCCGTGCCGGCGGGCTTCGAGCAGCTCGGCGGACGGGGCGAAGGGACATCCGGATTCGCGGGTCGTCGGCGACGTCGTGACGGTGTGCGGGGATTCACCCATGGTCGTTCCTCGGCTCGTGCGGAGGTGTTTCCGAAGTATGTTCGGAATATCTCGAAAGCTACGTTGCGTTCAAGCTGTCGTCAATTGTCGAAATCTCATTTTCCCAGGTGAAAGCCCATAAATTGATGCAATGAGGCTGCGGTCGAATGCAATGCGCCGTTGCAATGAATGCCGTCGAAGGCAATACTTCCGGCATGCCAGGAGGACGCTTGACCCCGCAGGAGCGCCAGCGCATCTCGGCCGGACTCGCCGGCGGGCTTTCCTACGCCGAGATCGCCAGACGGCTCGACCGGCCGACCTCGACCATCAGCCGGGAGGTCGCACGCAACGGCGGAGCCAGCGGCTACCGGCCCCAGGCGGCGCAGCAGGCGGCGGCCCGCCGGGCGCGGCGCGGCACGCCGCCGGCTCCGCCCGCGCCCGGACCGGTGGTCGACGCGGTGGCGGAGCTGATCGTGGCGGGGGCGGTCAGATCGGGGATGCCGAGGATGACGGCGCGCGTGCACGTCGACCTGCTGCTGTCCGAGGACGGCAGGCGCACCGCCGCCGAGCTGGCCCGCAGGCTGGGGGTCAGCCCTGCCTCCGTCTCGGTGGCCGTCAACTCCCTCGTCGAGAGCGGCTACATCCGCCGTGAGCGCGATCCTCAACGGCGCCGTGACGTCTACGTGGTCGACGACGATGCCTGGTACCGGTCCATCGTGATCAGCTCCCGGCAGACGCTGGAGACGGCGCACGCCGCGACGGACCTCGTGGAGGCCTGGGGCGCGGACAGCCCGGTGGCGCTGCGGCTGGCCAAGGGGGGCGCGTTTCTGGAGCGGGTCATCCAGGACATGCTCGATTCGGCCGAACGCTGGCGCGGCCTGCTGTCCTGACGCACGCTCCCGGACCGGTGCTCCTCGGGACGACCCCGGGGGGACCTCGGCCCGGCCGACCGGTGTCGGGTAGATTCTGCGGACGGTTGATCGGCACGCGAAGCGGCTGTGAGCTGCGGGTTCGACACGGGGGAGCGGCATGCGGACGGGGCGGCGGCGGGAGCGGGGGCGGCGGGCGGCCGACCTGCTGGAGTGCTGGCGGGCGATCGAGCTGTTCAGCCCGCCGGGCATTCCGGACCTGCCGCGCAAGCGGCGTGCGGGCAGGCCGCGGGCTTCCGACACGTTCGTCGTGGACCTCGTGCCGGGGGCGGGGCAGGCCGCGCCGGTGCTGCCGTGGTCGGCGGAGCATCCGGACACGGCGCCGTGGCGGGCACCGCGCGGGATGGTGTGGCGGCACGAGGTGTACGGCGGGCTGTTCGACCTGGAACTGCTGCGTCAGGCGATGATCGCGGCACTGCCGGCGGGGACCGAGCCGGATCCGGGGGTGCCGCAGGAGGAACTGGTGCTGTCGGGGCGGAGCGCGATGTTCGCGCTGGTCCTGGACGAGCACGGGCGGCCGGTCGACGGGACGTCGGTGGTGTCGGCGTGCGCCTGGGCGACGGGCCGGCTGTTCGATCCGGGGCCGTCGGCGCCCGGGTGGCTGGACGGCTTCGAGGAACTGGGCGAGGCGTTCGAGGTGGCGGTGGGTCGGTTGGCCGCCGCGCCGATCGCGTACGCCGCCGGCGGGACCCTGCCGGAGGGTCCGCGCGGACTCCAGCCGGGACCGGCCACGGACGACGCGGCGGTCCGGGGCTGGCGGCAGGCGCTGGCCGAGGTGCTGGGCGGCGCCGCGGTGGCGGCGGTGGGGATGCTGCTGGGCGAAGTGGCCGGGGCCGTGATCCAGGGGGCGGCCGATCCCTTGGTGCGCAGGGTGTCGGACTGGGTGGCGGCGCGCCGTCCCGTGCCGGCCGGAGCCGCCGGGACCGCCGGGACCGCCGGGACCGTCGTCGGGACCGCGGGACCGGCCGTGCCGACGGGACCGGGGGAGCCCGAAGGAAGCGCACCCGCCGACGGAACCTCACCCGCCGACGGGCCCCGCCCCGACCTGCGGACCGTCGCGTTCGCCGACCTCGTCGCCCTGACCGCCCAGATCGCCCACCTCTGCGGGGTCCAGGAGCGCCTGGACCCGCGCACGGTCCGCGTCTGCAGCCGGCTCGTCCGCCTGCCGCGCGATCCCGACGCGAAGCCCACCGCCGCGCAGCCGTTCCTCAACAGCCTCCTGCCGCCCGACCTCACCCGGGTCCGCGCCGCGCTGGAGGACGGCGCGGACAGCGGGGGAGGCCTCGGCCCCGCCCTGGACGCGTACCTGACCTCCCGCGCCGACATCGCCGTCCACGCCCGCACCGACCTGCGGGAGGACCGCCGGGCCGTCCTGGACGTCCTCGACCCGGCCCTCGTCCCCGCAGGACGCTGGCCGGCCAAGGCGAAGTACCCGCTCGCGCTCAGCCAGCAGTTCGCCGTCAACCGGATGCTGGCCGACCGGGAGGGGACCGACGGAGGCCTCTTCTCCGTCAACGGCCCGCCCGGCACGGGCAAGACCACCATGCTGCGCGACCTGGTCGCCGCCCTCGTCGTCGAACGGGCCACCGTGATGGCCTCCTTCGAGCGGCCCGAGGACGCCTTCGTCGGCCGGGCCTGGCGCGGCAAGGACCGACAGGGGCGCCACGCCCGCTTCGTCGCGGCGCTCGACCCCAGGCTCACCGGCCACGAGATCGTGGTCACCTCCTCCAACAACGGCGCCGTGGAGAACGTGACGGCCGAACTGCCCGGCGCCGCCGCCCTCGACGAGTACTGGCACGACGGCCCCGACCACTTCTCCGACCTGGCATCCGCCCTGCTCGACGGTGCGCCCGCCTGGGGCCTGGTGGCCGCCGTGCTCGGCAACAAGTCGAACCGGACGAAGTTCGCCCAGCGCTTCTGGTGGGGCCGCCTCCCCGAGCGGGAAGCCGACGCGCGCACCGCCCGGGGGCTGCCCCCGCTGCGCGGCATGAACGCCGTCCTGGGGGACTGGGTGGCGCCGAGCACCCCGAAGACCCGAACCGCGCGCACCGCGGACGCGACCACCGGCGCCGGCACCGGCACCGCCCAGCCGGTGCCCTCCTGGCCGCAGGCCGTCGCCGCCTTCGAGGCCGCCCGGGCCGAGGTCGAACGCCTGCGCGCCGAACGGATCCGCCTCGCCGCCACCCTGGCGGACACCGCGCAGGACCGGGGCCCGCGGCGCCTCGACGCCCTGCACGCCGGCCTCGCCGACGCAGACCGGCGTGCGGCGGAGGCCGCTGCCCGGCACGCCGCCGCCACCACGGCCGCCGCCGGCGCCCGCACCGCCTCCCTCGCCGCCGAAGCCGCGCACGACGCCGCGGCCCGTGACGTCCCCCGGGCCCGAGCCACCCTCGCCGAGGCCCGCGCGGACCTGGCCGCCGCCCGCGAACGGGCGTCCCACCACCGCGAGTACGTCGAGGCCCTGACGGCCCGGCACGAAGCGCCGTCCGCCGCCGAACCGGGCCTGCGCTCCGGGCTGCGCCGCCTGCTCCGGACCGCCGCCGAACGCCAGGCCGACGAGGCGCAGCGCGAACGCACCCAGGCCGAGATCCTCGACCTGCTGGTGCGGCAGCGCTCCGCCCTGGAGGACGCCCAGGAGCACCTCGCCCGCTGCGTCCGTGCCGAGGATCTCGCGGCCACCGACCTGCACACCCGCTCCACCGCCGCACTCGACGCGGCCGCCGCGGCCGCCGACCGGGCCCGTGCGGACGAGACCGCCGCCCGGAGGGCAGAGGCCGCCGCGCTGGAGGCCGTGCGGCAGGCCCGGCACGACGCCGCGGCCGCCCGGAGCGACCTGGACGCCGAGACCGCCGCCCTGGACACCGCCCACCGCGCCCTGCGCCGGGCCGCCACCGATCTTCCCTCCCTGCCCGTGGACTGGGTCCATCTCGACGACCGGGAACAGGAGCTCGGCTCGCCCTGGTCCGACGAGGCCTGGTGCACCGCCCGCAGCGACCTGTTCATGCGCGCCCTGGACCTGCACCGCGCCTTCGTCGCCGCCAACGCCAAGCGGGTCCGCGGCAACCTCCTCGTCCTGACGGAACTCATGACGGGCACCAACGGCCCCGTCCCCGACGAGGAGGTCCTGCGCGCCTGGCAGACCCTCTTCCTCCTCGTCCCCGTCATCTCCACGACCTTCTCCTCCATCGGCAGCATGTTCGCCCGCCTCGGCAGGGGCGCCATCGGATGGGTCCTCGTCGACGAGGCCGGACAGGCCACCCCCCAGGCCGCCGTCGGCGCCCTGTGGCGCGCCCGCCGGGCCGTCCTCGTCGGCGACCCCCTGCAACTCGAACCCGTCGTCACCATGCCCGGCGCCCTCCAGCGCCGCCTGCTGCTCGCCCACGGCGTCGACGAGGAGTGGCTGCCCTCCGCCACCTCCGCCCAGGCCGTCGCCGACCGCGTCAACCGCCACGGCACCTACCTGCCCGACCCCACCGGCGCCGACGGGTCCACGGTCTGGGTCGGCTCGCCCCTGCGCGTCCACCGCCGCTGCGAGGAACCCATGTTCACCGTCAGCAACGACGTCGCCTACGGCGGGCTGATGGTGTACGGCACCCATCCGCAGCCCTTCCCCGACCAAGACTGCGACGGCCTCCTCCCCAGCCGCTGGCTCGACACCCCCGACCCCGCCCGCGACGGCGATGCCCCCTGGGGCGAACGCGACCGCCGCGCCCTGGAGTTCGTCCTGCGCCTGCTCGACCGTCACGGCGTCGCGCCCGAACGCCTGCGCATCATCGCCCCCTTCCGCGCCCTCGTCCGCGAGGCCCGCGAGACCTGCGCCGAGGCCGGATGGACCGCCGAGCAGCTGGACGAACGCTGCGCCACCGTCCACCGGGCCCAGGGCAAGGAGGCCGACGTCGTGCTCCTCCTCCTCGGCAGCAACCGCCCCGGTGCCCGCGCCTGGGCGGCCGGCAGCCCGCACCTCCTCAACGTGGCCGCCAGCCGGGCGAAGCGGCGGCTGTACGTCATCGGCGACCGCGCGCTGTGGGCGCCGCTGCCGCACTTCGACGTCCTCGCCGCCGAGTTGCCGGTCTACGACCACCTCCGCGACCGCGACGCCTGGCCCCTCGACGGACCCGGCCCGGGGCGGACCGCCACGTAGCTCCTCCGCGGAGTTCGGCGAGCACGCGTCAGGTCCTCCGTGCGGCGGTGACGCGGCGTCAAGCGTGACCTGTCCGGCCGCACGACGGGCCCTCGAAGATCCGCGTGCGGACCCGGGCGGGAGTTCGGTACCGTGTACGAAGGAGTGCCGGGAAGCCTGGTCGGCGAACAAGGGACAGCTGTGTCCGCGGGCCGGTCCGGGGGTGGTGTACGTGCACTCGACACAAGGCCCGCCGGCACGCCCCCGGCCCGGCCGCGACCGCGGATCCGCCGACCCTTCACGCCGGCCCGCCCGGGCTCCGCACACCGTCCGCAGGGCCTCGGCCCACGCCGGACGGAATTCCGAGAACCACGACACCGACCGGTGCTCCGGCCGCCCTGTGCCGTCCGACCCCGGAAGGGACGGGGCGGCACGCCCCGGCGACGGTACCCGGCCGCACACCGGACCGGGGGGAGTACCGTCATGACCCACCGTCCCGCACCAACACCCCTGACCCGCGCCGGCGGCGCGCTGCTCGCCGCGGCGGCACTCGTCCCGGCGGCGGGCGCCTGGTACCTGTTCGGCGTCGCGCTGCCGGACCGCGCCGAACAGCACCGCTCCTACACGGCCGCCACCGCCTGCCCGCCCGGCGGCCCGGGCGCGGCGAGCGAGGAGTGCGTGCGCACCGTCGCGTTCACCGTCGCCGGCACGGTCGTCCGGGAAGCGGGCAAGAGTTCCGAGTTCCGGGCGACACTGGACGGCGCGCCGTTCTGGAGCGGTGAGGTGCGGTTCGCCGACGCCGGGCCGGTGCTGAGGAGCCTGAAGCCCGGCGACCGGGTGGAAGGCACGGTGTGGCGCGGCCGGGTGACGCGCCTGGAGCGCGCCGGCCACGCGCAGGCCTCCTACGACGAGCCCAGCGACGATGAACAGTTGACCGCGGGGATGGGCACCTTCGCCGCGCTGCTCGCGGTGCTCGCCGTCGTCCTGGGCGTGCTGCGGCTCACCGGTCGGCCCAGCACCGTCGCCCTGGCCCGGACGCTCTTCGTCCGGACGCTGCTCGCGTGCGGCGCGCCCGCGGTGCTCGCGTTCTGGGCCGACCTGTCGTGGTGGACGGTACCGGCCGCAGCCGTCCCGACGGCGCTGATCGCGGCAGAGGCGGTGCGGCGCCGGCACCGGGACACCGGGAGGTTCCGGGGAGGACCGCTCGGGTTCGGGGACGGACGGCTTCCTGCCTGACTCCGGGCGGTCGGCGCGGTTGCCGCCCGCTACGGGCCGTTACGGGTCCCTAGGGGTCGCTACGGGTCGTGGAGAGGAACGGGCCGGCCACGGGATGGTCACCACCTGCGGCGGAAAGGCCCGAACCCGGCCTCGGCGGCGATCCTGTCGAGGTCGAAGGGTGGCCGGAACCGCGTCGGCTTGCCGGGGGCCATGCGCTCGATCACCTCGTGCGTGAGGCGCCTCTCCCAGCGCAACCGGCCGCAGGAACAGCCGATCGCCCCGTACCGGTCGATGAGGATCAGCAGCCAGCGGCCCTTGCCGCAGTCGCAGACGACGCGTTCCACCGTCGGCACGCACGAGACGACCCGGGTGTTCCGGCGCCCGACGGTGTACATCTCCCCTTGGAGGTGCAAGCCCTCCGTGATCATCACGTCGACCGCCCGGGCCTGACGCAGTGCCAGGGCGAAGGCCTCCCCGGCGCGTGCTTCGAGGGGGGTGATGAGCGACCGGGAATGCTCCTCCGCGTCGAACTCCGGGTCCTCGTCCCCGGAGGCCAGCGTGTGGGCGAGCAGCAGCAGGCGTTCCCTGAGGAGCAGTTCGCTGCTGGAGAGCGGCTCCGGTCGGTAGAGGAGTTCGTCCCGGATCTCGGCGGGTGCGTCCTCGACGGCCCGGGCCGCGGCCCGGGCGCGGCGTAGGAGCTCCTGGTACTTCCCGGGGAGAGTGCGGGGCAGGAAGTAGAGCCCCCAGTAGCGGCGCGCCAGCCTCCACAGGCCGGGCTCGAACCGTCTGGAGACGAGTTCGAGCGGGGACGGCGACGGCAGGTCCGGTCGGCACTCCAGCACGAGCCTGTGGTTCCACCAGACGTGCCGGGGGTCGACCAGCGGCCTGTCCCAGAGGGTCACCGAGTCCCGGACGCGGTCTTCGCGCCCGGGAGCGTCCGCGCCCGGTCCGGGCGGAGGTTCGCGCACCGCCGGAGCGTGTCCTGGTAGGGGCCGTGGGTACGTCGCCCACGTCGCGGAGTTGTCGGAGCTGTCGGAGTTGGCGATGAGGTGCCGGGGAAGGAACCGCCCCCGCCGGTCGGCGAGGAAGTCCTGGGACTCCTGCTCCGAGCTGCCGTCCCCGTCCTCGGCTGTCATGCGTTCCTCCCCGGCCTCGAAGCCGGACTCTACCGCCGATCACCGCTCACTCGTCGGCCGAGCGAGCGGGTCGCGCGCCGAACCCCTCGGAGACGGCGAGCGCCCGCTTGACATCCGGCGGGTGTCGCGAGGGCGGGTCAGCGGAAGCCGCCGTCGATGCGGACGACCTCGCCGGTGAGGTAGGAGGCCCGGTCGGAGAGCAGGAAGGCGACCAGGTCGGCGACCTCCTCGGGGCGGCCGAGGCGGCGCAGGGCGACCTGGTCGAGGGAGCGTTCGACGGCCTCCTCCGGCAGCTCGGCGACCAGGCCGGTGTCGATGTAGCCGGGCGCGACCACGTTGGCGCGGATGCCGTGGCGGCCGACCTCCTGGGCGAGCGAGCGGGTGAAGCCGATGATGCCGGCCTTGGTCGCCGCGTAGTTGGTCTGGCCGGGGTTGCCGCAGATCCCGGCGACGGAGGACAGGGTGACGATGGCGCCGTGGCGGCGCAGCGCCATGCCGTCGATGACGGCCCGGCAGGCGTGGTAGACGCCGCTCAGGTTGACCTGCACGACGTCCTGCCAGTCCTGGTCCTCCATCAGCAGCAGCGGGGTGTCGCGCAGGATCGCCGCGGAGGCGACCAGGGCGGTGACCGGGCCGAGGGCGTCCTCGGCGCCGTCGACCAGCTCGCGGACGGCGGCGGGGTCGGCGACGTCGGTGCGGCGCACGTAGGCGGCGCGGCCGAGGTCGCGCAGTTCCTTCTCCAGGGTGCGGGCGGACTCGGCGTCGTTGCTGTAGCACAGGGCGACGTCGTAGCCGTCCTCGGCCAGCCGCAGGGCGGTGGCGCGGCCGATGCCGCGGGTGCCGCCGGTGATCAGCGCGACGGGGGTGGTCGTGCGGTTCATGGCGTGCCTTCCGGGAGGGGGAGGGGTCAGGACGCCGGGTGCTGGCGCACGCGGCGGCGCAGCTCGGCGAGCGGCAGGTCCGGGTGGCGGGTCAGCTGCTCCAGCACGAACGGCCACCGGCGCATCATGGCGGCCATCGAGTGCGGGTCGATCCGCTCCGGGGAGTGGAGCCACAGGCCGCGCAGCCCGGCGCCGGACTCGTGCATCATCAGGTAGAGGTCGGCGTTGTGCGGGCGCATCCCGGTGATCAGCTCCGGGATCACCTCGGCGTCGCCGATGTTCAGGTTCAGCGGCGCCGCGCTCACGCCGTGCAGGTCCAGCGGCTCGCCGGCGACGTTGAGCAGGTTGAACAGCAGCCGCAGCGGGTTGCGGTCCTCCCCGGCGTCGCGGCGCAGCCACCGCAGCGGGACCTCCTGGTGCAAGTGGGCGTCCAGGACGCCCGCGCGCACGGCGGCGAGCAGCTCGCGGACGGTGGCGCCGTCGGCGGGGCGGGGGCGGACCACCACCGGGTTGATGAAGAAGCCGATCAGCTGCTCGGTCTGCGGGTGCTCCCGCCCGGCCAGCGGGAAGCCCACCGCGAGGTCGGCGCCGCCGTCCGCGTAGCTCTGCAGCAGCAGGTGGAAGGCGGACAGCAGCAGCATGAACAGGGTCACGCCCTCGCGGTGCGCGGCCTCCTTCAGTGCGGCGGTGACCTCCGGTGCCAGGACGAAGCCGCTGGTGAAGCCCTCGACGGCGCCGGTCTTCTGGTGCTCGGGCGCCTCGAACCGGGGCAGTGCCGGGAGGTCCGCCAGCAGCCGCTCCCAGTGGGCGATGTGCGGGGCGAGCTCGCCGTCGGCCAGCCGGCGCCGCTGCCAGGCCGCCCAGTCCTGGTACTGGACCGCCGGTTCGGGCAGCCGGGGCTCGCGGCCCAGCACCCGGGCGGCGTACAGCTCGCGCAGCTCGCGGCCGAGCAGCGCGTAGGACCACAGGTCGACCACGATGTGGTGCAGCACCAGCACCAGCACCCAGGCGTCCGGGCCGGTGGCGACCAGGGTGCCCCGCACCAGCGGGCCCTCGGCGAGCCGGAACGGGCGGTCCACCTCGGCCTCGACCAGCCGGCGCAGCGCCTGCTGCCGGGTGGCCGCGGGCTCGCCGCGCAGGTCCACGGTGGCCAGCGGCCAGCGGCCGGCCGGGTCGGCCAGCTGGCGCCAGGAGCCGGGGCCGTCCTCGACGATCCGGGTCCGCAGGGCCTCGTGGCGGCGCACGACCGCGTCCAGGCTCTCCCGCAGCGCCTCGGGGTCGAGCGGGCCGGTCAGCACCGTCGCGGTGATGACGTTGTGGTGGGCGGCCTCCGGGTCGACCGGCTGGTGCATGATGTCCAGCTGGGAGAAGGAGAGCGGCACGCCCGCGCTGCGGTCGGCCCGCGGCACGGCGCCGCCGGGACGCGCGGGGCGGGCACGGCGAGCGGGGCGGGCCGGGTGGCGGACGGGCGGGGGACCGCCGGCGCCGGGCAGGGCGGCGCAGACGGCGACGGCCCGCAGGGCGGCGAACCACGTCTCGGCCAGCTCGCGCACCGCGGCCTCGTCCAGTTGCCCGCGCGCCCACGTCCAGCCGGCCGCCAGTCGCGGGCCGTCGGGGCCGTCGTAGGTGACGGCGTCGAGCTCCACCGGGTGGGTGCGCGGTCCGGCCGGGGCGTCGGCGTCGCCGAGGGCGAGCGCCGCGTCGGCCGCGACCGGCGCCCAGGGGGTGTCCGGGCCGGCGTCGGCGAAGCGTCCCAGGTAGTTGAACGCCACCTGCGGGGCGGGCAGTTCGGCCAGCGCCGGGGCGGTCCGCGGGTTGAGCCGGCGCAGCAGGCCGTGGCCCAGGCCGTCCCCGGGCAGGGCGGCCAGCTGCTCCCTGATCCGGACCACGGCGGCGGCCAGCTCCGGTCCGGCGGCCTTGACCTGCGGCCAGTCCAGCGGGCCGGCCGCCAGACGCACCGGCTGGACGGCGGTGAACCAGCCCACGGTGCGGGACAGGTCGATCCCCTCGGCGAGTTCCTCCTGGCGGCCGTGGTTCTCCACGGCGACCAGCACCCCGCCGGCCGGCGCCCGGTGCGGGGCGCGGCGGCGGCGCCACTCCTCCAGGGCGATGCCGAAGGCGGCGAGCAGCACGTCCTGCACGCCGGTGTGGAAGGCGGCGGGGGCGGTGGCGAGCAGCGGGGCGGTGGCCCCGGGCGGCAGGGTGAGGAGCAGCCGGCCGGTTCCCCCGACCGGGTCGGGCTCGGGGCCGTGCGGGAGCAGCGGTGGTGTGCCGTTCAACAGTTGCTGCCAGGCGGGGAGTTCGGCGAGCCGGCGGGGGTCGGTGGCCTCCTCGGTCAGCAGCTCGGCCCAGTGCCGTACGGAGGTGCCCACCGGGGCGAGCGGCACCGGCCGGTCCGCGAGCACCGCCTCACCGGCGGCCCGCAGGTCGGGCAGCAGGATCCGCCAGGACACCCCGTCCACCACCAGGTGGTGCAGCACCAGCAGCAGCCGTCCGGCCGCGCGCGGCCCGGCGTCCAGCCAGACCGCCTGGAGCACCACCCCGGCCCACGGGTCCAGGCGGCGCCGGGCGGCGGCGGCCTCGGCGGCGGTCAGCGCCCGCAGCCCGTCCGCGTCCAGGCCGGCGGCGTCCACCCGCCGCAGGTGGTCGGCGGCCCGCACCGCGCCGGCCGGAGCGGCGTGCAGCACCCAGCGCCCGTCCGCCCGGACGGCCGGCCGGGAGCGCAGCACGTCGTGGTGGTCGACCAGGGCCTGCAGCACGGCGGCCAGCCGCGGCAGGTCCAGCTCCCCGGCCGGCGGGACGGCGACCGCCGCCTCCTGGGCGAACCGACCGAACTCGCCGTCCGGAAGGTCCAGTTCGCGCAGCCACTCGGTGATCGGGGTGGGCGCGATCTCGCCGGTTCCCGGGGACCCGGCGCCCGCCGCGGACCCGGCGCGCACGGCGACGGCCGCGAGCGCGGCCACCGACTGGTGGGCGAGGACGTCGCGCGCGCCGATCACCAGCCCGGCCGCCCGGGCCTGGGAGACCACCTGGATCGCCTGGATGCTGTCGCCGCCCAGGTCGAAGAAGCCGTCCCCGGTGCCGACCTCCGCCAGCCCCAGCACCTCGGCGTAGATCGCGCACAGCGCCTCCTCGGCCGGGGTGCGCGGGCGCCCGGAGCCCACCGCTGCGGCGAACTCGGGCGCGGGCAGCCGCTCCCGGTCCACCTTGCCGTGGGCGGTGAGCGGCAGCTCGCCCAGCACCACCACCGCGGCCGGGACCAGGTACGGCGGCAGCTGCGCGGCCAGCGCGGCCCGCAGCGCCGCCGGGTCCGGCGCCGCCCCCGGCCGGGGGACCACGTAGCCGGCCAGCGCCCGCCGGCCCGGCCGGTCCTCCCGGACCGCCGCCACCGCCTGCGCCACCTCCGGCAGCGCGGCCAGCGCCGACTCGACCTCGCCCAGCTCGATCCGGAAGCCCCGGACCTTCACCTGGTGGTCGGTGCGGCCGAGGAACTCCAGCTGCCCGTCCGGGCGCCACCGCACCCGGTCCCCGGTGCGGTACATGCGCGCACCGGGCGGGCCGAACGGGTCCGCCGGGAAGCGGCGCGCCGTCAGGGCCGGGCGTCCCAGGTAGCCCCGGGCCAGCCCGGCTCCCGCCACGTACAGCTCGCCCGGCACCCCGGGCGGCACCGGCCGCAGGCCCTCGTCCAGCACGTACACCCGCGCGCCCGGGACCGGCCGGCCGATCGGCGGGGCGCCGCCGCCGGGCGACAGCGGCCCGGTCAGGGTGGCGCACACCGTGGTCTCGGTCGGCCCGTAGGCGTTGACCATCCGCCGTCCGGCCGACCAGCGGTCGACCAGCGCCGCCGGGCAGGCCTCGCCCGCGACCACCAGGGACAGGCCGGCGGGCAGCCCGCCCTCCGGCACGGCGGCCAGCACGCTGGGCGGCAGCGTCACATTGGTCACCCCGAACCGCTCGCAGGTGCGGGCCAGCGGCTCGCCCGGGAGCAGCTCCTCCTTGGGGACGACGACCAGCGCGGCCCCGGTCAGCAGCGCGTCGCAGCGCTCGGCCACCGAGGCGTCGAAGCCCGGCGAGGCGAACTGCAGCACCCGGCTGTCGCCGTCCAGGCCGAAGGCCCCGGCCTGCGCGGCGACCAGGCCGGGGATGCCGCGGTGGGTGACCACCACGCCCTTGGGCGTACCGGTGGACCCCGAGGTGTAGATGACGTACGCCGCGTTCGCCGGGGTCAGCGGCCCGGTGCGGTCGGCGTCCGTCGGCGCGGTGGCGGGGCGGGCGGCGAGCTCGGCCGCGACGCCGGGGTCGTCCAGGCGCAGCACCGGCACGCCGGTCGGCGGCAGCGCGCCGGCCGACTCCGCGTCGGTCAGCAGCAGCACCGGCCGGGCGTCCCGGAGCAGCAGGCCGATCCGCTGCGCCGGGTAGTCCGGGTCGACGGGCAGGTGGACGGCGCCCGCCTTCAGCACGGCCAGCATCGCCACCACCGAGGCGGCGGTGCGGGCCAGCGCCACCGCCACCGGGCGTTCGGGGCCCGCCCCTCGGTCGATCAGCAGCCGGGCCAGCCGGTTCGCCTCCTCCTCCAGCCGCGCGTACGTCAGCTCCCGCGCGGCGTCCAGCACGGCGGGCCGGTCGGGGGTGCGGGCCGCCTGGGCCTCGAACAGCTGCGGCAGGGTGGCGGCCGGCGGTGCCGGGGCCGGGGCGTTCCAGACGGTCAGCAGCCGGTGCCGCTCCTCGGGCGCCAGCAGGTCGACCTCGCCGACGGGGCGGTCCGGCGCGGCGCAGCCGGCCTCCAGCAGCCGGCCCAGCCGCGCGGCCAGCTGCTCCACGGTGGCCGCGTCGAAGACGTCGGCGTTGTACTCGACGACGCCGTCCACCCCGGCCGGCGCGCCGTCACCGGGGGTGCGCCGGCCGGTCAGCGAGAACACCAGGTCCATCCGGGCGCCGCCGGTGTGCGCCGGCACGACCTCCTCGGTCAGGCCCGGCAGGCCGAGCACCGCGTCCGGGACGTTCTGCCAGGCGAGCATCACCTGGAACAGCGGGTGGTGGGCGGTGGAGCGGGCCGGGCGCAGCGCGTCCACCAGGAACTCGAACGGGACCTCCTGGTGGGCGTACGCGTCCAGGGCGCGCTCGCGGACCCGCGCCAGCAGCTGCCGGAAGGTCGGCCGGCCGGCGGTGGAGACCCGCAGCACCAGGGTGTTGACGAAGAAGCCGACCAGCTCCTCGGTGGCGGTGTCGGTGCGCCCGGCGACGGTCGCCCCGACCGGGATGTCGTCCCCGGCGCCCAGCCGGTGCAGCAGCGCGGCCAGCGCGGCCTGGACGACCATGAACTCGCTGGCGTCGTGCCGCCGGGCGAGGCCGGCGACGGCGGCGTGCAGCCCGGCGTCCCACCGCAGGGCGACGGTGCCGCCGCGCCGGGACGCCGCGGCCGGGTGCGGCCGGTCGGTGGGCAGCGCGATCCGTTCCGGCAGGCCGTCCAGCGCCTGGCGCCAGTGGGCGAGTTCGCGGGTCCAGGAGCTGTCCGGGTCGTCCTGGTCGCCGAGCAGCCGCCGCTGCCACAGGGTGTAGTCGGCGTACTGGACCGGCAGCGGTGCCCAGCGCGGCGGGCGGCCCTGCGCGCGGGCGGTGTAGGCGGTGGCCAGGTCGCGCCCGAGCAGGGCGACGGACCAGCCGTCGGCGGCGATGTGGTGCACCACCAGGACCAGGGTGTGCCGCCGCGGGCCGTGCACCAGCAGCTCGGCGCGCACCGGCGGTTCGCCGGCCAGGTCGAAGCGGTGGCGGGCGGCGGCCTCGACGGCGGGCGCGGCGTCGGCCTCGGGCACCTCGGTGACGGTCAGCGCGGTGCGCCCGGCGTCGGGGCGCAGCACGTGCTGGCGCGGGACGCCGGCGGTGTCGGGGAAGACGGTGCGCAGCGCCTCGTGCCGCCGCACGACGTCGGCGAGCGCGGCGCGCAGCGCCTCGGCGTCCAGCGGGCCGTCCAGGCGCACGGCCATCGGGATGTTGTCGGTGGCGGAGGGGCCGTGCAGCCGGTCCAGGAACCAGAGCCGGCGCTGGGCGAAGGAGAGCGGCAGTTCGGCGGGCCGTGGCTCCGGCCCGAGGGCGGGGCGCGGCGGCGCGGCCCCGGCGCCGTCGGGCCCCCGGCCGGCCAGCCGCTCGGCGAGGCCGGCCACCGTCGGGGTCTCGAACAGCGCCCGGACCTGCACCTCGGCGCCCAGCGCCGCCCGGATCCGGGACACCAGCCGGGTGGCGAGCAGGGAGTGGCCGCCCAGGTCGAAGAAGCTGTCGTGGACGCCGACCGCGGGCACCCCGAGCACCTTGGCGAACAGCGCGCAGAGCGCCTCCTCGCGCTCGTCGCGCGGGGCGAGGTAGGCCGAGGCGAGGTCGCGGCGCCCGCCGTCGGGGGCGGGCAGCGCGGCGCGGTCGGTCTTGCCGTTGGGGGTCAGCGGCAGGGCGTCGAGCAGCACGTAGGCGGAGGGCACCATGTAGCCGGGCAGGCGTTCGGCCAGCGCGGCGCGCAGCACCGGGACGAGGCGGCGGGCCAGCCGGCGGCGGGTGCCGCTGACCAGGCGGCCCCAGTCCGGCTCCTGTCGCGGCGGCTCGGCGGGGCGCGGCAGGCCGAGGACGGGCGTGCCGTCGGCGCCGCGGCGGCGGGCCACCAGGGTGAGCGCGCCGTCGGGGCCGTGGCCGGACCAGTCGAGGTCGATCCGGTAGCCGGTGGCGGCGGCGAGGGCCCACAGCTCCTCGGGGTCCACCGCCCCGGGGCGGGCGGCGGGCGGCGGGCCGCTCTCCTCCGGCCGCCCGAGCGCGTCGGCGAGTTCCCGGACCCGGGCGTTGGGCACCGCGCGGACGGCCAGCAGGTCGGGCCGCCCGGTGGTCAGCCGCTCGCGCAGGGCGTCCACGGTCAGGCCCTCGGCCGTCCAGTCCAGCCACGCGGCCCCGGCCGGTGCGGCGGCGGGGCGGCCGGTGGTGAGCAGGACGTCGTAGCGGAAGCGGGTCAGCTCGTCGGCGCCGGAGGCCCGTTTGGGCAGCACCCGGACCTCGCCGATCGCCGGGAAGCGCCGTGGCAGGGCGGTGAACAGGGCGGGGTCGAGGACCAGTTCCTCGTCCTCCTCCGCCCGGCGGCGCGCCCGGGCGAGCAGCTGGGCGGCGGGCAGCCCCGGTTCGGCGTGCGCCTGCTGGACCGAGAGGTGGAACGCCGTCAGCAGCGGCAGGCTGCGGATGTCGCCGAGGAACAGCGAGCCGCCCGGGGCCAGCCGGGCCAGCGCGCCCTCGACGACCCGCAGCAGGTAGCGCTCGTCGGGGAAGTACTGGACCACCGAGTTGAGCACGACGACGTCGAACAGCTGCTCGGGCAGGAGCTCCGGCCGGTCGGCCGGGCAGGCGTGCAGGGCGACCTCGCCGAGGGCGCCGGCGGCGGCGTCGACCACCGTGCGCAGGCCGTCGAGGGCGACCTCGGAGATGTCGGTGCCCCAGTACCGCTTCGTGTGCGGGGCGACCCGCCGGAGGATCAGGCCGGTGCCGCAGCCGATCTCCAGGACCGAGCGCGGGCGCAGCTCCAGGATCCGCTCGGCGGTGCGGTCGGCCCAGGCGCGCATCTCGGCGGCCGGGATCGGCTCCCCGGTGTAGCTGCTGTTCCAGCCGCGCAGGTCCTCGCCGGGGACCGGCGCCGCCCCCGGAGCGCCGGGCCCGTCGTCCGGCCCGTCGTAGGCGCTGTCCCAGATCCGGCGCCACTCGTCGACCTGGTCCGGCCACTCCTGCGCCGGGCCCGCGCCGCCCTCGGCCGCCGGCACCACGTAGGCCACCAGCCGCTGGTCACCGGGGACGTCCTCGCGGACCGTCACCACCGCGTGGCCGACCTCCGGGCGGGCGGCCAGCTCGCTCTCGATCTCGCCCGGCTCGATCCGGAAGCCGCGCAGCTTCACCTGGTGGTCCAGGCGCCCCAGGAACTCGATGCCGCCGTCCCGGCGCCGGCGCACCAGGTCCCCGGTGCGGTAGAGGCGGGCCGCCGGGTCCGGGTCGAACGGGTGCGGGACGAACCGCTCGGCCGTCAGCTCCGGCCGGCCCAGGTAGCCGCGGGCCAGCCCGGCGCCGCCGATCACCAGCTCCCCGGGCACCCCGGCCGGTACCAGCCGGCCCCGCTCGTCGAGCACGTGCAGCTCGGTGTTGGCGATCGGCGCGCCGATCGAGATCGGGCCGTCGCCCACCTCGGCCACCGCCGACCAGATGGTGGTCTCGGTCGGCCCGTACATGTTCCACAGCTCCACGCCGCCCGCCCGCAGCCGCCGCGCCAGCCCGGCGGGCAGCGCCTCGCCGCCGGCCAGCGCCCGCAGGCCCGGCGCGCCGCGCCAGCCCGCGTCCAGCAGCATCCGCCAGGTGGACGGGGTGGCCTGCATGACGCTCGCCCCGCAGGCGGTCAGCAGCCGTGCCAGCCGCTCGCCGTCGGCCGCCGCGGCGCGCTCGGCGACCACCACCCGGGCGCCCGTCACCAGCGGCAGCAGCAGCTCCAGCAGCGAGATGTCGAAGGAGTGCGTGGTGACCGCCAGCAGGGTGTCGTCCGCCCGCAGGCCCGGCCGCTCGCCCATCGCCCGCAGGAAGTTGGCCAGCGCCCGGTGCGGGACCTGCACGCCCTTCGGCCGTCCGGTCGAGCCCGAGGTGTAGATGACGTACGCGAGGTCCGCCGGGTCCACCGGCGCGCCGGGGCCGCCGGCCGGTCCGGGCTCGGCCGGTCCGGCGGCGGGCTCCGCGTCCGGCTCGTCCAGGCAGATCACCTCCGCGCCGGACGCCGGCAGCCGCCCGGCCACCGCCCGCTGGGTGAGCAGCACCGGCAGCCCGGAGTCGGCCAGCATGAAGGCGATCCGCTCCGGCGGGAAGTGCGGGTCCAGCGGGACGAACGCGCCGCCCGCCTTCAGCACCGCCAGCAGCGCCACCACCAGGTCGACCGAGCGCTCGGTGCAGACGCCGACCAGGACGTCCCGGCCGACGCCGCGGCGCCGCAGCCGGCGGGCCAACCGTTCGGCGCGGCCGTCCAGTTCGGCGTAGGTCAGCGCCTCGGCGCCGTAGCGCACCGCCTCCGCGCCGGGGGTGCGGGCGGCCTGCTCGGCGAAGCGGTGGTGGACCAGTCCCGGGTCGGGCCACGGGCGGCGGGTGTCGTTCCCCTGCCCGCGCAGCCGCCGCTGCTCCTCGGCCGAGAGCAGCGGCAGCTCGCCGACCGGGCGGTCCGGCTCGGCGAGCAGCCGCTCCACCAGCAGCCGCAGATGGCCGGCGAGCTGGTCGACGGTGGCCGCGTCGAACAGGTCGGTGTTGTACTCGAAGCGGCCGCTCAGGCCCTCGGGACGGTCGAAGACCTGGAGTTCCAGGTCGAAGCGGGCGGTGCCGCTCTCCACCTCCATCGGCTCCAGCCGCAGCCCCGCCACGTCGAAGGAGGGCATCGCGATGTTCTGGAAGACGAAGGAGACCTGGAACACCGGGGTGCGGGAGAGGTCGCGCCGCGGGTGCAGCTCCTCCACCAGCCGCTCGAACGGCAGCTCCTGGTGGGCGAAGGCGCCCAGGCAGACCGGCCGCACCCGGGCCAGCAGCTCCCGGAAGGACGGCGCGCCGGACAGGTCGGTGCGCAGCGCCAGCATGTTGGCGAAGTAGCCGATCAGCCGCTCGACCTCGGGGCGGCCCCGGTTGGCGACCGGCACGCCGACCACCACGTCCTCCTCCCGGGTGTAGCGGTGCAGCAGCACCTGGAAGGCCGCGAGCAGCGTCATGAACGGGGTGACGCCCTCGGCGCGGCTGAACTCCCGGACGTGCTCCATCAGTTCGGCGGGGAGTGCGAAGGGGCGCGAACCGCCCCGGGTGGTCCGTACGGCGGGCCGGGGCCGGTCGGCGGGCAGCTCCAGGGCGGCCGGGGCCCCGGCGAGCGTCCGCGTCCAGTACGCGAGGTCGGCCGCCGCGCCGTCGCCCTCCAGCCGCTTGCGCTGCCAGACCGCGTAGTCGGCGTACTGGATCGGCAGCTCGGGCAGCACGGCGTCGGTGCCGGTGGCGTAGCCGCCGTAGAGCGCCACCAGCTCGTCCAGGAAGACCGAGGTGGACCAGAGGTCGCCCGCGATGTGGTGGATGGTCAGCAGCAGGACGTGCTCGTCGGCGGCCAGCCGCAGGAAGCGCATCCGCACCAGCGGGCCGGTGGCCAGGTCGAAGGGGCGGGCGAACTCCTCGCGGGCCAGCGCCCGTACGCCCGCCTCGCCGTCCGGGCCGGCCAGGTGCTCGCAGGCGGTGACGGCGAACTCCGGCTCGGTGCCCTCGGTGACCACCTGCACCGGTTCGCCGTCCACCTCGCGGAAGGTGGTGCGCAGCGCCTCGTGGCGCCGGGCGATGGCGGAGACGGCGCGGCGCCACAGCTCCAGGTCGAGCGGGCCGTGGATCCGGGTGGCGCCGCAGACGTTGTAGGCGGTGTCACCGGGCGTCAACTGGTCCAGGAACCACATCCGCTGCTGCGGGAAGGAGGCCGGGAACCGGTGCCGGCGGGGCCGGCCGGCGGCCTGCCTGCGGCGCAGCCGTTCGGCGAGCAGGGCGCGCCTCTCGGCGGCGGACAGGGCGGCGGGGTCGGGGGTGGTCATCGCGGGTCCGTCCTCGGCTGTGTCGCGGGCGCTCATTCCTGGTCACCCCGGTCGGTGGACTCCTCGGCGAGCAGGGCCCGGAGCCGGGCCTCCACCTCGGCGTCGGACAGGCCGTCGAGGTCGTCCGGGCCGACGAGATCGGACAGGGCGCCGAGGTCGTCGGGGCCGTGGAGTTCGGCGGACGCGTCCCGGCTCAGCGCCTCGATGGCCTCCCCGGTGTCGCCGCCGCCGGCCCCGGCCAGCAGCCGGACGGTGTGCGCGACGGTCGGGGAGTGGAAGAAGTCGCGCAGGTCGAGTTCGGTGCCGAAACGGCCCTGGATCCGGGTGTTGAGCCGCACGGCGGCCAGCGAGTGACCGCCCAGCGCGAAGAAGTCGTCGTCGACGCCCACCTCCTCGACGCCCAGCACCTCCCGCCACAGCGCCGCGACGGCCTCCTCCTGCTCGGTGGCCGGCGCCACGAACGGGGTCGCCAGCGCGGGGCGCGGGTGGCTGCCGCCGGCCGGCGCCGGCCGGTCCAGCTCCCGGGCCAGCAGGGCGGGGGTGATCGAGCGGGCCAGCCGGCGCTGCGCACCGAAGTCCTGCGGGGTGACCACCAGATGGGCGGGAAGTTCGGGCTGCGCCAGCACCCGGGCGAAGGCGGCCCGGCCGTCCGCCTCGCCGAAGCCCCGGACGAGCGCCGCCAGGGCGCCGGTGGCGGCGGGCGCCGCGCCCGCACCGGTGCCGCCGCCCGCCGACTCGGCCTCCGCGACGGTCCGCCCGATCTGTTCCAGCAGCGCGTCGACGTCGTTGATCCGCTTGACCGTGAAGTCGCTCACCCGGACCAGCAGCCGGCCGTCGGGGCCGAGGAGTTCGAGGTCGCAGCTGAGCGTCTCGCCGCTCGACCCGGCGGGGTGCCCGATCTCCACCGCCACGTGCACGGTGCCGGTCAGCGGGTGGTGGATCCGCAGGCTCCGGTAGGTGAGCGGCAGGTAGTACGGGTCCTCGGCGTGCAGCCGGAAGACCCCGCCGGCCATGTCGAGCAGCGCCGGGTGCAGCGGGTAGGCGTCCAGGTCGGCGAGGAAGGCGTCGTCCAGCCGGAGGGTGGCGAGCATCCGCCGGCCGCCGGTGCGGATGGTCCTGAGCACCTGCCAGCGCGGGCCGAACCAGAACCGCAGCGGCCCGCCGCCCTCCTCGAAGCGCTCCACCCCGAGCCGGCGGCGGATCTCCTCCTCGGTCTCCAGGACCTCGGTCACCTCGCAGCGGGCCTCCACCTCGGCGAGGTCGCGCACGGTGTCCGGGCCGCGCTCGTGGAACGAGGCCGAGCCGACGGCGTGCTCGCGCCACGGCGCGTCCTCGGCGGGGCGGCTGCGGACCGTGAAGTGCGGCCGGCCGTCGCGTTCCTCGATCGTGGTGTACACCGTGCGGCGCTGCCCGTCCGGGACGATCACCGGCGTCATGAACAGCACGTCGTGCAGCTCGATCTCGCGCTCGCCCGCCTGCCCGGCCAGCGCGGCGCGGACGAGTTCCAGATAGGCGGTGCCCGGCACCAGGCCGTGGCCCATCAGCCGGTGGTCGTCGACGATCCAGCTGTCCGCGGTGGACAGCTCGGTCGCCCAGACGCGGGTGGTGCCCTCGGAGCGGACCGGCCGCAGCAGCGGGTGCCCGCCCCCCTCGGCGGCGCCGGGCCGGGCGGTGAGCCCGGCGGCCATGCCGACGCCCTCCCAGGTGCCCCAGCCGAGCGAGGTGACCGGCCGGCCCCGCCGGCGCCGCTCCTGGGCGAAGGCGTCCAGGAAGGCGTTGGCGGCGGCGTAGTCGCTCTGGCCGGGCCCGCCGAGCACGGCGCTGACCGAGGAGCAGAGCAGGAGGAAGTCCAGCGGATCGTGCGCGGTGAGCCGCTCCAGCAGCAGGGTGCCCAGGGTCTTCGCCGCCAGCACGCCGTCCGCCTCCGCCGGGGTGCGGCGCGCCAGCATCCCGGCCGACGGCGCCCCGGCGGCGTGCACGACGCCGTTCAACGGGCCGAACCGCGCGCGCAGTTCGGCGATCCGGGCGGCCAGTCGCGGCTCGTCGGTGACGTCGGCGCGCAGCACCGCGATCCGGGCGCCGCGCTCGCGCAGCCGGATCAGCCGGCGGATCCGGACGCCGGTCGGGTCGTGCTCGCCGTGCGCGGCGAGCCAGCCGGGCCAGTCCTCCTCGGCGGGGAAGTCGGAGCGGGCGAGCAGGCCGAGGGCGGGGGCCTCGGCTCCCTGCGCCAGCTGCTCGGCGAGGGCCAGGCCGACGCCGCCGAGACCGCCGGTGACCAGGTAGACGCCGCCGTCGCGCGGGCCCACCGGGCCGTCCGTCGGCGCGTCCTCGGCGGGCAGCGGCAGGGCGTCGAAGTCGCGGACCCACCAGTGCCGGCCGCGCAGCGCGAGGTCGCGCTCGCCGGGCCCGCGCAGCAGCAGCGCGTGCACGGCGCGCACCGACTCCCCGGCCGGGGCCTGCGGGTCGGTGCCGGTGACGTCCAGCAGGCGGCAGGTGACGTCCGGCAGCTCCTGCGGAAGCACGGTGCAGGGGCCGGCCAGCAGGGCCTGCTCGGGGCGCAGCGGCTCGTCGCCGGTGACGGCGTGCACGCCCCGGCACAGCACGTCGACGGTGACCGGGACGGCGGGGCGGGTGTCCCCGAGGGCCTGGGCGAGGGCGCTCAGGCTGTCCAGGCCGAGCCGGCGGGCCGCCGCCAGCCGGGCTTCGTCCGGCGCGGGGGCGCCGGACGGCTCCTCGGCCAGGGTGAACGCGTGCACCAGCCGCAGGGCGGCCGTGTCCTGGAGGTCCAGGGCGCCGAGCAGGCCGGCGAGCTGGGCGCGGTCGGCCGGCTCCAGCGCCCAGGAGCGCTCGCCGAGGGCCCGCGGGCCGGGGACGCGCAGCCCGTCGGTGCGCGCGGGGCCGTCGTCGGCGGCGACCCGCACGACGGAGGCGCCCTGCCCGGCGAGCCGGTCGGCGAGGGCGGCGCCGAGGCCGGTGTCCGCGCCGAGCACCACCCACAGCGCCGCGCCGTCGGGGCCCGGCCGGCCGGCGGCCGGTGCCAGGCGCCGCCAGCCGGGCGTGCGGAACCAGTCCTCGACCGGCACCGGGCCGGCCGGGCGCCCGGGCCCGGCGGCGGTGGCGCCCGGGTCGGGGTCGACCCAGAAGCGCTCGCGCTGGAAGGCCTGGCCGGGCAGCCGCAGCACCCGCCCGGCGGCGGGCCCGAGGGCGGCCGGGTCGACGGGCGCCCCGGCGCTCCACAGCGCCCCCACGGCCTGCGCCAGCCGGACCCGGTCGTCCGCCCGCTCGTGCGGGTGGCGCAGCGAGCCGACCACCGTGCGGCCCTCCCGCCAGGCGTGGTGGCGGCGGACGAAGTCGCCGAGGGTGTGCCCGGGGCCGACCTCCAGCAGCACCCAGGACGGGTCGGCCAGCAGCAGGGCGGCCGCGTCGGCGAACCGGACGGGCGCGCGCAGGTGGCGGCCCCAGTACTCCGGGTCGGTCGCCTCCTCGTCGGTGATCCAGCTGCCGGTGACGCCGGAGCAGAACGGGATCCGCGGCGGGCTCAGCCGCACCCCGCGGACCGCCTCCACCAGCGGGCCGACGGCGCCGTCCACGGCGGCGGAGTGGAAGGCGTGCGAGGTGTGCAGCCGGCGGCAGGGGAGGCCCGCCGCCTTGAGCCGCCGCTCCAGGCCGTCCACCGCCCCGGTCGGGCCGGAGACCACGCTCAGCTCGCTGGAGTTGACCGCCGCCACGGCGAGCTCCGGGGCCTCGCCGAGCCAGGGCGCGAGGTCCCGCTCGGCCAGGAAGACGGTGAGCATCGACCCGGCGGGCATCGCCTGGACCAGTCGGCCCCGGGCCGCCACCAGGCGCACCGCGTCCTCCAGGGGGAACACGCCCGCCAGGCAGGCCGCGACGTACTCGCCGACGCTGTGCCCGGCCATGGCGCCGGGCCGCACGCCGAGCGCCTCCCACTGCCGGGCCAGCGCGTACTCGACCAGGAACAGGGCCGGCTGGGCGAACTCGGTGCGGGTCAGCCGCTCCTCGGCGGCCTCGGCGCCGGCCGGGCCGGGGAACAGCAGGGCGCGCAGGTCCTCGCCCAGCTCGGCGGCGAACAGCTCGGCGCCGCGGTCGAGTTCGGCGGTGAACACCGGCTCGCGGCGGTACAGGCCGCGGGCCATGCCGGTGTACTGGGTGCCCTGGCCGGGGAACAGGAAGGCGGTCCGGGCCCGCTCGGCGGCCTCGGCGGTGCCGGCGGCGCTCACGGCGCGCAGCGCGGCGAGCACCTCGGCGCGGTCGCGGCCGACCACCGCGCGGCGCCGGGCGAAGGCGCGCCGGCGGTGCGCCAGGGTGTGCGCGAGGTCGGCCAACTCCGTTGCGGGGTGGGCCTCCAGGTGGTCGGCCAGCCGCCGGGCGCTCTCGGCGACGGCCTCGCCCGTCCGCCCGGACAGCGGCAGCAGGACCGGGGTGTCCCCGTCGGTCGCCGCCGGTGGCAGCGGCTCGGGCGGCGGTCCCTCCTCCAGCACCAGGTGCACATTGGTGCCGCCGATGCCGAAGGAGCTGACCCCCGCCCGGCGCGGCGAGCCGCCCCGGGGCCACGGCCGCAGCCGGTCGTTGACGAAGAACGGGCCCGTCTCCAGGTCGAGTTCGGGGTGGGGCTTGGTGAAGTGCGGCGTCGGCGGGATCGCCTCGCGGCGCAGCGCCAGCACCGTCTTGATCAGCGCCGCGACCCCGGCGGCGGCGTCCAGATGGCCGATGTTGCCCTTCACCGAGCCGATCGCGCAGAAGCCGGTGGCCCCGGTGGTCTCCCGGAAGGCGCGGGTGAGCGCGGCGAGTTCGATCGGGTCGCCGAGCGCGGTGCCGGTGCCGTGGGCCTCCAGGTAGCCGATGGAGCCGGCGTCCACCCCGGCCACCGCCAGCGCCTCGGCGACCACCGCGGCCTGGCCGTCGACGCTCGGCGCGGTGTACCCGGCCTTCAGCGAGCCGTCGTTGTTGACCGCCGAGCCGAGCACCACGGCGTCCACGGTGTCGCCGTCGCGGCGGGCGTCGGCCAGCCGGCGCAGCACCACGACGCCGGCGCCGTTGCCGGGCACCGTCCCGGCCGCCGCCGCGTCGAACGGCCGGCAGTGTCCGTCGGGGGAGAGGATGCCGCCCGGCTCGTAGGCGTAGCCCTGCGCGAGGGGCGAGCCGATCGACACCCCGCCGGCCAGCGCGAGGTCGCACTCGCCGTCGAGCAGGCTCTGGCAGGCCAGGTGGACGGCGGCCAGCGAGGTCGAGCAGGCGGTCTGCACGGTCAGCGCCGGGCCGGTCAGGCCGAGCTTGTAGGCGACCCGGGTGGCCAGGAAGTCCTTGTCGGAGGCGAGCAGCGTCTGGTACGGCCCCGCCGCGTCGTAGACCCGCCGGTTGGCCGTCACGTTGTGCAGCAGGTAGGTGTTCATGCCGGCGCCGGCGAACACCCCGATCCGGCCCGCGAACGCCTCCGGCACGCACCCGGCGGACTCCAGGGCCTCCCAGGCGCACTCCAGGAACACCCGGTGCTGGGGGTCCATGATCTCGGCCTCGCGCGGGCTGTAGCCGAAGAACGCCGCGTCGAAGCGGTCCGCGCCCTCCAGCACGCCCTTGGCCCGCACGTAGCCGTCCCGGCCGGACACCGCGGGATCCACCCCGGACGCCCGCAGCTGCTCCTCGGAGAGGACGGAGACCGACTCCCGGCCCTCCTCCAGGTTCCTCCAGAAGGTGTCGACGTCGGGGGCGCCGGGGAAGCGGCCGGCCATCCCGACGATGGCGATCTGGTCGAGTTCTTCGGACATCTCCGGCATCGGGGTCTCCTGTCGCCCTCTCATGTCGCTACCTCGGGCCCGTCGCTGACGCGGGCCCGTCGCTGCCTCAGGACCGGGCGCGGCGCGCGGCCGCCTGGTGCCGCCGGGCACCGGCCCGGCGCCGGTGCTCCGCGCGTTCGCGCGCCTCCGGCCCCGGGGCCGCCGACGGCTCCCCCTCGGACCGGCTCAGACGGGCGGCCAGCGAGGCCACCGTCGGGTGCTGGAACAGCTCGACCATCGAGACCTGATGCCCGGTCCGCGCGGCGAGCAGCGAGCGCAGCTCGGCCAACAGCAGCGAGTGCCCGCCGAGGTCGAAGAAGTTGTCGTGGGCGCCGACCCGCTCGACCCCCAGCACCGTGCGCCAGAGCCCGGCGAGGGTGTCCTCCAGGCCGGCCCCGGGCGCGGTGAACGGCGCCCCCGCCGCGGGCCGGCCGCCGTCCGGCTCGGGCAGCGCGGCGCGGTCCACCTTGCCGCTCGGCGTGAGCGGCAGGGCGTCCAGCACCGCGAACGCGGCCGGCACCATCGAGGCGGGCAGCCGCTCGCGCAGGTGCGCGGCCAGCTCGGCGGGCCCGGGCACCCCGGCGCCCTCGGCCGCCGTCAAATGGGCGACCAGCCGCACGTCCCCGGCCCGGCGCTCGCGGGCCGTCACCACCGCCTCGCGCACCGCGGGGTGCGCGGTCAGCGCGGCCTCGATCTCACCGGGCTCGATCCGCTGGCCGCGCAGCTTCACCTGGTGGTCCAGCCGGCCCAGGAACTCCAGCGCGCCGTCCTCCCGGTACCGCGCGAGGTCCCCGGTCCGGTACAGCCGCGCCGCCGGGTCCGGGTCGAACGGGTCCGGCACGAAGCGCTCGGCCGTCAGCTCCGGCCGGTTCAGATAGCCGCGCGCCAGGCCCCGGCCGCCGATGTGCAGCTCCCCGGGCACCCCGACCGGCACCGGTTGCAGCGCCCCGTCCAGTACGTGGATCCGGGTGTTGGCGATCGGCCGGCCGATCGGCACCGGGCGGCGCGGATCGGCCTCCGGGCGGCAGGTCCAGTGGGTGACGTCGACGGCCGCCTCGGTGGGGCCGTAGAGGTTGTACAGCCGGGCGCCGCAGCGGGCCAGGAAACGGTCCTGGAGGTCGCGCGGCAGCGCCTCGCCGCTGCACACCACCCGGCGCAGGCTGGTGCACTCCTCCACCTCCTCCCGCAGGAAGGCCTGGAGCATGGACGGCACGAAGTGCACCGTCGTCACCCGCTCCTCCCGGATCGTCCGGGCCAGGTAGCCCGGGTCCCGGTGGCCCCCGGGGCGGGCCAGGACGAGGGTGGCGCCGGTGGCCAGCGGCCAGAAGAACTCCCACACCGACACGTCGAAGGAGAACGGCGTCTTCTGCAGCACCCGGTCCTCGGCGTCCAGCCGGTAGGCGTCCTGCATCCACAGCAGCCGGTTGCGGATCGCCGCGTGCACGTTCATCACGCCCTTGGGCGCACCGGTGGAACCGGAGGTGTAGATGACGTAGGCGAGGTCCTCGCCGCCGACCTCGACGTCCGGGGCGGTGTCGGGCTCCCCGCCCGGCGCGGCCTCGAACTCCTCCACGCACAGCGCCTCGGCGGCCACCACCGGCAGGCGCCCGAGCAGCGCGCGACGGGTGAGCAGCACCGGCACCCGGGCGTCGCGCACCATGTGCTCCAGCCGGGCGGGCGGCAGCTCCGGGTCCAGCGGCAGGTAGGCGCCGCCCGCCTTGAGCACCGCCAGCAGCGCCACCACCAGCTCGGGCGAGCGCTCCAGGCCCACGCCCACCACGACGTCCCGGCCCACCCCGAGCCCGCGCAGCCGGTGCGCCAGCCGGTTGGCCCGCCGGTCCAGCTCCCGGTAGCCGACGGAGCGCCCCTCGAAGCGCAGCGCCGGCGCCCGCGGGGTCAGCCGCGCCCGCTCCTCGAAGGCCTGGTGGATCCAGCCCGCCCCGGCCGGCCACCGGCGCGCGGTGGCGTTGAACTCCTCGACGACGCGCCGCCGTTCGCCCTCCGTCAGCAGCTCCAGCGCGTCCACCGGGCGCTCCGGGTCCGCCACCGCCTGCTCGGCCAGCCGGCGGAAGTGGCCGGCGAGGCGGGCGACGGTGGACTCGTCGAACAGATCGCGGTCGTACTCGAACCAGCCGCTCAGCCCGCCGTCGCGGTCGAAGGCCTGCAGCTCCAGGTCGAAACGGGCGCCACCGCTGCGCACCGCCACCGGCTCCAGCCGCGCGCCGCCCAGGGTGAGGTCCGGCACCGCCTCCCGGCCGTAGGCGAAGCTCACCTGGTACACCGGCGGGCGGCTGAGGTCGCGGGCCGTGTTCAGCGCGCCGACCACCAGCTCGAACGGCACCTCCTGGTGCTCGTAGGCGCCCAGGCAGGCGCTGCGCACCCGCGCCAGCACCTCGGTGAACGAGGGCTCGCCGTCCAGCTCGGTGCGGATCGGCAGGGTGTTGACGAAGTAGCCGATCAGCGGCTCCAGTTCGGGCCGGTCGCGGACGGCCGTGGGCACGCCCACCACCACGTCCCGCTGCCGGCCGTACCGGGCGAGCAGCACGGTGAAGACGGCCAGCAGCGCCATGTAGGTGGTCGCGCCGCGCCGGTGGGCGAGGGCGGCCAGCTCGCGCATCAGCGGCTCGGGCAGCTCGAACGGCAGGGCGCCGCCGCGAAAGCCCTGCACGGCGGGCCTCGGCCGGTCGGTCGGCAGCTCCAGGGCGGGCGGCGCCCCGGCCAGCCGCTCCCGCCAGTACGCCAGCGGGACGTCCCAGCGCCCCTGTTCCCGCCGCTCGCGCTGCCAGAGGGCGAAGTCGGCGTACTGCACCGGGGGTTCGGGCAGCGGCGAGGGCCGGCCCTCGGCGAACGCGGCGTACAGGGCGGCGAGTTCGGACAGCAGCACCCAGAACGACCAGCGGTCGGAGACCAGGTGGTGCAGCGCCAGGACGAGCACCGACTCGTCCTCGGCGGTGCGCAGCAGCGTCAGGCGCACCGGCGGTCCGGCCGCCAGGTCGAAGGGATCGCCGGTCGCCTCGGCGGTGATCCGCTCCTCCAGCCCGGCCGCCGTCAGCCCGGCGCCCCGCAGGTCGACCTCGGGCAGCTCCGGTGCCACGAATGCCCGCACCACCTGGACCGGGCGGCCCCCGCGCAGCCCGAAGGCGGTGCGCAGCGCCTCGTGCCGGCGGACCACCTCGGCGAAGGCCGCGCGCAGCAGCCCGGCGTCCACCGGGCCGCGCACCCGCACCGCGCCCGGCACCACGTACGCCGGGTTGCCGGGGCGCAGCTGCTCCAGGAACCACATGCCCTGCTGGAAGACCGAGAGCGGGAAGACGTCCTCGGCGGCCGTGGACCGCTTCTCGGCGAGCAGCTCCTCAAGGCGGGCCCGCTGCTCCGGGGTCAGGGCGGCCAGGCGCTGTTCGAGCTCAGCCATCGGACCGCTCCGTCTCCCCGGTCACCTGGTCCAGCAGGGCGAGCAGTTCGGCGTCGCGGTCCGCCGCGCGGGCGACCCGGCGGATCGGCGCGGTGTCCTCGCCCCGCTCCGGCCGCGAGTCGGCGGCCAGCTCGCCGACCACCTGTTCGGCCAGGCCGCGCACGGTCGCGCCCTTGAGGAAGTCGGCCACCGTGACCTTGACACCCAGCCGGCCCTGGATCTCGTTGCGCAGTTCCACGGCCATCAGCGAGTCCAGCCCGAGGCCGGACAGCGGCGCGTCGGCGTCCACGGTGGCCGCGCGCGAGCCCAGCGCGGTGCGCACCCCGGCTGTGAGCCCGGCCACCAGGGCGGCGACCCGCTGGTCGGCGGGGGCGCCCAGCAGTTCCGCGGCGGTGGGCAGCGCGCTCGCGGCGGCCCTGCCGGGCGCGCCGGGCACCCGGGCGGGCCTCGGCCGCCCCGTCGGCCCGGCGGTGCGCCCGGGCCCGGCGGGTCGGGCCGGGGTCCGGCGCGCGGCGGGCGTGGTGGCGCCGTCGCCGCCCGGATCGTGCCAGCAGCGGGTGGCGGCGAACGGGTAGTGCGGCAGCGCGGTGCGGGCGCGCGGCCGGTCGCGGTCGAACCCGGCCCAGTCCACCTCGGCCCCCTCGACGTACAGCCGGCCGAGGCTGCCCAGCAGGATCTCCCAGTCGTCGTACTTCGGCCGCAGGCTCGGCAGCATCAGCACGTCGTCACCGGTCAGCACCTCGCGGACCAGGCCCAGCAGCGTCGGCGCCGGGCCCACCTCCAGGAAGGTGCGGTAGCCCAGCTCGTACAGCGCCCGCACCCCGTCGGCAAAGAGCACCGGCTGCCGGGCGTGGCCCAGCCAGTAGGCGCTGTCCAGCGGCCGGTCCCACGGCCAGAGCCCGCCGGTCAGGTTGGACACCAGCGGCAGCTCCGGCGCGCCGAAGGCGACCTTCTCCAGGGCCGTCCGCAGCGGCTCCAGCACCGGCTCGACCAGCGGGGAGTGCGAGGAGGTGGAGATCCGCAGCCGGCGCACCTCGGCGCCGCGCGCGGTGAACGCCGCGCAGACCTCGTCGACCACCTCCCGCACCCCGGAGACGGTGGTGTTCGCCGGGCCGTTCACGGCGGCCACCGCGGCCAGGGCCGGGTCGTGACGGGCGAGTTCGGCGGCGACCTGCTCCACCGGGGCCGGGATCGCGGCCATCGCGCCGGACTCGGCGAGCCGCTGGAGCAGCCGGCCGCGCTCGGCGACCAGCCGCAGTCCGTCCTCCAGCGGCATCGCGCCCGCGAAGCAGGCAGCGGTGTACTCGCCGAGGCTGTGACCGAGCACGGCGGCCGGCTCCACGCCCCACGAGCGCCACAGCCCGGCCAGCGCGTACTCCACCGCGAACAGGCCCGGCTGCGCGAACTCCATGGTGTCGATCAGCCCGGCGTCCGCCGCCGAGGCCGGGTACAGCGCGGAGAGCAGCGGCGCCGGCAGCACGTCGCGCAGGACGTCGTCGCAGTGCTCCAGGGTGCGCCGGAAGGACGGCTGGGTCTCGTACAACTGCCGGGCCATGCCCGCGCGTTGCGGTCCCTGGCCGGTGAACAGGAAGACCGGCTCGGCAGCCGCGCCCCGCGCTTGGCCCAGCAGCAGCCCCTCGCCGGGGTCGTCCCGCACGAAGTCCGCCAGCCGGTCCGCGAGCTCCCCGGCGGTGGCGCCCACCGCGGCGAGCCGGTGCGGGAAGTGCGAGCGCCCGGTACCGGCGGAGAAGCACAGGTCGGGCGCGGCGTGCGGGCCGGCCGCCGCCAGCCGGTCCTGGTAGCGGCGGGCGAGCTTGAGCAGCGCGCCGCCGCTCTTCGCCGACAGGGCCAGCACGGAGAGCGGGCGTCCGCCGTCCGGCTCCGCCTCCGCCGCCGGGCGCGGCGGCGCCTGCTCCACGATCAGGTGCGCGTTGGTGCCGCTGAAGCCGAAGCTGCTCACCCCCGCCACCCGTGGTCCCTCCCCGGCCGGCCAGGGGGTGAGGCCGGTCGGCACGGCGAAGGTGGTCCCCTCGAAGGAGATGTGCGGATTGAGCGTGCCGAAGTGCAGGTTCGGCGGGACCATCCCCCGCTCGACGCACAGCGCGGCCTTGATCAGCCCGGCGATCCCGGCCGCCGCCTCCAGATGGCCGAGGTTGGTCTTCACCGCGCCCAGGAGGAGCGGCGGGCCCTCCTCGCGGCCGTAGACCTCGGCCAGCGACGCCACCTCGATGGGGTCGCCCAGCTTGGTGCCGGCGCCGTGCGTCTCGATGTAGCCGACCCGGTCCGGGCCGATGCCGGCGGCGGCCAGCGCCCGGCGGAACACCTCGCGCTGGGCGGCGCCGTTCGGCGCGGTCAGCCCCGAGCTGCGCCCGTCCTGGTTGACCGCCGAGCCGCGGATCACCGCGAGCACCCGGTCGCCGTCGCGCCGCGCGTCGGAGAGCCGCTTGAGCACCACCACGCCGCAGCCCTCGCTGCGCACGAAGCCGTTGGCCGCCGCGTCGAACGTCTTGCAGCGGCCGTCGTCGGCGAGCATCTCCGGGAACTGCGAGAAGGAGATCGCCGCGTCGGGGGAGACCACCGCGTTGACCCCGCCGGCCATCGCCAGGTCGCACTCGCCCAGGCGCAGGTTCTGGCACGCCTGGTGGACGGCGACCAGCGAGGAGGAGCAGGCGGTGTCCACCGAGACGCTCGGACCGCGCAGGTCCAGCAGGTAGGAGAGCCGGCCGCTGGCGATGCTGTGGGCCGCGCCGGTGCCGGCGTGGGCCGTGATGTCGGCCGGCTCGCGGAACAGCAGCCCCGCGTAGTCGTTGCTGCAGATGCCGATGAACACCCCGGTGCTGCTGCCGGCCAGCGCGTGCGGGGCCTGCCCGGCGTCCTCCAGGGCCTCCCAGGCGACCTCCAGCACCAGGCGCTGCTGCGGGTCCATGGCGACGGCCTCGCGGCGGGAGATGCCGAAGAACTCGTGGTCGAAGCGGTCGATCCGGTCCAGGAAGCCGCCCCAGCGGCTGCTGTACCGGCCGGGGGTGCGGGGCCGCTCGTCGTAGAGGCCGTCGACGTCCCAGCGGTCGGGCGGGATCTCGCCTACCGCGTCGGTGCCGGAGGCCAGCAGTTCCCAGTACGCCTCCGGGTCGCCCACGCCGCCGGGGAAGCGGCAGCCGACGCCGATGACGGCGATCGGCTCGGAGCGGGCGCGCTCGTAGGCGTCGATCCGCTGCTGCATCCGCTCCATCGTCAGATAGGCGCGCTTCATCGCCGTGACGGACGCGGAGCGGTCCTCGGACGGTGCGGTCCGGTCGGTGTCGGTGTCGGCGTCGGTCCGGTCCGCGCCGGTCCGGTCGGTGTCGGTCCGGGTGCTGTCGTCGCGCGTGGTCATCGTCCCTGTCCCCGGTCGGTCGGATCGGCATCGGCGTCGAACTGCTCGGTCTTGGCGAGGAGGAGGGCCTCCAGGTCGCGTTCGGAGAGCCCGTCGAGGTCGGCGGGGGCCCGCTCGGGGGCCGGGGGCCCGGCGACGGGCGGCCCGGCCGGGGTGGACGGGGTCGACGGGGTGGACGGGGCGGCCGGTCCGTGCTCCAGCGGGATCCCCAGCCGCTCGGCGAGGAAGGGCACCAGGGCGTCCAGCGTCGGGTACTGCCAGCCGAGCGTGGCGGGCAGCGGCACCCCGAGCGACAGCTCCAGCCGCGAGCGCAGCTCCAGGGTGCGCATCGAGTCGAAGCCCAGGCCCGCCAGCGGCGCGGCGCTGTCGACGGCGTCGGCGTCCGCGCCGGGCCCGTCCAGCACCAGGGCGGCCAGCTCCCGGCAGTGCCGCACCAGCAGGGCCCGGCGGCGCCGGCCCGGCTCGACCGCCAGCAGCCGGCGGCGCAGCGCCTGTCCGCCGTCGGACTCCGCGTTCGGCGCCTCCGGCGCGTCGGGCGTGCTCCCGCCGGGCGCCGCGGCGGCCCGGACGACCGCCGCCGGGCTGCCCAGCAGCCGGGCGAGCGAGTCCAGGCCCGCGCCGTCGACGCTCAGCGCGGGCAGCCCGAGCGCCCGGCGGTGGACGGCGAGCGCGTCCAGGCAGGCGCCGAGCACCGTCTCCCGGCCCGCCCCGGAGGCCGGGTCGCACAGCACCAGGAAGTCCAGTGCCCGCCCGGCCGTGGCCAGATGGAGCTGCCAGGCCTCGGCGGCCCGTTCGGCCGCGGCGGCCGCGGGTTCCTCCTCCTCGGCGGCGGCCTGCGGCGTGCTCGCGAGGTGCACCACCCCGGCCACCTCCAGCGTGTCCAGCAGCGCGGCCGTCTCCTCGGGCCGCGCCGGGTCCGCGACCGGCAGTGCCACCTCCACGCCCCGGGCGCGCAGCCCGGCCACCGCCCCGGCCGCCGCCGCCGAGGCGTCCGTTCCCGGGGCGCGGAGCAGGGCGATCCGGCGCGCGCCCAGCTCCGCCAGCCGTTCGGCCGCCGCCAGTGCGGCGGGCGCCGTGCCGCCGGTCACCAGGTAGCCGGCCCGCGCCGCCCGGACCACCGCCGGGCTCGGCGGCACCGCGATCTCCGGCGCCGGCTCGGGCCGCAGCACCAGCTTGCCGAGGTGCCGGGCCTGCGCCATGGCGGCGAACGCCTCCCGCGCCTCGCCGAACGGCCGGGCGGTGACCGGCAGCGGACCGAACTCCCCGTCCCCGAAGCCCCGGACCACCTCGGCGAAGAGCTCGGCGAGCAGCGCCGGCCGGGCGTGGAAGACGTGGTCGAGGTCGACCGCGAACAGCGTGCGGTTCCCCTTGAGGTGGCCGAGCCCGACCGGGCTGTCGTCGAAGATGTCGCGCTTGCCCAGCTCGACGAACCGCCCGCCCGGCGCCAGCAGCGCCAGCCCGCGCCGCAGCGCCTCGCCGGTCAGCGAGTTGAGCACCACGTCCACCCCGCGCCCGCCGGTGGCCTCGGCGACCTCGTCGGCGAAGGCCGTCGAGCGGGAGTCCATCACCCGCTCGACGCCGCCCAGTTCGCGCAGGAAGCGGCGCTTCTCCGGCGTCCCGGCGGTGGCGAGGACCCGCGCCCCGCGGCGCCGGGCCACCGCCAGCGCGGCCAGGCCCACCCCGCCGCTCGCCGAGTGGACCAGCACCGTCTCGCCCGTCCCCAGCCGGGCCAGGTGGTCCAGGCCGTAGACGGCGGTCAGGAAGGCGATCGGAACGGCCGCCGCCCGCTCGTCGTCCAGCCCCGCCGGCCGCGGCGCCACCAGGTGCGCCTCGGTGGTCGCGTACGCGGCCAGCGCGGACGGCACCACGGCCATCACCCGGTCCCCGACGCGGAAGCGCTCGACGCCGGCGCCGACCGCGCTGACCCGGCCCGCGCACTCGGCGCCCAGCGGGACGCTGCCGGCGGCGCCCGGGTAGGCGCCCATCGCCTTGAGCACGTCGCTGAAGTTCAGCCCGGCCGCGGCGATCTCGATCTCGACCTGGCCGGGCCCGGGCGCGGTCCGCTCCCAGCGGGTCGGCGTCAGGCTCTCCAACAGGCCGGGCCGGACCGCCAGGATCCGGTGGTTGGTGTCCAGCTCAGGATCGAACGGCCGCCGCTGCCAGCCGGGTTCGGTGCCGTCCGCGGAGTCCTGGGGCACCCGGACCGGGACGTACCGGACCGGGCCGCGCAGCGCGGCGGCGGGCTCCCCGGCCGGGCGCAGCAGTACGTCCAGCAGCCGGGCGGGGTCGTCCCGGGCCGGGTCGGGGTCGAGGTCGACGACCAGCGGGCGGGGCGCGCCGGGCCCGTCCGCGGCCGGGTCGCGCAGCAGCGCCTGGGCCGGGTCGGGCGCCGGGTCGCGCTCGCTCACCCGCTGCGCGCCCCGGGTGAGCAGGGCGAGCCGCGGCGCCCCGGGCAGGCCCTCCTCGGCCAGTTCGCGGGCCAGCCGCAGCGCCGAGCGCACGGCCTGCCCGCGCTCCTTTCCGAGCGGGAACGGCGCGGCGCCGTCCGGCCGGGGGACGGCGGCGGCGTCCAGGCCCCAGGCGTGGACGACCCCGGCCCACGGCTCGTCGCCCGCCGCCCGCAGCTCCTTGAGCAGGGCGGTGAGGTCCTCCGGGCGGCGCGGGTCGAGTTCGTACCGCAGCGGGTCCAGCCGCCGGGACCGGTCGCCGGGGGTGACGGTCACCCAGCTGCCGCGCCGGGCGACCAGTTCGGCGCCCAGCGCCCCGGTGACGCCCGTGCGGTCGGCGAACAGCAGCCACCGGCCGGGGGCGCCCGACGGCGGGGCGCCGGGGCCGTCCTCGGCGGCGGCCCACTCCAGCGCGAACAGGGCGGGCCGGGCTTCGGCGGCTGCCTCGGCGCGGGCGGGGGCGGGCGCGGGGGCGGGCGCGGGCGGCGCGGCTGCCGGGGTCTCGGGCGCCTCGGGGGCGTAGCGGCGGCGCTGCCACGGGTAGGCCGGCAGGTCCAGGACGGCCCGGGGCGGTACCGCAGGGGCGTCGTCCGCCGGTTCGGACGGCGGGGCGCCCTCGGCGAGCCCGTGGAGGGCGCGCAGCGCGGCGGCCCGGTCGCCGGCGGTGATCCGGGCCCGCAGGCGGTGCCGGGCCCGCCCGGCACCCGCCGTGTACGCGAACGCCGGGTACCGCTCCTCCGGCAGGCCGGCCAGCCGGTCGTGCAGGGCGGACGCCAGCGCGCGCAGCGCCTCCGGTGTGCGGGCGGACAGGTCGAAGCCCTCGACCGGCTCCGCCGGGGCGGCGCCCGCGCCCTCCTCCCCGGCGGGGCCGATCACCACCTGGGCGTTGGTGCCGCCCATGCCGAAGGCGCTCACCACCGCGTGCCGCCCGGCGTGCTCCGGCCAGGGCCGCAGCGCCGTCGGCAGGGTGATCCCGGTGCCGTCCAGGTCGATCAGCGGGTTGAGGGTGCCGAAGTTGACCAGCGGCGGCACCGCGCGCCGCGCGACGCAGAGCACCGCCTTGACCAGCGCGATCACCCCGGCCGCCGACTCCGGGTGCCCGAGGTTGCCCTTGACCGAGCCGACCACCAGTTCGGCCCCGGCGTTGCGGCGGCCCAGCGCGGCCGCGATCGCCTCCATCTCGACGGCGTCCCCGAGCGGGGTGCCCGTGCCGTGCGCCTCGACCAGGCCGATGTCGGCGGGGGAGAGCCCGGCGTCCGCCAGCACCGCCTCGGTGAGCGCGACCTCCGACAGCACGTTGGGCGCCGTGAAGCCGGTCGAGCGGCCGGTCTGGTTCACCGCCGAGCCGTGCAGCACCGCGTGCACCCGGTCGCCGTCGCGCCGCGCGTCCTCCAGCCGCTTGAGCACCAGCACCCCGCAGCCCTCGCCCCGGGTGAAGCCGTTCGCCCGGGCGTCGAACGGGCCGCACCGCCCGTCCGGCGAGAGCGTGCCCGCCAGCTGGTGCAGCCGGGTCGCCCGCGGCGACAGCACCAGGTTCACCCCGCCGGCCAGCGCCACGTCGCACTCCCGGCGGGCCAGCGCCTGGCGCGCCAGGTGCACCGACACCAGCGAGGAGGAGCAGGCGGTGTCCACCGTGATCGCCGGGCCGGCCAGCCCCAGCGCGTACGCGACCCGGCCGACCGTGAAGCAGTGGCCGTTGCCGGCCGCCCAGTGGGTGTCCGCCGCACCCCGCTGCCAGTCCCAGTACTCCTGCCCGGTGACCCCGACGAACAGGCCGGTGCGGGCCGCGTCCAGCCGGTCCGGCGGGAGCGCCGCGTTCTCCAGGGCCTCCCAGGCGACCTCCAGCAGCAGCCGCTGCTGCGGGTCGGTGCCGCGCGCCTCCTCGGCGCTCATGCCGAAGAATTCGGCGTCGAAGTCCATCACCTCCTCCAGGAAGCCGCCGGTGTGCGGCAGCCGCTCCCACTCGGCGGCGAACGGCCCGCGCCGCCCGGCGGGCAGCGGCCCGACCAGGTCGCGGCCCCCGGCCAGCGCCGCCCAGTAGCCGTCCAGGTCGGCGATGCCGCCCGGCAGCCGCAGGCCGATGCCGACCACGGCCAGCGGGCCGGTGCCGCTCGCGGCGTCCAGCTGCGCCCGCAGCCTGCGGACGGTGTCCAGCGCCCTGGTCAGCGGGGTGGGCGCGGGGGCGGTGGTGTCGCGCTGCTCGGTCATCGTCCTCAGCCCTCGCCGTCCGTCGCCGTGTCGGCGCCCTCGCCGGGTTGCCCGCCGAGCAGCCGCTCCGCCAGCACCGCGGAGAGCGCCCGGGGCGTGCCGTACGTCCACAGCAGGGTGGGCGACAGCCGCAGCCCGAACGCCGCCTCCAGCCGGTTGCGCAGCTCCAGGCCCATCAGCGAGTCCAGTCCGAGCGCCTTGAACGGCGTGTCCCGGTCGATCGTCCCGCTGTCCAGCCGCAGCACCCGGCCCGCCAGCTCCCGCACGGTGGCCTCCAGCAGCCCGGGCCAGTGCTCGGCGGGCGCGGCGCGCAGCTCGGCGAGCAGGGCCGCGCCCGCGCTGCTGCCGGCGCCACCGTCCCTGGCCAGCTCGCGCAGCCCGCTCCAGCTCTCCAGCGTCACCGTGTCCGGGTACGCCTCCAGGTACTGCCGCAGGTCGATCGGGACGTAGCCGACCACCGGCTCGTCACCGCCCAGGAAGCCCTCCAGGGCCCGCCACGCCTCCGCGGTGGAGAACCCGGCCATGCCGCGCTCCGCCAGCCGGGCGCCGCGGTTGTCCGCCGCGGCGGCCAGGCCGACGTCGTCGAACGGCCCCCACTGCACGCTCAGCGCCGGGCGTCCGCGCCGCCGCCGGGCCACCGCCAGCGCGTCCAGGAAGGCGTTGCCCGCCGCGTAGGCCGCCTGCCCGGCGTTGCCGAACAGCGCCGCCGCCGAGGAGAACAGCAGGAAGAAGTCCAGCGGGTCGTCCCCGGTCACCGCGTCCAGGTTGACCGCGCCGTCCACCTTGGGAGCCAGCACCCGGTGCAGCCGCTCCGCCGTCAGGTTGAGGACGGTCGCGTCGTCCAGCAGGCCGGCCGCGTGCACCACGCCGCGCAGCGGCGGCAGCTGCGCGCGCACCCGGCGCACCGCCGCCGGGTCGGCGACGTCCGCCGCGAAGGTCTCCACCGGAACGCCGCGCGCCCGCAGTGCCGCGATCCGGGCCGCCGCGTCCCCGTTCGGCGCCGACCGGCCGACCAGCGCCAGCCGGCCCGCGCCCCGCTCGGCCAGGAACTCCGCCAGCGACAGGCCGAGCGCGCCCAGGCCACCGGTGATCAGGTACGTGCCGTCGCCGCGGAACCGGCCGTCGCGCAGCGGCTCCGGCGCCACCGAGGCGACCGTCGCCGGGTCGGACAGCACGAACTTGCCGATGTGCCGGCCGCGCGCCATCTCCCGCAGCGCCCCGGCGGCCTGCGCGAACGGGCGGCGCAGCACCGGCAGCGGCCGCAGCTCGCCCGCCCGCACCCGCTCCCACACCTCGGCGAACAGCCGGGTGAACAGCGCCGGCCGGCGGGCGATCACGCCCGCGAGGTCCAGCGAGGAGAGGCTGATGCCCTTGCGGAACGCCTCCAGGCCCAGGGTGCGCCCGCCGTGGATGTCGGCCTTGCCGACCTCGACGAACCGCCCGCCCTCGGCCAGGACCTCCAGACCCAGCGGGATCGCCGCGCCGGTCAGCGAGTTGAGGACGACGTCCACCCCGCGCCCGCCGGTGGCCTCGCGCACCCGTTCCGCCCAGGAGAGGTCCCGGGAGTCGAAGACGTGCCGGATGCCCAGCCCGCGCAGGTGGGCGCGCTTCTCCTCGGTGCCCGCCGTCGCCAGCACCTCGGCGCCGAGCAGCCGCGCCACCTCGATCGCCGCCAGGCCCAGGCCGCCGGCCGCCGAGTGGACGAGCACCGTCTCGCCGGGCGCGAGCGCGGCCAGGTGCCGCAGCCCGTACCAGGCGGTGACGGTCACCGCCGGGAACGCCGCCGCGTCCTCGTCGCCCAGCCCCGCCGGGACGGGCTGCGCGTGGTCGGCGAGCACCGTCCAGTGGGTGGCCAGCGCGCCGCCGCCGGCGCAGGCGACCACCCGGTCGCCGGGGGCGAAGCGGGAGACGCCCTCGCCGGTCCTGGTCACCACGCCGACCCCGTCCAGGCCGAGCAGCCGGGCGTCGGCCGACGGGTCGGGGTAGGTGCCCGTCACCTTCATCACGTCGATGAAGTTCAGCGCCGCCGAGGAGACCGCGATCTCGATCTCCCCGGCGCCCGGCGCGCGCCGCTCCAGCGGGCGGAACGCCAGGCTGTCCCAGACGCCCTGACGGTCCGGCGCGAGCCGGAACGGCTGCGCCGGGCCCGCCCGCCAGGCCGGCCGGGCCGGCTCCGCGGGGGCGTCCGCCGTCGCCGCACCGCGCACCAGCCGGCCGACCAGCCGCCCGCCGCCGCGCAGCACCACCTGGTCGGCGCCGTCCCCGGCGGCCAGCTCGGCGGCGCACCGCGCCGCCCAGCCGGCGTCCGCGCCGTCCACGTCCACCAGCACCGGCCGCAGCTCCGGGTGCTCACGGCGCAGCACCCGCCCGAAGCCCCAGTAGAGGGCCGCGCCCGGATCGCCCTCCCCGGGCGCCGAGGGCGGCAGTTGCGCGTCGGCGGTCAGCACGGCCAGCCGCGGCACGAGCGGGCGCGCGGCGCAGGCCCGCACCAGCGCGGCCAGCGCGAGCAGGCCGGCGCGCTGGGCGGCCGGGCCGGCGTCCGCGCGCGGCGCCACGAACACCACCCCGGTCAGCCCGTCGACCGGGGCCAGCCGCTCCGCCCACACCTCCTCGCGCTCCGCCGCCGCGCCGTCCGCCACCTGGGCGAGCGAGGCGCCGCCGAGCGCCTCCAGCGCCTCGGCCAGCTCACCGGCCCGCGCCCAGGCCGCCGGGCCGCCGACCGCGTCCGCCGCGCACACCGCCCAGCGGCCGGACGCCGCGTCCCCGGCGGCCTCCGGGCGGTCCTGCGGGAGCCACTCCAGCCGGTGGATCCGCTCCGCGTCCGCCGCGCCGGGGTCGGCCGAGGCCGCCAGCGGCCGCATCCGCAGCCCGAGCAGGCTCAGCAGCGGCCGCCGCTGCGCGTCGAACAGGAACAGGTCGACCTCCTCGCCGCCGCCGCGGCGCACCGCGTGCGACCACAGCGCGGTGACCGGGCGCGCGAGGTCCTGGTGCAGGTGGACCTGCCGGACCCCGACCGGCACCGCCGCCTCCTCGCCGGGGAACAGCGGGACCGACGCCTGGAGCGCCGCGTCCCACACCGCCGGGTGCAGCCGGTGCGGGTGGCCGCCGACCAGCAGGCCGTCCGCCGCCCGCACCTCGGCCAGGCACTGGGAGGCGTCCGCGCGCAGGCCCAGCACGCCCCGGAACGCCGGACCGTAGTTCAGCCCGCGCGCCGCGCAGTCCGCGTAGAACGCGGCGCCCGGGGCGGCGTCCAGACGGAGCAGCCGCTCCGGGAAGGCCGGGACCCCGGGCGCGGTGTCCTCCGCCAGCACCCGCGCCGAGGCGTGCCGCACCCAGCCCGGCGCGCCCGGCTCCAGCGAGGAGAGGGTGAAGCTGCCGCCGCCCGTCACGTCGTCCCGCCAGCCCAGCGCCACCGTCACCGGCTCGTCGGTGAGCGTCAGGTGGCGCTCCAGGGCGACGTCGGCGAGCGTGCGGTGCGCCCCGCCGGTGCGGGCCAGCGCCGTGCGCAGCGCCAGCTCCAGCATCGCCGTGCCGGGCAGCACCACCGCGTCGTACACCCGGTGGTCGCGCACCCAGGGGATGTCCGCCGGGGCCAGCTCCAGCGCGGCCGTCCAGGCGCCCTGCTCGGTCACCGACGGCACCAGCCGCAGCGCCTCCCCGGCACCGCCCGCGGTGCGCCGTCGGGCCGGCTCCACCCAGTGCGCGGTGCGCTGCCACGGGTACGGCGGCACCGGCGCCCAGGCGTCCCGGGGGAGCGCGCCGAACGGCTCCAGGCCGCTCACGTACGCCCGCGCCATCGACTCGCGCACCATGTCCGGCGAGCCCTGGTCGCGCCGCAGCGTCGACAGCACCCGGGGCGGGACGGGCCGCTGCGCGGCCAGCTGCTCCAGCGCCGGGGTGAGCACCGGGTGCGGGCTGATCTCCACCACATGGGTGACCCCGGTGTCGAACAGCCGCTCCATCGCGTCGGCGAACATCACCGGACGGCGCAGGTTGTCCACCCAGTACCGGGCGTCCAGCTCCGGCCCCTCCAGCGGGGCCACCCGCACCGTCGACATCAGCTCGACGGCGCCCCGGCCCGGGCGCACCGTCCCCAGGGCGGCCAGCAGGTCGTCCTCCAGCGCGTCCATCTGCGGGCTGTGCGAGGCGTAGTCGACGTTGACCAGCCGGCAGAAGGTGCCCTCGGCCTCCAGCAACTCCTTGAGCGCCAGCACCAGTTCGGTGTCCCCGGAGAGCACGCAGCTGTTCGGCCCGTTGTTCACCGCGAGCGAGACGCCCTCCTCGAAACCGGAGAGCGCCGCCTTGGCCGCGTCCAGCGAGAGGTCCACCGCCAGCATCCGGCCCCGGCCCGAGGTGCGGCGGGCGATCGCGCTGCGCCGGGCGACCACCATCGCGCCGTCCCGGTAGGAGAGGATGCCCGCCGCGGTGGCCGCGGTGACCTCGCCCTGGCTGTGGCCGACGACCACGTCCGGCTCCACGCCGGCCGCCCGCCACACCTCGCACAGGCCCAGTGTGACCGCCCACAGGGCGGGCTGGAGCATGTCGATCCGGGTGAGCCACTCCTCGCCGGCCGCGCCGGAGACGACCTCCACCAGGTCCCAGCCGGTGTACGGCTCCAGGGCCTCGGCGCAGCGGTCGATCACGGCGGCGAACACCGGGTCGGCGGCGAGGAGTTCGCGGCCCATGGCGTGCCACTGGGAGCCCTGGCCGGGGAAGACGAAGGCGGTGCGGCCGCGCGGCGCGGCGCGTCCGGTCAGCACCCCGGCGCCGGCGGCGGACGGGTCGGCGGCCAGCCGCTCCAGGCCCGCGGCCGCCCCGGTGGCGTCGGCGGCGGTGACGGCCGCCCGGAGCGGGAAGTGGTCGCGCCGCCAGGCCAGGGTGCCGGCCAGCGCCGGGAGCGGGGCCGCGCCGGCGTCCAGCACCTCGGCCAGCTCGCGGGCGCGCTGGGCGAGCGCCTGCTCGGTGTGCGCGGAGACCGGCAGCAGCACCGCGCGGTCCGCCCCGGCGGGCGCCGGGGCGGTGGCCGGGGCGGACGGTGCCGGGGCGTCGGCGCGCGGCGCCCCGGTCAGCACCACGTGCGCGTTGGTGCCGCCCCAGCCGAAGCTGCTCACCCCGAGGAAGACCTGCCGGTCGGCCGGCAGGGCCAGCGGCTCGCGGACCACCGTCAGGTTCAGCTCGTCGAAGGCGATGTCCGGGTTGAGCTCGGCGGAGTGCAGGCTCGGCGGCACGACCCCGTGGCGCAGCGACAGGAGCGCCTTGAACAGCCCGGGGATGCCGGCGGCGGCCTCCAGGTGGCCGATGTTGGTCTTCACCGAGCCGATCGGCAGCGGGCCCGCCTGCGCGCTGCGGGCCTGCCCGAGGACTCTGCCGACCGCGCCGGCCTCGATCGGGTCGCCGACCGAGGTGCCGGTGCCGTGCGCCTCCAGGTAGGCGACCCGGTCGGCCGGGATGCCCCAGCGCCGGTAGGAGTCGCGCAGCAGCCGCTCCTGGCCCAGCGGGCTGGGTGCGACCACGCTCTGCCCGCCGCCGTCGTTGTTCACCGCCGTGCCGGCGATGACCCCGTGGATCCGGTCGCCGTCCGCGAGCGCCCGGGCCAGCGTCTTCACGTACAGGGCGCCGACGCCCTCGCCGCGCACGAAGCCGTTCGCGCCGGCGCCGAAGGCCTTGCAGCGGCCGTCGGGTGACAGGCCGCCGAAGTGGGTGAGGCCGATCGAGGCGGTCGGGTCGAGCATCAGCGCGACCCCGCCGACGATCGCCGCGTCGACCTCCCCGGCGCGCAGCGCCTGGGCGGCGAGGTGGGCCGCGACCAGCGCGGAGGAGCAGCCGGTCTCGACGACCAGGCTGGGGCCGGTGAGGCCGAGGAAGTAGGAGACCCGGGCGGCGATCATGTCCAGCGCGTAGCCGGGCGCGGTGTGCTGGGTGACGCCGCTGCCGCTCTTGCGTCCGACGTGCTCGTAGTCGTGCCAGCCGGCCCCGACGAAGACGCCGGTGCGGGTGCCGGCCAGCGCCCGGGCGGGCGTCCCGGCGTCCTCCAGGGCGCGCCAGGCGGCCTCCAGCATCAGCCGCTGCTGCGGGTCGAGCATCTCGGCCTCGCGCGGGGAGATGCCGAAGAAGGCGGCGTCGAACCGGTCGACGTCGTCGAGGAACCCGCCGACGGCCTGGATCTCGCGCTCCGGGTCGAGCTGGGCGGTGGTGTCCCACCGGGTCGCGGGCACGGGCCGGACGGCGTCGCGCCGCTCCGTCATCAGCCGCCAGAAGCTCTCGACGTCGGGGGCGTCGGGGAACCGTCCCGCCATGCCGACGACGGCCAGGGCCTGGGTCGGGTCCTGGGCCACAGGGTCTGTGTGCATGTCCTCTTCCTCGGGCATCCGTGGTGAGCCGGATTCGGTCGTGGTCCGCCGCCCGGCCGGGGGGCGCGTCGGGGCGCGCGGACGGACGGGGACGGCCGGCGCGGGCAGGGGTCGGGGCCTACGGGCGGCGCACGGGCGGTGGAGGTGTCGGCCAGGCGGCTGTCGGGGCGGCGGACGGGTACGGGGACGGAGGGGTGCGTGGGGGCCGGCCGGGGCGGACGGGCCCCGCGCGGCATTCGATCACCAGTGCGCATCGTGGTCCTGCCCGGTCACCGGCGACAAGGCTTTGACCTGCTTTTACTGACACTTGTCACGTCCCTGTCCCGGGGCGCCGGGTCGGCCGCCGGAGCCGGGATAAGTTGAGGGGTCACCGAATGACACGCGTAGACCCATCGGTTCCGCCGGCCCCGGCGGTCCTGGCGCGGACATGTCCGCACCCGGACGCCCCGGACTGTCGACGGGACGGCGCGGCCCGTCGCACACTGGGCCCGCGGCCGAGACGATCACCATGAGTTCCGTTCATCACCACGAGTTCCGTGCACGGGAACCCCGGGGGAGACCTAGTGATGACCATTCGTGTGCTGGTAGCCGACGAGCAGCTGCTGCCGCTGGACGCGATCGCCGAAGTGCTCGCCTCCGTGCAGGACTTCGAGGTCGTCGGCGCGGTGAGCCGCAGTTCGATGATCGTCCCGGTCGCGGTGCGCCGGCGCCCGGACGTGGCGGTCCTCGGGATGGGCACCGCGCTGGGCGGCTTCCGCCTGGTGCGGGAACTGGGCCGCCGGCTGCCCGACTGCCGGGTCGTCATCATGACGGCGCGGCCCACCCGGACGCTGGTGGACCGCGCCGTGTCGGCGGGCGTGCTCGGCGTCGTGCCCAAGCAGACGAAGATCCCGCGCCTGGTCGACGCCATCCGGGACGCCGCCGCCGGCGGCGGATCGGCCGGCCGGGGCGTGGGCACGGCGGTGCGTCCGGCCGCCCCGGCGGCCGTCGCCGAGCAGGTCCTCAGCGAGCGCGAACGGGAGATCCTGCGGCTCACCGCGACCGGCGCCTCGGTCAAGGAGGTGGCCCGCGAGCTCTACCTCGCGGCGGGCACCGTCCGCAATCTCACCTCCGGCGCGATGCGCAAGCTCGACGGGCGCAACCGCTTCGACGCCGCCCGGATCGCCTCCGAGCGCGGCCTGCTGTAGGGGGCCGTCAGGACGCCCCGGCGGCCCGGTCGGACGCGCTGCGCAGCACGCAGAACTCGTTGCCCTCGGGATCGGCGAGGACGGCCCAGCCGGTTCCGTCGGGGTTGCGGCGGTCGGCGACGAGCGTGGCGCCGAGGCCCAGCAGCCGCTCCACCTCCCGGTCGCGGGTGGTCTCCGGACGCAGGCACAGATGGAGCCGGTTCTTGACCGTTTTGGCCTCGGGCACCTGGTTGAAGTAGAGGACCGGACCCTCCGCCAGCATGACCTGGACCTCGGGGTCGCCCGGCCGGTCCTCCGGATGCAGCGGCCGGCCGGTCACCGCGCTCCAGAAACGGGCCAGCTCATAGGCGTCCGCACAGTCGATCGCCACGTTCTGCACTACTGAGACCATGGGCCCGAGCCTTCCCGATTCCCGCCCCGGACGCCAGCGGATCACGCGCCCCGGGGCGCCGCCGCCTCCGGTGCCCGCGAGGGCTCCTGCTCCAGCAGCCCCAGCCGGGTGGCCCGCACCATGGCGGTGAGCCGGTTGTCGGTCTCCAGCACCCGCAGGATCTCGGCGACGAAGCGCCGCACCGTCCGGTCGGAGTACCCGAGGTGGCGGGCGATCGCCTTGTCGGTCGCCCCGGCGGCCATCATCCGCAGCACCAGGCGGTGCGTACCGGAGGAGAGCACCGGCGCCGACTCGCCGCCGCGCCGCAGCCGGGTGTACGGCGCCGCCGTCGACCAGCTGTGCTCGAAGACCCGGGTGAACAGCTGGACCAGCAGCCCGCCGTCGATCACCAGATTGCGGCGCGGCCCCTCCAGCTGGGAGCGGGTGACCACCCGCTCCTGGTCGACGATGACCATGCGCAGCGGCAGCGACTCGGCGGTGCGGATCTCGGCGCCCGCCTCCTGGAGCGTGTTGACGTACTCCACCACGGCCGGACTGCCCAGCGCCGAGGCGGGCGCCACCAGCCGGTAGTGGACGCCGCGCCGCAGCAGCTCCACGTCCTCGTCGAGGCACGGCTGCAGCGGCTCCGGTTCGGCCGCGTCCGGCAGCATCACGGCCACCTCGGAGCGGCCGGCGGCGTGCAGTTCCGCGAGCCGGCGGTGCAACTGCTCGCGCGACTCGACCACCTCGACGGCCGGGCTCCCGCCGGCGCCGGCCGAGGCGGTCAGCAGTCCGGCGGTCAGGTCGGAGAGGAGGTCCTGGGCGCGGGCGAACTCGGCCAGCCGCTCCCGCTGGTCAGCGACCAGCCGTCTCAGCACCCGCTGCGGCGGATCGACGGGCGTGTCCGGATCCCGGTCGAGGAGGCCCTGTCCGGCAAGCCAGTCCACGGCCTCCCGGACGTCCTCCGGCCCGGCGCCGAGCCCCCGGGCGACCTCCGCCGGATCCGCGCGGCCGTCCTCGGCGCGCAGGAGCGCGTGGTAGACGCGGTACGCGAAGCGAGCGTTGATCCCGGTTGCCGCCGTCATCGCTGTGAACTCCCAGCCGTAGATCCGGATCGTGAGCGGGAACGCGTGAGGGAGCAGCGGGGAAACCGATTCCCCGGGCCCGGGTGGCGAGACTACTGCAAGGATTCGACCGGTCAAGGGTGCGACGGTTGAACTCCCGCCGCACCCCGAAGATTTGACGGTGCGTCACACAAGCGCCCGTGGCGCGGCCCCGTTCGGCGCCGTCGGCGGGTGCCGCCGCAGTCCCGGCCGTGGATCTTCGAGGCGCCGGCCGCGCCGCTCCGTTCGCCGTCCGGATCCGTGTGCGGATGCGGGGCCTGTCCGGCGAAACGGCCGTGGTCGACGAACGCGCCCTCCCCGAACCCGTCGCCGCCCCGGCCGCGACCGGGGACGGCCGCGCACTCGCGGGCTTCGCCGAGGATCTCGCCCCGACATCCGGGAGCTGACGTCCCATCAGCGACGATGGGTGCACAGTCCATCGGAACGTCTGATCTGCTGCCAAAGTTCCTGGTTTTCCTGCGAACTTGTGTGAAGTCCCTTTAAGCTCCCATTAACCATGGCGGCTTTCAGCCACACGCGAACGTCCTCGCGGGGTCCGGGCGGAAGGCCCAACTGACAATGAGAGCAGGGATGACGACGACACGTGATCAGGAATCCGGTGCCGCTCGCGGCCCGGAGCGGCGGCGGCCCGGCCTGCCCGGCCGCCGTACCGTGGGGGGCGCCGCGGCGCTGCTCCTCGGCATCGGGGCGTGCTCGCTGCTGACCGCCCCGGCCGCGTTCCCGCAGGCGGCCGACGGGACGGTGACGGTCCACGTGATCCGCGCCGTGGACACCGACGGAGTCTGGACGCCGGGGCTGGAGCCCGGTATGGCCGGCGTCAAGGTGACCCTCACCGACGACACGGGCGCCGGGGTCGAGGGCACCACGGCGGCGGACGGCACGGTGACGCTGACGCCGGGCACCAAGCTCACCGGCGGCAAGTACCGCGTCCAGGTGGTGAACCCGAAGCCGGGCACGCTCTACCCGGCCTTCGCCTCGCGCGAGGGTCTCGGCGGAGCGCCCAACCAGCTCAGCAGCAACGAGGAGTTCGTCGACGTCTCGGGCGGCAAGAACGCGGCGGTGCTCACCGGCCTGTGGTACCCCGGTGACTACTGCCAGAAGAACGCCACGCTGGTGACGACCTGCCAGGCGGCCTCGCGTGAGGGCGGGACCCAGCGCACGCTGGTCTCCTTCCCGTACAACGCGCGCGGCCAGGACGGCCAGGACGCGCGGGCGACCAACATCGCCACCAACGCCGAGACCGGCACGCTCTACGGCATCGCGTGGAACAAGGCCGACCGGCGGGTGTTCTCCTCGGCGGTCGCCAAGCGCTCCACGGACTACGGTCCCGGCGGCGCGGGCGGGATCTACGTGACCGACGTGGCCTCGAAGCAGACCACGCTGTTCACCACGGTCCCGAACGCCGGTTCCACCGCCCACGGCGGCGGCACCGACGACGGGTTCATCGGGGTGCCGGGCAAGGAGAGCCTCGGCGGCATCAAGGTCACGGACGACGGCAAGGACCTCTTCGTCGTCAACCTCAACGACCGCAAGCTCTACCGCTACAACGCCACCGTGCCGACGGCGTCCGCGCCGAAGGCCGTCTACCCGATCCCGGACCCGGGCTGCCCGGCGGCCGGGGACTGGCGTCCGTTCGGCCTCGGTCTCCAGGACGGCACCGGCTTCCTCGGCGGTGTCTGCTCGGGCCAGTCGACCGGCAAGGCGTCCGACCTGCGGGCGGTCGTGCTGCCGTTCGACCTCGCCACCGGCGCCTTCTCGGCGGCGATCCTGAACGAGAAGCTGGACTACCCGCGCCAGACGACCGTCGGCGGCGGCCCCTGCGACGGCGCGGCCTGGTTCCCGTGGACCGACAGCTGGCCGACCTCGCAGAACGGGAACGCGTGCGGCACCTCCATGCTCGCCCAGCCCGAACCCGAGCTGGGCGAGATCGCGTTCGAGACCGACGGCTCGATGCTGCTGGCCTTCCGCGACCGCTTCGCCGACCGCGCGCCGGACGGGGTCCCGTACTCCGCCGTCATGTCGGGTGGTGACCTGAACAAGGCCTGCCCGGCGAACGGCAAGTACGTGATGGACACCAACGAGGGCTGCGGACTGTCCCCCCGGGGCACCCGCTTCTTCGACACCAGCTGGGGCGGACACCGCAACACGGCGTTCGCGGGCATGGCCGACTCGAAGGTCGAGAGCACCATCGCGACCTCCGCGTTCGACCCGAACCACCAGGCCCTCGGGTACGGCACGTCGTTCCTCCAGCGGGACGGCAAGCAGGACCCGAAGTTCGGTTTCCGGCTCACCCCGCCCGGTGGACCCGACCCGTTCGGCAAGGGCGCCTCGATGGGTGACCTGGAGGTGCTCTGCGACCAGGCCCCGCTCCAGATCGGCAACCGGGTCTGGTACGACCCCGAGCGCAGCGGTATCCAGCGCCCGGGGCAGAAGCCGGTGCCCGGTGCGACCGTCAACCTCTACGACGGGACGGGGAAGCTCGTCGGCACCACCAGGACGACCGATCGCGGTGAGTACTACTTCGACGACACCAACGTCACGGGCGGCCTCAAGCCGCGCACGAAGTACACCGTCCGGCTCGACAACGCGGCCGACTACGCCAAGGGCGGTCCCCTCTACCAGTGGGTGCCGACCGACGCGGACGTCGGCGACAACGCCTTCATCGACTCGAAGGGTGTCGTCCCGGCGGGCGGGCAGTACGCCGAGCGCGCGCTGACCACCGGCGGGCCGGGCGAGAACGACCACACCTACGACTTCGGCTTCCGGCAGCAGGAGGGCGCGCTGCGCCTGGTCAAGCACGACCAGGACGGCAAGCCGCTGGCGGGCGCGAAGTTCCAGCTCTGGAAGGAGACCAACGGCACGACCGGGCTGCAGAGCACCGGTGACAAGCCCGACGCGAAGGTCGGCGAGCCCTGCACCACCGGGGCCGACGGCATCTGCAAGGGCAGCGGTGTGGCCGGGTCGTACTACTGGCAGGAGGTGAGCCCGCCCGAGGGCTACTCCGCGCCGGAGAGCACGGTGTTCGGCCCGCTGGCGCTGACCGCCGACAACCTGGCCGCCGGAGTCGAGGTGACGGCCGTCAACCGGCTGAAGCCGACGCCGACCCCGACGGCCACGCCCACCCCCACGCCGACGCCGACGCCCACCGAGACGCCGACGCCGACGCCGACCCCCACCCCGACGCCGACCCAGGCTCCGACGCTGCCGTCCCCGGCCGCGACGCCGCCCGCGCCGGCTCCCGCCCCCGGGCACCTGGCCAACACCGGTGCGAACGAGGGCATCCCGGTGATGGCGGCCGGAGCGGGAACGCTGACCGTCCTCGGTGCGGTGTTCGTGCTGCTGGCGCGCCGCCGCAGGGCCCAGCAGGGGTAGCCGGCCTCCGGTAGCCCACCCCCGTCCGGGCCCGCAGCGGTCCGGACGGGTACCGTCGCCGAGAGGCCGGTACCGAGCGGGCGGGTCCGGGGACCTCAGGTCCCCGGACCCGCCCGTGTGTTGTGACCGAACGACGAGAGAAGGCAAACGCATGGCCCGGAAGCCGAAGGCCGCCCCCCGCAGCACACCCCCCGGGCCGGGCCGCCGGACCTTCTGGCTCCGGAGCCTGGTCGCCCTCGCGGTGTGCGCCGCCGCCGCGGGCGGACTGGTCGCCTACCGCGCCGCCTCCGACGAGCCCGGGGAGCGTCCGGTGACCGTCGACGAGGCCTCCCGGCTGGCCCTGACGCGGCTGAACCTCTTCCAGGCCAGCCCGGTCGCGGTGACGCTCACCGCCGCCGAGGGCGGGGGCGTCGACGTCCGCGTCGAGGGCGTCGTGGACTACCGCACCCGCCGGGGCGCCGGCCGCTACCAGGTCACCGGGCCGAGCGGCCCGCTCGACCGGGGTCTGGTGGTCTGGGACACCGGCGGCCTGGGGCTCGCCCCCGAACCGGCCGGTACCGAGGGTCCGGCCTGGCAGCAGGCCGAGCGCGTACCCCGGCAGGGCTGGTCCCCGCGCACCTACACCGCGGACCCGCTGGACGCCGGCCTCCAGCTGATCGCCGAGCTCGGCGCCGACCGGCCCGACAACCCGCTGCTGCTCGCCCAGTCCGGGGCCCGCTGGCTCGGCCGCGAGCGCCTCGACGGCCGCGAGTACGACCGGTTCGCCGGCCCCCGCGCCCAGGGGTCCGCACCCGACGGCGAGCGCTCGCCGCTGACCTACTGGGTGGACGGCGACGGCGGGCTGCGGAAGCTGACGATGCGGATGCCCGGGCTGGGCACACCGGCCACGGTCGGGTTCGGCGGGCGCGACGACACCGCCAAGCTCCCGGAGGCCCCCTGGCTCACCGGCTGACACCGGTTCACCGGCGGTCGGCCGGCCCGGCGGACCGCCCGCCGGCCCGTCAGCCCGCCGGCTTGGGCGGCACCGCGCCGGGGTCCGCCGGGAGCGGGTAGGCGCCCGGGTCCACCGCCCCCGGCAGGCCGGTCGCCGGACGGGCGGGCGCCGCCGGGTCGGGCAGCGACGGCTGCGCGGGCGGCGCCGGCACCTGGCTGAACGGCATGCCGGGCGGCGCCTGCACCGCCGCCGCCCGGCCGGCGGGCAGCGGCCCGCGGGCGGCTGTGCCGCAGGCCGCGGCGGTCTCCAGCCCGTCCGGGTGCTGGGTGCCCGGCCGGTTGCCGCTGAAGCAGTTGCCGGGGTCGACGGAGGCGAGCACCAGGTCGGCGCCGTTGCCGTCCACCTGGTTGCCCTCGACCCGGTTGCCGCTCGCGGGGTGGCCCGCCGGGTCGGTGACGATGACGCCCGCCGCGCGGTTGCCCCGGACCAGGTTGCGCTCCACCCGGTTCGCCGTGCCGCCGCCGATCCCGATGCCGATCCCGAAGCCGCCGTCCGCCTGCTGGGGCGAGTCGGCGGCGTTGTTGTCGACGACGACGTTGCCCGCGATCACCGCGCCGCGCTGCGGGGCCAGCGCCTCCAGGTCGTTGGAGTTCACCGTGACGCCCACCCGGTTGCCCGCCGCGCGGTTGCCCAGGATCGACAGGTTGTCCGAGGCGTTGGTCAGCTCGATGCCGACCGCGTTGCGCTCCACCGTGTTGCCGCGCACCAGGGTGTCGCAGGGCTTGCACTGGCCGACGTAGATCCCGGAGTCGGCGTGCCCGGAGGCGTAGGACTCCTCGATCACCCCGGCGCGGGCGTCGAAGGCGTAGATGCCGTACAGGCCGTTGTTGTACGCCGTCACCCGGGTCGCCCGGAAGCCCTCCACGGGCGGGAAGCGGGCGGTGTCCAGCGGGTCGTAGGCCGAGCCGCCCGCGCCGCGCTGCTGCAGCTTCTCGTCGGTCACGCCGGTGAACAGCACGCCGTTGGCCAGGTAGCCGTGGACGGTGAGGTTCTCCACCACCGAGCCGGGGCCGGTCACGGTGATGCCGTTGGGCAGCTTCAGCCCGCCGTCGAACACCACCGCGGAGCGGTCCGTGCCGCGCACCACGACGTTGCGCTTGGCGACCCGCACGCTCTCCCGGTAGGTGCCGGGGCCGATCAGCACCGTGTCGCCCTCGCGCGCGACGTCCACCGCCTTCTGGACGGTCGGGAAGTCCTCCGGCACCCGGACCACGTTCCCGTCCGGGTGCTTGGCGTCCTCCGCGGCGGGGCCGGAGGAGGAGCAGCCGGCGGCCGCCAGGACGAGTGCGACGGCCACGGCGGTCGTGACGGCTGCCCGTCGGGGTGACTGACGATCAGGAAACGTGATTTGCATGGCACGTGTTCTATCGTCTCCAATAGGGCGCATGCCCACCGAACCGGAAAACCCGTCGCTTTCGAACCCCTCCGCCGGCGCCGCGGCCTCCGGCGTCGGGCGGCGGAGGGCGCTGCTGGCGGCCGGTGCGGTGCTCGCCGCCGGCGTCGGCGCGGCGGTCGGCGAACTGACGGACGGCGGCCGCGCGCCGGGCCGGGCCGGCGCCGCCACCGGTGCGCCGCCGCCCGAGGCGCCGATCCCGTTCCACGGCGTCCGGCAGGCCGGGCTGACGTCCCCCCAGCTCCCCGCGACCAGACTGCTCGCCTTCGACCTCCCGGTGACCTCCGCCGCCGCGGACCGCGAGGCCCTGCGCGCCCTGCTCGCCGCCTGGACCCGCACCCTGGCCTCGGCCGCCGGCGCGTCCCCCGACCCGCGGCTGCGGGCCGACGGCGGCCCGCCCCGGCTCACCTCCCTGGTCGGCCTCGGCCCGGCCCTCGCCGCCCGGCTCGCCCTCGCCGTCCCCGCCGGGTTCGCCGAACTGCCGGCCTTCCCCGGCGACCGCCTCGACGCCGCCCGCGGCGGCGGCGACCTGCTGCTCCAGCTGTGCGCCGACGACCCCTGGACGCTGGCCGTCGTCGCCGAACTCGCCACCACCGCCGCCCGGAGCGCCGGCGCCACGCCCCGCTGGGCGCAGTCCGGCTTCCTGCCCAGGACCGCCCCGGGCACCACGCCCCGCAACCTGTTCGGCTTCAAGGACGGCACCGCCAACCCCGACGAGGACGCCTCCCGGCAGTGGGTCTGGGGCCCGCCCGGGCGGCACGAGAACGCCACCGTCCTGGTCTACCGGCGGATCCGGATGGACACCGCCGCCTTCGCCGCCCTCCCCGGCGAACAGCAGGACCTCGCCATGGGCCGCCGCGCCGGCGACGGCGCCCCGCTGACCGGCACCGCCGAACGCGACGAGCCGGACCTCTACGCCAAGCACCCCGACGGCGCCTACGTCATCCCGGTCACCGCCCACGTCCGCCTCACCGGCCCCCGCCTCGACGGCGGCGCCCGGATGCTGCGCCGCGGCTACAGCTACGACGACGCCCCCGGCGACCGGGGCCTGCTGTTCTGCGCCTTCGTGCGCGACCCGGGCCAGTTCACCCGCGTCCAGAACCGCCTCGCCGAGCGCGACGCGCTCAACCCCTTCGTCGAGCACACCGCCTCCGCCGTCGCCTACGTCCTCCCCGGCGCCCCGGAGGGCACCGCCCTCGGCGACCAGCTCTGGGCCTGACCCGCGTCCGGCCCCGCTCCCTGCCGACCGAGGCGTGCTCTCAGACCGAGCAGGCCGCGCGCAGGCGCTTCTTGTCCGGCTTGCCGACGGGCGTCAGCGGGATCTCGTCGACGAGGTGGAGCACCTCCGGCGCGAAGATCCGGCCCTTGCGCGCGGTGACGAAGGCCCGGAGTTCGTCCAGCCGCGGCCGCTGCCCCGGGGCGGGGACGACGGCGACGTGGACGTGCTCCGCCTCCTGGTCGTCGCGGATCCCGAAGACCGCGCAGCGGGAGACCGCCGGGTGGGTGAGCAGGAGGTCCTCCACCTCGGAGGGGTAGACGTGCCCGCCGACCACGATGATCAGGTCCTTGGTCCGGTCGGAGAGGTAGAGGTAGCCCTCCCCGTCGAAGCGGCCGACGTCGCCGGTGTTCAGCCACCCGTCGCGCAGCACCGCGGCGGTGAGGTCGGGCCGCTTCCAGTACCCGGCCATGACGGTGTCGGAGCGCAGGTGGATCTCGCCCTGTTCGCCGGTGGGAAGGTCGGTGCCGTCGAGTGAGCGGATCGCCACCTCGACGCCCGGTACGGGCCGTCCGACGGGGATCGGCCCGCCCCGGCGGATCCGTTCGTGCTCCCGCGGGGGGAAGACGGTGATCAGCTGCGCCTCCGACAGTCCGTAGATGCCGGCCAGGACCGGCCCGAACACCGTGAGCGCCTCGCGGATCCGGGTCGGCGAGGCGGCGCTGCCGCCGTAGAGGACCTGCCGCAGGCTGGACAGGTCGGTGCGGCCGACCGCCGGGTGGTCGAGCAGCCGGTGGAGCAGCGGCGGCAGCACCCAGAGGTCGGTGATGCGTTCACGGTCGACGGCCGCCAGGACCGCGCCGGGGTCGAAGGAGCGCTGGAGGACCACCGTGCCGTCGCGCTGGAGGGTCAGGTCGGCGAGGATGCCGGCGAGGTGGGCCAGCGGGGTGGCGGCGAGCAGCCGGGGCGGTCCGTCGGCGGGATCGCTGCCGATCGGGGCGTCGAAGGCGCGGCGGTAGGGCCCGTGCAGGCTGAGGATGCCCTTCGGGATGCCGGTGGTGCCGCCGGTGTGGCGGATGCCGAGGTCGTCCCCGGGCCCGACCCGGACGTCCGGCGGCTCGGCGGGGCGGTGGGCGGAGGCCGCGACGACGTCCTCGCCGATGGCCGTGCCGGAGCCGGAGTCCGGCCCCGGGCCGAGGGCGAGGACGGCGGGTACGTCGATCAGCGGGAGCAACTCGGCCGCCGAGGAATGCCGTTCGGCGTCGACGAGCAGGAGGGTCGTGTCGACGCTCGCCGTGATCTCGGCCAGGACCGGCGCGCTCATGCCGTCGTACAGGGTCACCACCCGGGCGCCCGCGAGGCCGGCCGCGTACCGGGCGGCGAGCGCCTCCGCGGTGTTGCCGGTCAGCAGGGTCACGGTGGTGCCGCGGGCGGCGCCCCGGGCGATCAGCTCGTGGGCGAGGCGGTAGGTGGCGGCGGCGAAGGCGCCGGAGGTGATCCGGGAGCCGTCGGCGGTGACGACGGCCTCCCGGTCGGGGCCGGAAGCGAGGGACCGGAGGATCAGCGCGGGGCCGCTGACGAACTCCGCGTCGCCGATGGCTACTTCTTGCGTGTCGTTCGCAACCATGGGCACAGGCTAGCCCCGCCCCGCCGCCGCGCCGGGGATGTCCGGTCAGTCCGCGGCGTGAACCTGGAGCCACCGCCGGACGCGCGCCGGGGCAACGGGACCCGCGCGCCGCTCGCACGACCGCCGTTCGGGTGGCGCGCGGTCGGGTGCGCCGGTGATCGAAGCGGTCGACCACCGCCACCCAGGCGGCGCCGCACCCGCTGCACGCGGCGGCGCCGCCGTGGGCGAAGATGAAGGCGGCGGATCGCACGGGGCGGTGGGGGGCAACAGGTGAACGGGGACTACGGGGACGACGGCGCCACGCGCGTGCGCAACCGGCTGACGGACAGCACGGTGCACGGCACCGTCGTCCAGGCCGGGCGCGCGGACGTCGTCATCCGGGCGTCCGACCCCGTCGAGCAGACCGTCCCGGTGACGGTGGCGCCGCCCCTGGGCCGGCGGGACGCGAGCCGCCCGCTGCGCGGGCGCGCCGACGTGCTGGCCCGGCTGGAGGCCGCGCCGGCCGGGGACCGGCTGCTGGTGCTGTGCGGGATGGGCGGCTGCGGCAAGACCGCCCTGGCGCTGGAACTCGCCGCCCGCCGCGCCGAGGCGGGCTGCCGGGTGTGGTGGGTCGAGGCCCGCAACGGTCCCGCGCTGGAGGCCGCGCTGCGCGCAGTCGCCCGCCGGGCCGGGGCGGGGTCCGAGGAGCTCGAACGCGGTGACACCGCCGACGTCCTCTGGTCCCGGCTGGCCCGCCTGGACACGCCGTGGCTGCTGGTCGTCGACAACGCCGACGACCCCGCCCTGCTCGACGGCCCGGGCGCGCTGAACGCGGGCACCGGCTGGATCCGCCCCGCCCCCGGCAGCGGCACCGTCCTGGTCACCACCCGCGAGAGCAGCCCCGCCACCTGGGGGCCGCTCGCCCGGCTGCACCCGCTGCAACCCCTCACCGGCGCGCACCTCGACGACGCCGCCCGCGTCCTGCGCGACCACGCTCCGGACACCGCCGGTACCGAGGCCGAGGCCCAGACCCTCGCCGCCCGCCTCGGCGGCCTGCCGCTCGCCCTCTACCTGGCCGGCGCCTACCTCACCGAGGCGGCCCGCACCCCGGCGCCCTTCCGGGCACCCGGCACCCCGACCACCTACGCCGACTACCGGCGGGCGTGGGAGGAGCGCCCGCAGGGCCTGGACCCCGAGCACGCCCTGTCCCGGACCTGGGCGATGTCCCTCGACCTGCTCGAACAGCGTGGCCACACCCACGCCCGGCGCCTGCTGGAGCTGATCGCCTCCTTCGCCGACGCCGACCTGCCCTACACCCTCCTCCTCACCCCCGACCGCCTCACCGACGCCGGGCCGCTCGCCGAACTGGACGGCCCGGCCCTGTGGCAACACCTCACCGCCCTCGCCACCCTCGGCCTGATCGATCTCCCGGACGCTGTTCCCGACACCCTCCCCGTGCTGCGCCTGCACCCCCTGGTCCGCGACGCCTCGCGGACACCCGAGGCGAGTGCCATCGCGGCTGCTGTCCTGACGGAGGCGGGGCTCGCGGACGAGACCGGGATACCGGAGGACCCCGAGTCCTGGGAGGTCTGGGGACTCCTCGCCCCGCACATCCTGGAGAGCTTCCACCGGGTCGAGCCCGGGCGCCTCACCGACCTCTCGGACTTCACCGAGGCTGTCGACCTGGCGGCCCGGTACCTCCATGTCGGAGGCCTCCTGACCCAGGCCCGGGCGGAGTTCGAGGAACTCCTGGCCTTCGAGCGCGAGCGGGTCGGCGACACCGAGCCGTCTCCGGTCGCCATCCGGCACCATCTCGCTGCGGTCCTGCGGGACCTGGGGGAGTTCGAGGCGGCTCGGGCGGAGCTGGAGTCGGTTCTCGGCGTGGAGCGCGAGCGGGTCGGCGACACCGATCCGATCACCCTGCACACCCGTCATGAACTCGCTCTGGTCCTGACCGGTGTGGGGGAGTTGGAAGCGGCCAGGGTCGAGTTCGAGAGCCTCCTCGTGATCCGGCGGGACCACCTGGGCGACTCCGACCCCCTCACCCTCACCACCCGGCACGAACTCGGGCGGATCCTCTACGGTCAGAGGAAGCTGGAGGCGGCCCGCGCGGAGTTCGAGGCGATCCTCGCCACCAAGGGTGAGGAGTTCGACCGGGACCATCCCGCGACGCTCGCCACCCGGCACCACCTGGCCCTGGTGCTGCGGGACCTGGGGGAGTCGGAGGCGGCCCGGGCCGAGTTCGAGGCGATCCTCGCCGCCCGGCGGGGCCGCCTCGACGAGGATCATCCCGCAGCGCTCGCCACCCGCGCCGCGATTGCCCAACTCCTCTGTGATCTGGGGGAGCTGGAGGCGGCCCGGGAGCAGTACGAGGCGGTTCTCGCCATCCGACGGGTCCGGATGGGCGAGGCGCACCCTCAGACGCTCGTCACCCGCCACAACCTTGCTGTGGTGCTCGTCACCATGGGGGAGTCGGAGGCGGCCCGGACCGAGTTGGAGGAGGTTGTCGCCCTTGAGCGCGAGCGGTGGGGGGACGCGTACCTGGCCGGCCTTCCCACCCGCGGTCTTCTCGCCCTGGTGCTGCTCGAGTTGGGAGAGCGGGAAGCGGCCAGGGCCGCGTACGAGGCGATCCTCGGAATCCAGCGCGAGCGGTTCGGCGACGACCATCCCGACACGGCTGTCACCCTACGGGGCCTCGCTCTGGTCCACGATCTGGAGACGACCGGCCCCGGGCCGGCGCGACCGGCCTGATCCCGGCCGGGAACGAAGCCGCCGGCACCGGGCGTTGGGCGGACATGGTGATGATGTCGGGTCTGCTCCTCATGGCCGCGCTGGTGATCGTGCCCTTCACCCTGGCGGCGGCCCGGCACGTCGTGGTGCGGTCGGGCCGGCCGGGACGGCTGGCCCGCCGGCTGGCGGCCCGAACGCCGAGCGGCGGCGGCCCCGGCCTCGGTGCCACCGCGACCGAGGAGTTCCACGCCTTCCTCAACGCGACCAAGCGCGTGCAGATCGAGCAGCGGCGGACCCAACTCGCCCTGCGCGACGACGACCACACCGGCGCCCCGCCCGGCACACGTCTCGACCTGGACCTCGGCACCGCCGTCATCGAGCGGCACCGCTAGCCGCCCCGGGCTCAGAGGGCCAGCACCTCGACCGTGTGGACGGCGTTGCGGGCGCCGGACGGGGGCTGGACGCGCCCCCGGGCGTCGGTGGCGCGGCAGCGGACGCGGTGCGGGCCGGGGGAGAGCCGGCAGGGCAGGGTGAACCGCTGCCAGACGGGGTGCGGGCCGCGCGGCCGCAGGAGCGCCGGCCGCCAGCCGGTGTCGTCCACGGCGACCTCCACCGCGACGACCGGATCGAAACTCCACGCCCGGCCCGTCACCTCGTACGCCCCGGCGCGGAGTTGCCCGCCGTCGTGCGGGGCGAGCAGCTTGCTGTTGACGTCGACCTCCCGGACCGGACGCGGCGCGCCGCCGCCCGGGGGGACGCGGGTGTACAGGCGGGTGGTGAACAGGTGCTCGGGCCGGTGGTCGGCGAGCACCACGCGGGTGAGCCACTTCACCGAGCTGGTGGCGAACATCCGGGGCGCCACCGCGCGCAGCGGGAAGCCGTGCCGGACGGGCAACGGTTCGCCGTTGACGGTGTCGGCCAGCAGCACGTCCTCCCGGGCCTGTTCCAGCGGGAGGTCCTTGAGGTACGCCAGCCCGCTCTCGCCCGCGAAGGCGCCGCGGTCGGCGCCCTCGAACCAGACGTGCCGGGCCTGCGGGCGCGGGACCGCGAGGTCCAGGACGTCCGCGAGCGCGACGCCGGACCACTCCAGGTTGGCCACCGCGCGGGTCGGGACGTCGGGCCGCGCGGGGCTGCCGAAGCACTCGTGGAAGGCGGTCAGGCTCGTCCGGGCCAGCCCGCGCAGCGCCGACAGGTCCAGCCAGAGCGGTCGCTCCACCAGGCCCTCGACGGTCAACGTCCAGGAGGAGGCGTCGAGTTCGGGCGGCGGCCCGAGGTGGTTGCGGACGAAGAGCCGCTCGACGGGGGTGAGGAAGCCGTCGGGGGTGCTCGGATCGGCGGGCGTTGCCTGCACGCGGGCTCCGTTCGTCGTGGGGTGGGGCGGGATGGGCGGACCGCGGGGGACCAGAGGAAGGATTCCGGCCCCGAACGATCCGTGTCCACCCGTCGGCCCCGGTAGCCTGGCGAAGACCGGCCGGGGGCGGGTGCGCGGGGGAGTGGTGCGGCGTGGATGACGGACGGGACCTGCGGGTCCGTGCGTTGACGATCCATGAGCTGGCCTACCTGGCGGCGGGCCGTGGCGGGTGGCCGAGACGGCGCTGGTGCGGATGCTCCTCACCGCGCGGGTGGAGATCGACCGGCACGGCATGGTCCGGGTGGTCCGGCCGCTTCCCCGCGACGAGGTGGAGGCCGTCCTGCTCGCCGCCGTCGCGCTGACCCGCCGCACGCCACCGTCCGCCGACCCGTACACGCGGCCCGCCGACGGCGTCGTCCCCCTCCTCGCCGCCCTCCGGGCCGGTGAACCGCTCCCGCCGGGCTGGCACCTTCCGGAGGACGCCCCCACCCCGACGGGCCGCACCAGCTGGGCCGCCCTCGCCGCCACCGGCGTGGAGGCCCTCGGCCGCCCCCGCCTCACCGTCGCCTTCCACGGCCGCCCCGTCACCCCGGCGCCGCGAAGACTTCGCTGACTCGTCGCCCGGAGCAGGTGGCCGGGTTCCGTCGGTTCGCCACACTCAAGGGAGGACGGCCAGCCGGAGCGGGAGGGAAGCGGTGCCGGACGGTCCGGGCAGCGCGGGCGGGACCGGCGGTCCGCCGGACCCGGAAGGCCCGGCGACCGCGGCGACCGGCCGGTACCAGCGGCCGGTCGTCCAGTTCGCGCTCTGCCCGCTGGCCGCGCTCGCCCTCGCGGCCCCGGCGGCGTCCCGTACCCCGTCCGGGCCGAGCCGTACCGCAGGGGCTCCCCGGCCCCGGCGACTCCGGATCCCGCGGTCCACGACCACGACCGGTACCTGACGGGCATCGCGGACATCACGGTGGGCGACGACAACCTGCTCAGGGTCTCGGCATCATCGACGACGCGGACGTCCCGAACTGCTCGACGAGGACCCGGCTCGTCGAGGGCAAGGTCGACTTCGACGTGCTGCGGGCAGACCAGAGCATCTGCGTGAAGACCAGCCAGGGCCGGTGGGTCCTGCTCCGGATCGCGGCCCGCCGGCCGAGGTCCGCGTACACCTTCCACGGCGGCTTCACCGGCGAGCCGCGGTAACGGCGCCGCCGGGCGCCGGCCGTGACACCTGCCGCCGGCTGCCGCGGCCGAGCGCGGCCGCGGTGCCCAGGGCGCCCGCGGCGAGCGCCCAGGCGGCCCAGTGCCTCCGGGCCGGCAAGGGCGCCGGTGGGGGCGGTGGCGGCAACGGCGGCCGTCCAGGGGCCGGCACCGGGGCCGGGGTGAGCACCCGGGCCGTGGCGTGCCAGCGTGCGGTCCACTCCCGCTCGTCGCCGCCGCAGGCGCGGACGTAGGCGAGGGTGACCGGCAGGGTGGGCAGCCGGGCGCCCGAGGCGGCGGCGGACAGGGCGCTCGCCGAAGTGTGCACCCGCGCGGCCATCGCCCGGTAGACGGGGGAGCCGGCCGACCGGCGCAGGGCCCGCAGCTCGGCGGCGAAGCCTTCGACGGGGCCGGCCGCCGGATCCAGTGGTTTCTCGTGACGACCCATCACGCCCTCCGAAATCTCGTCCCGCACCCGGACCCGGGCCGCCGGCGGGGCGGACAGGGGGTGCACAACTATCTACTCTGGTCAGGAAGTTGTCCGGCAATGCCGTCGGGTCCCGGACAATCACGCGGGAGCGGTGGCAGGGCGCGACGCCACGGCGGTCCGGACAATCCCGAAGGGGGCGAACCGTCATGGGAAGGCCTGGACGACCGGAACGGCCGCTGGACCCGGACGCCGGGCCCGTCGAGGCGTTCGCCCACGCGCTCCGTGCGCTGCGGCGGGAGGCGGGAAGTCCGTCCTACCGGTGGATCGCCGCCCGCGCGCACTACTCGCACACCGTCGTCTCCGACGCGGCCCGTGGCGAACGCCTGCCCACGCTGGCCGTGACCCTGGCGTTCGTCGAGGCGTGCGGCGCGGACCGCGGCGCGTGGGAGGCCCGGTGGCACCTGCACCAGCAGCTGGCCGCCGCCGGCACCAGGACGGCCCCCGCTGACGCTGACGCGGCGCCGGAACCGGACGCCGCCCCGTCGGCGGAACCGGAGCATCCGGAACACCCGGAACACCCGGAACCGTCGGAGCCGTCGGAGCCGGACGGCGCGAGCCCGAGGCGCCGCTTCCGCCGGCTGCCCGGCCGCCGGGCGACGGCGCTCGCCGCGCTGCTCCTCGCCCTCGCCCTCGTACTCGGCGCCGGCACGACCGGCTGGCTGCTGCGGCCGGTACCGGCCGCGCCGACCACCCCACCGGTCGAGATCGAGGACGGCACCAACCCCAAGCTGGCCGGCTGCACCGCCGACGCCGTCATCCTGGACTCCGCCCCGGTCACCCTGCGCGCGGAGGCCCGCCTGCACGGCAGCGTCCTGCCGGTCGGCACCGTGCTCGGCACGGTCTCGCTCATGTATTCGTCGCACTGCGCCGGCGCCTGGCCCCGGTTCTTTCCCACCCCGGGCCTCAATCCGGATCCGGGCGACACCGCCGCCGCCATCGTCACCGTCGAGGGCGAACGGGCCATCGACAACACCGTGACGACCTGGCGGATGGGACACGTGGACTCCGCCTTCGCCGATGTGCTGCTCACCGGCCACGGCTGCGTGACGGCCCGGGCCCGCGTGCAGATGGCGGGCCAGGACGCCTTCGGGACCGGCGAGACCAAGTGCCTTACCCGGTGGCGGGCGTAGGCCGCGTTGACCACGTTGGCCGCGCTTTGTGCGGGCCCGCCCGCCGACCGCGCGGTCAACAATCCGCCGCCCTACAACAGGTGCCGGGGCGAGCACCGCCCCACCAGGACCCGACGAAGGGTGGAGTGATGAGGCACCGCAGGAAGACACTCGCGGCGGCCGGCCTGCTGCTCGCCGGCGCGCTGACCGGCGTCACGGGAACCGGCGTCGCCGCGGCGGCCCCGGCAGCCGTGCAGGCGGGCTGCTACGGCGCGAGCTGCACCGGCAAGGACCCGAAGGCGATGGGCTGCGACGCGGACGCGCGGACGGTCGCCGACGCCTGGATCGGCACCGTGTACCTGCAGCTTCGCTACAGCCCGGCCTGCGCGGCCAACTGGGCGAAGATCGAGCCCGCGCCGCTGGGGTGGCACTTCTGGGTGGAGAACGCGAAGGGCGAGCGCCAGGACGAGCGGGTGGGCTGGCCGGACTCCTCCGCCTACACCACCATGGTGGACGGCACGGTGGCGGCGCGTGCCTGTACCGAGAGCGGCTGCACCGGCTGGCGGTGACCGCCGTCCGCTGAACGGGAGCCGCGCCGGAGGTCCACGCGCCCCCGGTGCGGCTTCCCGGCGCCCGTCAGGCCGGGGCGAAACCGAGCTGCCGCAGCTGGCTGAGCAGGTCGACGACGCCCCAGGTCTCGGCGATGCGGCCGTCGGCGGTGAAGCGGAAGACGAAGATCTCGTCGTACCTCACCGCACGGCCCGTCGCCGGGCGGCCCAGGTAGTCGCCGAGGTGGGTCCCGGTGACGGTGTTGCGGCTGACCACCTTGTCCTCCTCCGCGATCACGTCCTCGACGGTGACGCGCAGGTCGGGGAAGGCCCGCAGCAGCGTGGTGAAGACCTGCTTCAGCGCCTGCGCTCCCGTGCTGTCGAGCGGCAGCGGCGTGCGGATCTCCAGGCCGGGGGCGGCGACCTCGTCGATCGTCGCCGCGATCAGCTCCGGATCGCCGGAGTTGACGGCGTCGTGCAGCCTGCGCAGCGTGGCGACGTTGGCCAGGGAAGGGGACGTGGACACGGGTTCCTCCTCGGTTCGGACCTCCGTGCGGAAGACGGATGCCGCCCGCGATCTGTGACACCGCGCCCCGCCGATCCGCCGGGCCGCCCCCGGCCGGGGTGGACGCGAGCGCGCCCGTCGAGGGACCCGGCCGGCGGTGTGGGTCAGCGGCCGCCGCGCTGGACCAACACCGTGATCAAGACGCTGTCGCCGCACCTGCTCACCAGTGTGTGAAGCCCTCGCGGCGCGGCGTTTCGCTGCGCCGGACCGGGGCACGCGCCGCAGCATGGTGCAGATCGGCTACACGATGATGGGCGAGCAGCGCGGACCGCGCGAGCTGGTGACGGACCTGGTGCGGGCGGAGGAGGCCGGCTTCGACTTCTCGGTCGCCTCCGACCACTCCTTCCCCTGGCTCGACGAGCAGGGCCACTCGCCGTACGTCTGGAGCGTCCTCGGCGCCGCCGCGCAGGCGACCGACCGGATCCCGCTGATGACCTACGTCACCTGCCCGACGATGCGTTACCACCCGGCGGTGGTGGCGCAGAAGGCGGCGACGGTCCAGCTGCTCTCGCAGGGCAGGTTCCGGCTGGGCCTCGGCTCCGGGGAGAACCTCAACGAGCACATCGCCACCGCGGCCTGGCCGCCCGCCGACGTCCGCCAGGCGATGCTGGTGGAGGCGGTGGAGATCATCCGCGAGCTGTTCGCGGGCGGCTACGTCAACCACCGCGGCCGGCACTTCCAGGTGGAGTCCGCCCGGCTGTGGGACGTGCCCGACCGGCCGCCGCCCATCGGCATCGCGGTGTCCGGGCCGCAGTCCTGCCGGATCGCGGGCGAGCTGGCCGACCTGGTGATCGCCGTCGAGCCCGAGCGCGAGCTGGTCGAGGCCTTCGACCGGCACGGCGGCGCGGGCAAACCGCGGGTGGGCCAGTTGCCGGTCTGCCACGACCGGGACCGCGACGCCGCGGTGGCCCGCGCGCACGCCGAGTTCCGCTGGTTCGGCGGCGGCTGGAAGGTCAACTCCGAACTCCCCGGACCGGCCTCCTTCGCGGCCGCGAGCCGGTTCGTGCGGCCCGAGGACGTGGCCGCCGCGATCCCGTGCGGCGACGACGTCGAGACCTTCGTGGACGCCGTGCGCCCCTACGTGGAGGCGGGGTTCACCGAGGTCGCCCTGGTGCAGGTCGGCGGACAGTCGCAGCGGCCGTTCCTGGACTGGGCCGAAACCGCGCTGCTCCCGGCCCTCCGCGAGCTGTGACGGCGGCCGTGGCCGGACGCCGGGCGGGCCCCGACCGCCGGTCCCTCCTGGCCGCGGCCGCCGCCGTCGCGCTCGCCGTCCGGCGGGAGCGGACCGGCGGACCCCCGCAGTGGTCACCGACGATCACCGCCGTCCGTCGCCCGAAACCGCCCGCCGACCAGGCGCTTCTCCCGATCCGTGGAATCGGTCGCACCGGCCGCGACCACGGTGTGTGCCGACGGCGCCCCGGGGTAGGCGCGCAACGGCAACGGCAACGGCAACGGCGGCGACCGGGGCCGGCCGCTGCCCGCGGACGAGGAGGAGCACGTGACCGCGCTGTTCACCAACCGCCGCGACGCCGGGCACAGGCTGGCCCGGCGGGCTCGCGACTACCTGCGCGCCCGCACGGGGGAGGAACCGGTGGTCGTCGGACTGGCCCCGGGCGGCGTCGCGGTCGCGGCCGAGGTGGCGCGCGAGCTGGCGGCCCCGCTGGACGTCGTGGTGGCCCGCCCGCTCAACGCGCCCGGCAACGGCACCCCGCTCGGCGCGCTCGCCGACGAGAGCCCGCCGGTGCTGAACCGGCGGGCGATGCGCGGACTCGGGCTCGCGGAGGAGGACCTCGCGGCCGAGGTCACCCACCAGCGGGTGGAGCTGCACCGGCTGGAGAAGCTGTACCGGGACCGCAGGCCACCCCTGCCGGTGGACGGCCGGACGGTGCTGCTGGTCACCGACGGCGTGGTGTTCGGGCCGGTCACCCCGGCCGCCGTGCACGCACTGCGCGACCGGGGGCCGCGGCGGCTGGTGCTGGCCACACCGGTGTGCGACGCGCGCTCGGCGGCGGCACTGCGCCGGATCGTCGACGTCCTGCTCTGTCTGCGCGAGGCCACCTACCTGCACGCGGCGGGCCCCTGGTACGACGACTTCCGGGACGTCACCGACCGCGAGGTGGCCGTCCTGCTGCGCCGGCAGCCGGCGTGCCGCCCGGGCCCTTGAGCCCGAGGTCCGGTCAGATACCGCCGGCCGGGAGCAGCAGCAGGCGCTCGGGGTCGAACGGCATCCAGGCCGGGGCCTCGCCGCGCCCCATCGCCCGGACGCGGCACCACGCCTCGGCGCCGGCCGGGCGCCACCAGGCGTTGATCCGGCCGACCGACCAGCTGCCGTCCGGCCGGTTGATCTGGACCGGCTGGTAGGCCGGCTCCACCTCGTGCGCCGGCGGCTGCCATCCGGACGCGGCGGTCGGGCGGGCCACCGCGGTGTGCTGCCGGGGCTGGTCCGTCATCGCTCCTCCTCCTGTGCGGGCCGTCGGAGCCGACTCTACAGGCGTGTAGTAGTTCGTGGGGGTCCTTCGGCGGAAATTCGGTCGATCGGGCGGGTGCCGGAGGCGTACGGTCCGGCGTCGCGCGGGCGAGCGGGGTGCCGGCGCCGCGCCCGGCCGCGACGGAGAGCCGGCTCGGGCTCACCGACGCCAGGGGGCACCCGCTCTGCGCGGCCGTCCGGCCGCCGCAGGTGGTCTGGTCGGCCGAGGACGCCAACGGCCCCGCCGCGTCGGGGAGCTGTGGTCCGGGCTTACCCGGACCACATACCGCCCCCCGGTATAGTGGCCGCCATGTGTCCGGCCGCCGCCCCTGCCTCGCGCGACCCGCGTCGCCGTGCGGCGGGAGCGGCACTCGTCCTCCTCCTGCTGACCGCCCTCGGGCTGATCGGCCACCACAGCCTGCCGGCCGGCCTCGACCCGGCCCCGCACGCCGCCATGGCCACGGCGGCCACCGCCCACCACCCCGGCGCGGCCGGCCACCGGGCGGCGACCGTCGCCGAGCGTCCGGCCCAGGCCTGCGCCGAACACCGGGTCTGCTCCTCGACGGCGCCCGCGCGCGGCGTCCTGCTCGACGCCCCGCCGCAGGCCCGCCTCGCCACCGAGGCCCCGGCCGGCCCCGCGCCGCACCGCCCGGTGACGGCGCGCGGCATCCCCTGGCCGGGCGCACCGCCGCCCGACCTCGACCTCCTCTCGGTCTCGCGCAGATAGGCGCCCCACGGCGGCCGGGAGCGGCACCTCCCGCCCCCCGCCGCCGGACAGCCCTGTCCACCGGCACGGCCGACCAGGCCGGTGCCGACGCGCACTCATCCGAGAGACCTCGATGCCCGAATTCACCGTCAACCGCCGTTCCCTGCTGCTCGCGGGCCTGGGCGCCGCCGGCGCCGGCCTGCTCGCCGCCTGCTCGGACGCGGCCGGCGCACCGCCGCTCGTCGACCCCGCCGGCAGCCCCGTCGCCGAGGCGGAGGCCAAGCGGCGCGGCACCGGCCGGGAGCGCCCGGTGACCGTCACCGCGACGGCCGACACCGTCGACCTGGGCGGCGGCACCACCGCCCCGACCTGGACCTTCGGAGCCCTGCCCGGCACCGCCGTCCGCACCGCGGCCGGCGACACCCTGGTCGCCACGCTGAACAACCACCTGCCCGTCCCGACCTCCCTGCACTGGCACGGCCTGGCGCTGCGCAACGACATGGACGGGGTCCCGCCGGTCACCATGCGGCCGGTCGCGGCCGGCGCGAGCTTCACCTACCGCTTCGTCACCGACCGGCCGGGCACCTACTGGTTCCACCCGCACGTCGGCGTCCAGCTCGACCGGGGCCTGTACGCACCGCTGATCGTCGAGGACCCGCAGGAGCCCCTGGGGTACGACGAGGAGTGGGTGGTCGTCCTGGACGACTGGCTGGACGGCGTCACCGGCACCCCCGACCAGGCGTTCGCCGAACTCCGCAAGGGCATGGGCGGCGACAGCGGCGGCGGCCACGACATGAGCGGGATGAGCGGCCACGACATGAGCGGCACGGGCGGGACGAACGGCGCCTCCGGCCCGGGCCCGTCGTTCATGCTCATGGGCGCCACCAGCGAGCTGCTGGGCGGCGACGCCGGCGACGTCCGCTACCCGCACCACCTGGTGAACGGCCGGATCGCCGCCGACCCCGAGGTGTACCGCTCCGGCCCGGGCCGGCGCGTGCGGCTGCGGATCGTCAACGCGGGCGGCGACACCGCCTACCGCCTCGCCCTGGGCGGGCACCGGCTGACCGTCACCCACACCGACGGCTACCCGGTGCGGCACGAGGAGGTGGACGCCCTGCTCGTCGGCATGGGCGAGCGCTACGACGCCCTGGTCACCCTCCAGGACGGCGTCTTCCCGCTGACCGCGCTCGCCGAGGGCAAGAACGCCGCCGGCCGCGCCCTGGTCCGCACCGGCGCGGGCGAGGCGCCCGCCGAGAGCGTCCGCCCCGCCGAGCTGAACGGCCGGATCCTCGCCGCCGACGCCCTGCGCGCCGCCGACGAGGTCCGGCTGCCGTCCCGCAGGCCCGACCGCACCCACCGGATCGAGCTGACCGGCGGCATGGCCCGCTACGACTGGGCGCTCGACGGCCGCCCCTTCGACATGGCCGACCCGGCCGCCCGCGCGTTCCTGGTCGGCGGCGGCGAAAGGGTGCGCCTGGAGTTCGTCAACCGCACGGAGATGTGGCACCCGATGCACCTACACGGCCACACCTTCCAGGTCGGCGAGCAGGGGCCGCGCAAGGACACCGTGATCGTGCTGCCCGGCCGCACGGTGACCTGCGACTTCGACGCCGACAACCCCGGGCGGTGGATGACGCACTGCCACAACGCCTACCACGGCGAGGCCGGGATGATGGGCCTGCTCGCCTACCGGGCCTGAAGCCGGCCCCGGGGCGGAGGGCGAGCGGCCCCCGCCCCGGGGAGGGGCCTCAGGCCTCCCGCGCGACGTCCTCCCGCACGGCGATCGTGCACAGCCGCTTGGTGGCCCGGGTGAGCGCGACGTACAGGTCGCGCTCACCGCCGGGGCGGGCGCCGGCGATCCCGCCGGGGTCGACGACGAGGGCGGCGTCGAACTCCAGGCCCCGGGCCTCGGAGGCCGGCACCACCCGGACGAGCTCCGCCGCTCCGGCCTCCGCCGCCACCGTCGCCAGCGCCTCCGTCAGCGCGCCGACCGAGGCGTCCGGGCCGACCACACCGATCAGCTCGCCCGGGTGCGCGGCCGCCTGCGCGCGCAGCTCCGCGCCCAGGACACCGGCGAGCGCGGCGGGCGTCGCCTCCAGGGTGCGCGGCGGCTCGCCGTGCCGGATCGAGCTCACCGGCGGCTGGTCCGGGTCGATCCTGGCCAGCAGTTCGCGGGTGGTGGCCAGGATCTCCTCGGTGGTGCGGTAGCTGACGGTCAGCGTGCGCAGGTCGAAGCGGCCGCCGAGGTGCGGGGCCAGCGCCTCGTGCCAGCCGCGCGCGGTGGTCGCCGGACCGGCCTGGGCGAAGTCGCCGACCAGCGTCATCGACCGGCCGGGGCAGCGCCGCAGCACCATCCGCCACTGGAGCGCGGTGAACTCCTGCGCCTCGTCCACCACGACGTGGCCGAAGGACCGCTTCGGCGGGCCGTCGAGCAGGCTCGCCGCCTCGTCGAGCAGCGGCAGGTCGGCGTCGGTCCACGGCGCGCCCAGGGCGCGCAGCAGCAGCGCGCGCTCCTCGGCCGTGAACGCCGGCAGGTGAGCGGCCAGCGCCGCGCGATCGCCCAGCAGGGCCTCCACCACCGCACCGGGCGTCAGCCGCGGCCACAGCTCCTCGACGGCGCGCTCGATGTGGGCGTCGTCGAGCAGCTCGGCCCGCATCGCGTCCACGTCGAACCCGGGGCCCTCGTCGGCCGGTCCGGGCTCCAGACCCAGGTTGCGCAGGTCCCTCGCCGCGACCCGGTCGAGGTCGACGCCGGTCAGCTCGGCGACCTCGGCGTCGATCCGCGCCAGCGTCTCGGCGGCGCCCCGGGCCAGCTCGGCGGTCACGGCGTCCACCAGCAGCTCCTTGAACAGCCGGCGGGCCCGGTGGTGGGCGAGGCCCCCGGCACGGGCGGCCTCCCGGACCCGGGCGACCTCCGCCGTGCCGAGCCGGACGTCCTCCTGCCCGACGCGCACCGCCAGCTCCCCGTCCGGCGCCTGACGCCCGCGCACCACCGCGGCCAGCGCGTCGGCGAACGCGGCGTCGCCCTTGAGCCGGGCCACCCGGGGCCGTTCGGCGACCGCCTCCGCGGCGCCGGACGCCTCGGCGCCGACGGCCAGTTCGGCGCAGGTCGCCAGCACGACGTCGTTCTCGCCGAGCGAGGGCAGCACCTGCGCGATGTAGTCCAGGAACCGGGCGTTCGGCCCCAGCACCAGGACGCCCTGCTCGGCGGCCTTCGGGAAGGCGTAGAGCACGTAGGCGGCGCGGTGCAGCGCGACCACCGTCTTGCCGGTGCCGGGACCGCCCTGGACGACGGTGACCCCGCGGTGCGGCGAGCGGACGATCGCGTCCTGCTCCGTCTGCAGCGTGGCCACCGCGCTGCCCATCCGCCCGGTGCGCCGCTCCTGGAGCGCCGCGGCCAGCGGACCGTCGCCGACCACGTCCTCGGCGGTGGGCTCGGAGCCGTCGAGCAGCTCGTCGCTGATCCCGGTGACCGTGCGCCCGGTCAGCCGCAGGTGGCGGCGGCGGCGCAGGCCCATCGAGTGCACCGGCGTCGCCTCGTAGAACGCGCGCGCCGCGTCCGCCCGCCAGTCGACCAGGGCCGGCAGCTCCTCCTCCGCGCGCTGCAGGCCCAGGCGGCCGATCCGCAGCGCCGTCCCGTCCGCCAGGTCGATCCGCCCGAACACCAGGCCGCCCTCGGCGCCTTCGAGACGCCGCACCTCCCGGGCGAGCCGTTCGGCCGCCGACTGCCGCTCGTACGCCTCGGTGGCGCCCTCCGCCCGCGTCGCGAGCGTCACGGCGAGCTGCGCCCGGGTGTCGGCGAGCCGGTCGTCGAACAGGGCGACGACGGCGGCCACCTCCGCCCGCTCCAGTTCGACCTGGCGTACCACGTTCTCCTCGGCCTGCGGCACAGGAAGTGCTCCCCTCTCGGTTTCGGCCTGCCACTATGCGAGGTCGGGCGGGGAAAGTAAACGTTGACCTCCGGCCCCGAGGTGTGTCCTGATCCGCCGTTGCCTCCTGGTCCGCCGCGCAGGACCGCCCGCCCCGGAACGCGGCCGGCCGGGCACCGGGCCGCGCGGCGGCGGCGCCGTCCAGACCCTGCTCGCCACCCCGTCGGCCCGGGGACTGTTCCGCGCCGCGATCTCCGTCTCCGGCGCGGTGATGCGCCCGCA